>NZ_JBIEKI010000004.1:0-327726 GCF_043497085.1 Halobacillus sp. B23F22_5 | reverse complement strand
GTGATCTTCTTCTGCGTGATTTGGGGTATTATTCGGCAAGCCTTATCAAGGAAATCGAGAAGATGGGAGCTTTCTATATAAGCAGGGTTCCAAGCCAGACAAAGTTTTGGTTGGGTAGTTCGAAAGAAGGGTGGATTCAAATCAAGCCTGAAAAAGACTTGAAGCCGAAGGCTACAGGAGAAACTGTTGATTATGGGTTCATCAAAGTCGGGGGCGATCCACGAAATTCATTCATAGGGCGCGTTGTAGCCCAGAAACTTACTCCGGAACAACAGAAAAGGCGTGAGAGGGCGTTACAATTAAAAAGGCAGAAAGGTCACCAAACCCTTTCTGCCAAACAAAGAAATAATGTTCAAATCCTTGTCACCAATGTAACACAAGAAGATTTGAACGCTCAAGACCTTTATCCCCTTTATTCCATAAGGTGGCAGGTTGAGATCTTATTTAAAGCCTGGAAATCCCTCTTTGAAATTGATGAGATCCGAAAAATGAAACAAGAACGTTTTGAATGTCATTTATACGGCACGTTAATTGAAATCCTTCTCTCTTCCATGATGACCTTCCAGTGTCGATATTATTTGTATTGGAAGCACCAGACAGAGGCAAGTGAATACAAGTGCATGAATCTGGTGAAAGAGGCACTTCCGTACCTCGTATCCCCCAGCCAATCCGATACAAAGAGTGTATGTAAGCTGATGGAAGCTATCTTTGAAAATGCCAGGCGACACGGAAGAAAAGAGCATAGGAAAAAGCATACTAGTCCGTTTGACATTTTAGGAATAGCTTATAAATAAGGCGTTAAAGCCAGTGTTTTTGGATTGATGAATTTGTATAGTGAAAGTTAAGGTTATGGTTGGAAAAATATTGAAAAAGAGATCGGTCATAACTCTCTTTTCGCAACACTCATTGTTAGCTTGACGGTTATGGGGAAACGGTGAGACTCCCGTGGGAGAAGGATCTAGGCAAGACCCCGGAAGACGAAGTCTGAGGAGGCTTGCCAGGTCCCCCACAGGAAAGCGAACCGTTTCCCGGAGCCCCTAAACACAAATATTATCTCGAAATCAAGTCTTCGACTTTACGAATCGATAGTTGAATAAGCCTCTTATGAAAAATCAAAGTAATAAGGATGATGGAGCATTAGCTCATCGGTGGGATGTAACGGTTCATCCGGAGAATTCCGATCAAGTGCTGGTAATATAACGCTGTTTCATAAAATTCATCGGATGGTTTCACGGTCAATGGAATGATCGTTTTTTCAAGGCGTTCTGCCAAAGCTTCGAACATTTCATAACGCTGGGTTTTCTTTTCTTCCGGATCCGGGACCCCTTCCCGGCATATATAAATTGGCTGGAATTTATCGGTGCCGGATGGTTCCAGGACAAGCGCCAGAGAAACAACCTGCTGACCTTTTTTAATTGTCGAAAATGTCATTATATGTTTGATACGACCCGCCATATGATCACCGATATCAATCAACTCGTATAAGTCGGATGTTCCTTCTCCCAATTCAATGAATTTCTGGTTCATCTATTTGCCACCTCATTTTATGTAATGTACTTTCGCATTAACTTTAGCATGGAATAGCAAAGTTGTGAACGGAAAGAAAATATCATACTGGATGGAAGAAGGGAGAGAAAAATAAAAATAGGGCTGTCCGGCTAGTGCGTGAAGACATTGCCTTTCGACATATATCTCCATATGCATAAGCGGACAGCCCGTCTTTTTGTTTCCGATTTGGAGAAACAAAAAGCAAAGGGAGAGGAGAAACCGGAGGAAGGCTTATGGGGATGTAAGCCTTCTCCGTCTTCTAAAGCAGTAAGCCATTGCCTCCTGCTTCATTGGTTATTATGAACCCTTCCTTTTAAATTTATACAACATTCTTCATGAATTATTTGTTTAAAAGGAAGTTTCACGAAAAAGACAGTTTGTGGTAGGATAATGGAGAATGATTCGACAACTCTTCGCCAACGCGCGAGCCGTTTTTAGTGAATCAGCTTGATAGCTGTAGGAGGGGATACATATGAGAGTGATTGCTGGTGAACATAAAGGAAGACAACTTCGCCCGGTCCCCAACCGGCTTACCCGGCCGACCACGGATAAAGTGAAGGAAGCGCTGTTCCAAATCATCGGTCCCTTTTTCGAAGGTGGCCAGGCCCTTGATTTGTTTGCTGGAAGTGGGGGATTAGGAATCGAAGCGATCAGCCGTGGTATCGACCACTGTGTCTTTGTCGATAAGCACCCGAAAGCGATTCAGACAATCTATGACAACCTGAAAGCTCTGAAACTGGAAGAGCAGACAGAGGTGTTTCGTACCGATGCTTTCAGGGCGATGAAGGCGGCAGGGAAACGTGGCTTGAGCTTTGACTTGATATTCCTTGATCCTCCATATAAAAAAGTTTCCTATGAGAAACTGGTCGAGGGTATCAACGAACATCAGTTGTTGAAAGAAAATGGAATGATCATTTGTGAGCATGATGCTGATGAACACTTGCCTGATCAGCTGGCAGGGATTCCATTATTCAAACATGAAATCTATGGTGGTACGATTGCCATCAGTATATATCAGTAAGGAGGATCTAGCATGACACGACTTGCCATTTGTCCAGGCAGTTTCGACCCGATTACATATGGACATCTCGATATCATCCAAAGAGGTGCCAAAGTTTTTGACCATGTCATCGTCGCCGTTTTCAATAACCAATCAAAAGCCCCGCTATTCGATGTGGAAGAACGAAAGGCACTGATTGAAGAAGTCACAAAGGATATTGAAAACGTTTCCGTGGATTCCTGCGGAGGATTATTGATGGAATACGCACAGAGCAAGAACGCCCAGGCGATTTTACGCGGACTTCGGGCCGTCAGTGATTTTGAATATGAGATGCAAATCACTTCCATGAATAGAAAACTGAATGAAGAAATTGAAACATTCTTCATGATGACCAATAACCAGTATTCATTTTTAAGTTCCAGTATTGTCAAAGAGGTGGCAAAATATCAAGCGTCTGTTTCTGATCTTGTACCTCCACCTGTTGAAGCTGCTTTAAAGGAAAAATACTTAGGTTAATGGGAAATAATAAAACCTGCCGATCGTATCAAGGCAGGTTTTATATTATTTAAAACTATGGGATTCTTTTCGTTGTTTCCATAGGATGAGACAACCCGTCATCAGGCTTGCGATCGTTATCAACGGACCATAGTAGGATAACTGTTCCAATAAGTCCATCGCCCAATTATGAGCTCCTATCTTTGATAAAACAGGTACTGACCCCGATGACCCATCTGATTGTGATACGTATAAGGGATGAAAAAGCAAGATACATAATATGCTGGCAAAGACCCCATGCATCAGGCGGCCGATGAAATAAGGGAGAAAACGTACATCCGTTTCGGCAAGTATGCTCGCTACCTGGGCCTGAACGGAGAAACCGTTGAAACCCAGAATGAAGCTGACTGCAATAGCTGCATAGAGCATTTCTACTCCGGATTGCGAAATCATCTGAGAACCCATCGTGATTTCCATCAGTCCTGAAAAGATGGGGATGCTCAACACTTCAGGCAAGTGAAGCAGCATCAACAGAAAACTGAAACTGGCGGCAATGACTTCGGTGATGCCTGTGACGAACAAAAGTTTGTTCAATACAGAAAATATGATAATGAAACCACCAATCATCAAAAGGGTTTGCAAAGAAGATAAAACAGCATCTCCGAACATTTTTCCGAAAGGCCGCTCGTCCTTAATACGAGTTTTATGAAGTTCACGGAAGGCGCGTTTCAGGGAAAAGCCTTCTGAACTTTTTTTTGAGCTTCCAGTGTCTTTTCGGCAGTAAAAGCGCATGACAAGGCCGACCATCGTATTACCGGCATAGTGGCTTGCTGCAAGCAGAATACCAAGGGAAGGATCATTGAAAAAGCCGACAGCGATAGCTCCGAAAATAAATAAGGGGTTGGAAGCGTTCGTGAAGGAAACCAGTCGCTCAGCTTCGATACGGGATAATTGCCCTTCCTGTCGAAGCCTTGCTGTTATCTTGGCGCCTGATGGGTAGCCGCTCGCCATTCCCATCGCCCATACGAAACTTCCCGAACCAGGCACATTAAACAATGGCCGCATAATCGGTTCGAATAAAACACCGATGAACGTAACCACTCCGAACCCGATCATCAATTCAGAAATGATGAAAAAGGGAAGCAGGGAAGGAAATACGATTTCCCACCACATATTCAACCCCCGGATGCTGGCGGATAAAGCCTGGTCTGGGTATTTGATTAATAATATCGCGAAAAGAATGGTGAATAGGGCGAGGATGAATGATTTCACTTGTGATTTCATGTCCGCCTCCTTAAGAAAAAAGCATTCAGATTCCTGTACTTCTATTTTTATACGTAGTAGAATGTTTACAATTAAGACAAGCATACGTTCGTCTTTTAAAGATATGCACATAGTGCCTCCAGATATGCCATAAAATAGTTGTAAATACCATCAGGGAGAGATCATAAGTGAAGCGTCCAACAATCGGTCTGGCTTTAGGTTCAGGTGGAGCACGAGGCTTTGCACATCTGGGAGTGATAAAAGCCTTGCATGACCACAACATTCCTGTCGATTTGATAGCGGGCAGCAGTATGGGGGCGCTGGTAGGCTCTTTTTATGCAGCAGGCCAGAAAATCGAGGATTTATATAAGCTTGCAGCTACTTTTAAAAGAAAGTATTACCTGGATTTTACCGTTCCTAAGATGGGATTTATCCAGGGGAAGAGAATTAAAGAATATATCCGTTTGTTCACATACCATAAGAAAATTGAAGAATTTGTTATCCCAATGGGTGTGGTGGCTACTGACCTTTATGCAGGTACGAAACGGGTGTTCATGACAGGTAATGCCAGCGATGCGGTGCGAGCAAGTATCAGCATACCGGGAATTTTCGTCCCTGAAAAAATAGACGATCGCTTGTACATAGATGGCGGCGTCATTGATCGGGTTCCCGCCTCGGTGGCGAAAGAAATGGGAGCAGATATGGTAATTGCCGTAGACTGTGCTCAATTCAGCGGCGATGCTGATATTAATTCTATCTATGATGTCATCACGCAAAGTATTGATATCATGCAGGATGAGCTGGTTACTCACTTGGGAGTATCTGCAGATATCATGATTCAGCCGGACGTATCCCGTTTCAGTACCAGAGCATTCACAGACATTGAAGAAATCATCAAAGAAGGGGAGAAAGCTGCAAAGGCCCAAATCAGTAACATCAAGGGTCTTTTGGCCAATTGGAAGGAGTCTTAGCATGAGATTAAGCAGGCGTTATATTATCACTGCAATCATTACTGTTTTATTAGCATTATTTTTAGGCGGCTACCGGTTGCCTTTTTATATTTATAAGCCTGGAGGAGCAGAAGAGCTCAATCCTGTCGTGCAGGTTGAAGGAGCTTATGACAGTAAAGGGGAAATGCACCTCGTAACGGTAAGAGGAGGGCAGGCGACACCGATCCAGTATCTGTTGGCAAAAGTCAGGCCGTTCCATCAAATATATCCACTGGAAGATATTCGTCCCGAAGGAATTTCAGAAAGTGAATATTATCATGCTCAGCTGCAAATGATGGAGTCATCTCAGGAAGCTTCACAGGTTGTAGCCTATAAAGCGGCAGGTAAGGACATAGAAATCCAATATGAAGGTGTCTATGTAATGAACTTGCTGGATGGGATGCCCGCAGAAGAAGAATTGAAACCAGGTGACCGCATCACCCGGGTTGATGATAAGAAAGTCACTGAATCCAGTGATTTAGTGGATTATGTAGATAAAATGGGAGAGGGCGAATCGGTTAAGCTGACCATCGAACGGGATGGAGAGGAAATGGTCAAAGAAATTGAACTTGCCCCTTTTCCAGACCAAAAAGATAAAGTTGGAGTCGGCATTACCCTCGTTACAGATCGCAGTGTCGATGTCAATCCTAAGGTGCAGTTCAAAAGCGGAGAAATCGGAGGGCCAAGCGCCGGTTTAATGTTCTCCCTGGAAATTTATGATCAACTAACGGAAGAGGACATTACCAAAGGATATAAAGTAGCCGGAACAGGTGAGATATCCTATGAAGGCGAAGTAGGAAGAATCGGTGGCATCGATAAGAAGGTGGTAGCGGCTGACAATGCTGGTGCTGACATTTTCTTCGCCCCGAATGATGAAGGCAAAGAAGGGTCCAACTACGAAGTTGCCCAGAAAACAGCACAGAAGATAGAAACTGACATGGACATCGTTCCGGTTGATACCTTCCAGGATGCGCTCGACTATCTGAACCAAATAGAACCGAACGAATGAAAGTAAAAGGAGCTGGTCAACCACAAGGTTGTCAGCTCCTTTAGTTTTTATTTTGTTGCATGGATTCGAATCGGTGGCTGGAGTTCCTGATTTATCATTTCAGCTTTCAGTGGAGTTGGCAGGACACTATAGTAAGCATTAGCCGCTCGTTCATCCACTTCCAGCAGCGGGTCGTCCAGCTGTTGGATTTGGTTGATGAAGGGAACATCCGCATGCTTCCGTACTTTTTTTAGATATTCCTGCCCTGTGGCATTCATCCCAAGGATTCTTACATAGGGTATCTTTTCTAAGGAGAGAAGTGGCTGTGCTTCTTCCGCTGTGTTGTTACATAAGATATGGGTAAACATCCGCTGCAGTCTGGTCCACGTATACCGTTTTGTTTTCATGCCTTCCATTAATTCCTGAAATGAATTTGCTTGTTTGGCTACGCGTTTCAAGCGGTTTTCCAACCCTTCTTCGACGGTGTGGATGGTGCGAAGCTTCTGTTTGCTCATCGTCAAGATGCGATAATGTAAAAAGGGGAAGTAATGATCCCATTGGTGCCACATGTTGGTTTTACGCTTATAATCCACCAGCATCTGTCTCGTACTTTCAGGTAGCGTTCTGGCGGCTTCTTGAGTCATATCCCCGTGCCTTAAAAGCTCCTTCCGGATGCTTGTCGCGCTTGCGATATTCCCGGTTATGTTCTCGTCATGGTAATCATTATTGATTCGTTGGATTGTCGTTGCTTTAACTTCAGAGGCATAGTTCATCAATTGTTTGACATAACTAAAACCAAGTATATTATTCGGTTTCGATAAGTCGACTTCCCCTTCGGTAAGGCCTATCGACCGATAAGCAGACCTTGCAGCTTCCGGGAATGATAGCCCTGCGGATAATCCTTCGTGAAGGTAAGCGTCAAATGTTTCCTGGTTTTCGTTGTAGGCGTCAGCTGCTTCTATAAAGCTTTTTATATTTCCATGTTCACTTCCGAAGCATAAGGCATCAATACCAAGTTCTTTTAATGTCAATATTGCCCCTTTACTGAATAGGTCGCTGTGCTCGACAGCAAACATGGCAGGCAGTTCGACTACTAAATCAATTCCCGATTCAAGTGCTGCCCGGGCTCTGGACCATTTGTCGGTGATGGCAGGTTCGCCTCGTTGCAGAAAGGGTCCGCTCATGACTGCAATCATACAATCCGCATCTGTTTCTTTTTTTGATTGTTCTAAATGATGGAGGTGACCATAATGAAATGGGTTATATTCGACGACTAGTCCGCATGCTTTCATTGACACCGTTCCTTTCATAAAAATTGGTTCTGTTTAAAGCTGATGTTGTCCATAGGGCCGTAAAGTTGAAGACTTGATTTCGAGAAGTTTGTCTGAATAAGGATCCGGCAGGGAACGACTCCCTTTCCGCGGGCATGCGCTGAGCCTCCTCAGACTTCGTCTTCCGGGGCCTCAGCGATCCCGCATTTCCCACAGGACTTTGAATTTTCACCTTGACTTAACCAACGCACGAAGGAAATGCGTAGCATTTACGAGGAGTCTCACCGTTTACCTACGCCCCTAGTCATGGGGAGCCCTCGAAATCAGCTTAACTGTGAAATCATTTTTGAGATTTAACAGAATCAATGGAATAGTAATAAACTTGTTGTATATCCATTATGTACGATAAGGCTATTGTAGCAAAAATAACCAGGCGATGTAGGGTAGCTTATAGAATCACTCTATGATGTTGGAAAAAGACATTGGCCTCTTTATTATAAATGCGTCAAGATAAAGGTTTCAGCTATACACTTTTTCTCTTATTGAAGGGTCCGATTATCTTTAAAAATGGCTGGATGGGAAGGGAAACGGCGAGACTCCCGCGGGAGAAGGGGCTAGGCGAGATCCCGCAGGGCTTTAGCCCGAGGAAGCTTGCCAGATCCCCCGCAGGAAAGCGAGTCGTTTCCCATACCATCCCTTTCCTTTCATAGTAACGGACCCAACTATCTCCAAGCTGAGTCTTCAGCAAACAGATATCATTCGCAAATGCTTAGGGAGATATGTTATTTTAGTAAAAACATATGATCTAATTGAGAAAGGCGAGGAAGGCAGACTATAAAGACTGAGTCGTCCAGTTCATACGCCGATGAACGGTCACCTCCGCTTTTGATTCGGCTAGCTACAGCGGCCAGCGACTTGAGAACTTCCTGCTCCTCCTTACGATAAGTCAACATCGGATCGCTCCGCTCTCCGTGTTTCCTTTATCTCATACGGAGCCGTCCAGTTCCTTCGTCGCTAAGCGGCCGCTTCCGCTTTTGATGTCTGTAAAGAAAATATGTTGACAAAAGGTTAAAATATATTTACAATTACTCTTGTTGCCATGAGGTGATATTTATGAAATTTCCGCTACAAAAACTCAAGCAAGCCGGCGATGAGCCGTTTGTATTTGAAGATGATGTAGATATTAGTGAACTAGAAGAAATGAAGAATGATATTCGCCGCATTGATCCGGTCCATGTGAAAGGGCAGGCTACTATGCAAGGAGAAGAAATCACTTTCCAATTCACCATCGATGGGAAGATGATACTTCCATGTGCCCGCACACTGGTCGATGTAGAATATCCATTTCACGTTGATGCTATTGAAGTCTTTTCCGTTTCCCCTTTTTATGAGGAAGAGGATGAGTCAGAAATTCATCCAGTGGATGGAGAAGTTCTTGACTTGACGCCTTATATAAAGGAAAATGTACTCTTGGAGGTTCCTTTTCGCGTGTTTTCTGAAAAACAGGAAGCATATGATCAGGCACCACAAGAAGGTCAAGGCTGGCAACTGGTCACCGAGGAAGCACAGGAGAAAAAAGTGGATCCTCGAATGGCTAAACTGCAATCATTACTCAATGATAACCAAAACGAAGACTGAGAAAATCCCAATAGAGATTTTCGACGATTGAAGGAGGTGTAGAACATGGCAGTACCAAAGCGAAAAACTTCTAAAAAAGTGAAGAACCAACGTCGTACGCACAAAAAACTTCACGTACCTGGCATGGTGGAATGCTCCAACTGCGGAGAGTACACGAAGCCTCACCATGTTTGCAAATCTTGTGGACACTATGATGGAAAGCAAGTAGTCGAACAATAAGCAAGCAGAAAGGATGTCTGATAATCTCAGGCATCTTTTTTTATAGTATTTCGTAATGTATGAAATCTAATATGACGTATTACAGGAGAGATATCGATGAAGTATGAAACGATTACATATGAAGTGTTTCCTGCAGGATATGCCAGGATAACCTTGAACCGTCCAGAGAAAATGAATGCGGTATCAAAACAGATGACATCTGAGCTCTCTCAGGCACTGACAGAGGCGAAGGAGGCAGAGGGGGTAAAATGTCTGGTCATCACTGGGAGTGGCGACCGTGCTTTTTGTACCGGAGGGGATTTAAAAGATTTACATGGGGATATGAATGCAAGTGAGGCCTTTCAAACTTTATACCCTATGAAAGAAGTTGTCTATCAACTAGCTTCCTTTCCCTTGCCTACCATCGCTTTGCTGAACGGACAGGCACGGGGAGGAGGATGTGAAATAGCAACCGCGTGTGATATCCGCTATGCTGTCAAGGACGCCTCTTATGGCTTCGTTCAGGGTAAATTGGGAATCACCCCGGGTTGGGGCGGCGGAGTTTTATTATATGAAAAAATCCGTCCGGAATATGCTTTTCAATGGCTCATAGAAGCAGAAATGTATGACAGTGACCGTGTGGCGGCCATTGGCTGGGCGCATCGTCTTATTGAAAGGGAAGAACTTGGGAATGTAGAGGATCTGCTTGCAAAATTTCTTGAAAAGTCAGTAGAGCAAATGCGAGTCTGGAAAAAACAATATGATAAAAAACTGTCCATGATATCTTTGTCGCCAGTTATGGATGAAGAAGTACGTACGTGCTCCCGACTATGGGAATCCGAAGAACATAAAGAAGCTGTCAAGCGGTTTATGACTCGCCACTCCTAGGAGATAACTTCTAATTTATTAACTTATTCTATTAAACCTCTGTCTTGCATACATATAAAGCAAACGATAGAGGAGGGATGGAATGGACGTCAATCGACAGGATGCTTGGAAAGAAGATGAAGATTTACTTTTGGCTGAAACGGTCCTTCGCTGCATCCGGCAGGGAAGAACGCAGTTGGAAGCCTTCAGAGAAGTAGCCGATAAACTTTCCCGGACTCCCGCGGCCTGTGGTTTCCGTTGGAATGCGAATGTTCGCAAACACTACCAGCAAGCGATTGAAACGGCTAAAAATGAAAGAAAAAGAAAGCAGCATGTACCAGCATCCGATACGGATGCTCCCATTAATATGTCATTAGACGATGCAATTTCTCTATTGACCCAGATGAAAGAGAAGCAGCATACGGAAGATAATCTTCCGCTCATGGAAGATCGGCTCAAATCTTTATCAGAAGAAAATCAGGCGTTGAAGGCCGCTGTTACCCGTTATCAATCTGCCTGGAAGGAAGTAGAGAAGCTGATGGCATGGGTACAGAAAGATCACAACTTAACGGTATAATGATAATTTTATTGCTGACAAATAATAGAAGCCACGCTATTGGATTACATAGCGCGGCTTATTTTATACTTTAAGGAAGTTCACTTTTGTTTAAGGTTAAAGTATAAGAAAATACGAAGGCTTTTGTTATAAGTACGCGACAAGCCATGTTTTCCTAATACTTATTCGTTGCTTTCACCCGTATCTTTTTCGTTGACCCCTGCAGGCATCCAGATCAACGGATTTTCCCCAAGGTCCCTCTCCATATCATACTGAGCTTTCTGGAAGCCCATTTTCTCCCAAAACCCATGAGATTTGATACGAGGATTCGTTTTGATTGGTAAATTATAGCTTTTTGCAAAGTCTACTAAAGCTTTACCATAACCTTTCCCACGGTAATCCGGCAGCACTTCAAGTTTCCATAGCTCTAAATAATCCTGTGATGGGTCAAAATATTGATCGTATTTCGCATCAACACGATACAAACTCATCCGGGCGATTAAAGCGTTTCCATAATAAATCCCGAAAAAAGGAGACTCACTGTCATTCTCCACAATATTGCTCTGCAGGTCCTCCAGCATAGAAAGCTCCTGATTGCCATATTCTTTGAACCGCTTGAATTCTTCAAGGGTTTTATAATTTACTAATAACCGTTCCACTTTGATTGTTTCTAACATGATGAATTCCCCTTTCTTTTCTCTGTACCTATATTATAATATAAAAATTTTCAGAATGAAATGTACAATTGACTGAACGCTCAATTTTTGGGAAAAATTAGTGCTGTATTTTTCATACTATAAGAAAGTTTAACCTTGTTAAAGGGTTAAAGTATAAGAAAAACTTAGGCTTTCGCCATAAGGACTTGCCGATAAGCCAAGTTTTTCTAAATAGTTTGCTACAATAAATAATAATCATAACAGGGATTGGAGGTGTGGGCGTGGAAATAGGTATCATTGGTGGTGGAGCCGTTGGTTTATTAATGGCTCATTACTTAGGTGAAAGAAACGAGGTAACGTTGTATGTACGGCGGCGTGAACAAATGAAGCTGGTAAATGAGCATGGTGTCGGTTTAGATGGTACTACGGACACGGTAAAGGTAGAAGCTCGGTTCATTAAAGATCTTAGGCACCATGATCTTACCTTTGTATGTGTCAAACAAAATCACATGAAAGGGCTGGTGCCTGTATTAGAGGAAATCGGTGTTGAAGAGACGTTGGTCTTTCTACAAAATGGCATGGGACATCTGGAAAGGGTCCGAAAACTTTCCTCGACAGTAATGGTAGGGGTTACCGAGCATGGAGCGTTGAAGACTGCTGATAACTCCGTACGCCATACTGGAAAAGGTGTGATCAGAATCGCTTCTATGGAAAAGTCAAGCAATGTCGATAGACTCGTGGAGCAGTTGAATCAAGATGAGTTCCCTTTTATAGCAGAGCCGGACTACTACCAGATGCTAGCTAAGAAGCTTGTCGTCAATGCGGTCATCAATCCATTGACTGCTTTATTTGAAGTTCGTAATGGCCAATTGCTGGAGAATCCATTCATCCGTGATCTTGCGATGGGGCTTTGCCAGGAAGCATGCCAGGTACTGAAACTCGACTTTACAGTGGAATGGGAAAATACCGAAAGGGTAGCACGAGCGACAGGCGCAAACTATTCTTCGATGTATAAAGATATCTCCGCATGCCGTCCTTCGGAAATTGAAGCAATCACAGGCTATCTATTAGCCGAAACTGATACACTTCCAATCCATTCCTTTATCTATAAGGCAATCAAAGCGAAAGAATTCGAGAGAAGAAAGGAGGGACACCATGGGTGATGTATTAATTTATATCTATGCTGCTGCGCTTACGATGCCTATTCCTATCTTGTTTGTGTTCTATTTTATCTACCGGAAGATATACCGGCATAAATGGAAGGCGATTCATAAAACAACCAATCTGGCTACATTACTGTTTATCCTATCCGTTGACCTGTTAGCAAGAGTCCTGTTTGATCAATCTTTTTTCGGTTACATTCTATTGCTGCTGCTGCTGATATTGGCAGGAGCGGTCATTATCCAGTACCGGCTTCATGAAGAAGTTGCCTTTAAACGCGCCTGGAAAGGGTTCTGGAGATTTAATTCCTTATTGTTCGGTTTCCTGTATATCGGTCTAAGTATATATGGATTGGCAGGTAAACTCCTCACCTTATAAACATAATATGTGAATTACGCTCTCCTTTTTTGTACAATACAAAAGTATACATAAATAGTTTGAAAAGGAGACCTTCGCATATGCGCATTGATCCAATTGATATAAAAACGAATAACGCTCTCGTCCATGATTATCGTCAATCTATGGAGCGCGTACAGGATAAGTTCCACTATCATCCTTTTCACTCGTCTGTCTTTACAAAGCGGAAAGAAGATTTGAAGGAGCAGTCCTTTAAACGGGATGAGCTGGTACGTGTATTGCATGAAATTAATGGGGAGTGGGGTGCTCCAAGGAGTACTGTAGAGAATATCGACCGGTTAACAGACCCTGAAAGTACGGTCATCATCGGTGGTCAACAGGCAGGGCTGCTTACCGGTCCATTATATTCTGTCCACAAATTGATATCTATCATCTATCTCGCAAAGAAAACGGAAAAAGAGTGTGGGACGCCGGTTATCCCTGTATTTTGGATAGCTGGGGAAGACCATGACTTTGACGAAATTAATCATTTGTTTTTACCAGAAGCAAACCGGATGAAGAAATATCAGGTTGGTCAGGTACCAGATCAAAAAGCTTCCGTGAGTGACTTGAATATGGAGCAAGATAAGGTTGGGGAATGGCTTGATGAACTATTTCGCCAATTAGAAGAAACAGGCTTCACGAAAGACCTGCAACAAGAAATCATACAAGAATTGAGACAGTCTGACAGCTATGTTGACTTTTTTGCGCGCTTGATCTATAAGTTGTTTCGTCAGGAAGGAGTTGTCCTTGTCGACTCCCACCATCCGAAGTTTAGAAAGCTTGAATCTTCCCATTTTAAAGCGATGATCCATAACCAATCGCAAATAACGCAAGGGGTGTACGCGGCCTGGCAGCAAAACATGCAGCAAGGCTATCCCGTGTCACTGGACTGCGATTTATCGGATGCCCATCTGTTTTTACACCAGGACGGGGAAAGGATTCTATTAGTTAAAGGGGAAGACGGCCGCTATTATGGTAAGCAAGAGGAAGTGGCCTTGACGAAAGAAGAATTGCTTGAAATTGCAGACCAGGAACCAGAACGTTTAAGTAATAACGTAGTGACACGGCCGCTGATGCAGGAGATGATGTTTCCTACGCTTGCATTCATTGGGGGGCCGGGTGAAATAAGTTACTGGTCAGTATTGAAGCCTGCTTTTGAAGCACTTGGGCTGAAAATGCCTCCGGTTATACCGCGCCTTTCTTTCTCCTTTATTGATCGTAAAGCATCTAAATATATGGATTACTTTCACTTGAATATGAAACAAGTGATTGAACAGGGGGTTGCGCATGAAAAGACAGCATGGCTGACTTCACAAAGCTATCCGCCGTTAGAAGTAGTCACAGACCAGGTGAAAAAAGAAATCGAACGGATCCATCAGCCATTAAGGGAGAAAGCGGCCGACATCCGGGATGACATTGGGCAGCTGGCAGAAAAGAATCTTGCTTATCTGTTTAAAGATATCGAGTTCCTGGAGCAGCGTATGTCTAAAGCGATAGAAGAAAAACATGCCACCGAGCTGCGCAAGTTCGACTATCTCGACTTACTATTACATCCTGGCGGAGGTCTTCAGGAACGAATGTGGGGAGTACTCCCTTGGATCAACCAGTTTGGATGGGGTGTTTTTGAAGAAATTCTCAATCATGAGATGAGGTTTGAAGAACCCCATTATGGGATTTACTTGTAATATCCCCCACCATTCACCACCCTGCTGTCAAAAAACGTGTAAAAGCTTGATATAATAACAATTCATCGTCGAAAAACAAAGAAGGAATCCTGCTCATTTGAGCAGGATTTTTTTATTTGTGGGGCGAAAGTGTATGTTAATGTGGAGGAAAGTGGGGGAATGTGGTACACTGGATTTATTCAGAAAGTGGGGAAGACTCTATGTTCATGGGCGAATTCCAGCACAACATTGATACGAAAGGAAGAATCATTGTTCCTGCCAAGTTCCGTGAGGGCCTGGGGGATACTTTCGTGCTGACCAGAGGACTGGATCAATGCTTGTTTGCTTACCCAATGACCGAATGGAGGATCCTTGAAGAAAAACTGAAAAAACTCCCACTTACTAAAAAAGACGCCCGCGCCTTCACACGTTTTTTCTTCTCAGGTGCAGTAGAATGCGAAGTGGACAAGCAGGGAAGAGTAAATATCGCACAACCTTTGAGGAATTTCGCAGATCTTGAGAAAGAATGTGTTGTCATCGGTGTCTCTAACCGGATTGAATTCTGGGCGAAGGATAAATGGGAAACCTATTTTGAAGAATCCGAAGAATCCTTTGCGGAGATTGCTGAAAATATGATGGATTTTGATATTTAATTGGAAAAAGAAGCGGGTGATTGGATGTTTGATCATTTTAGTGTATTGAAAAAAGAAGCTGTCGAAGGTTTGCAGGTACAGCCAGATGGTACATACGTCGATTGTACACTTGGAGGAGGCGGACACTCGGAAGCCATTTGTGAGCAGTTAAGCGCAAATGGAAGGTTGATTGCCTTCGACCAGGATGAAATGGCACTTAAGGCAGCTAAAGAGAGGCTTGAACCTCATCAAAACAAAATTACATTTGTCCATGCGAATTTCAGTGAATTAGAACTGCAATTAGAAAAGTTAGGCATCGAACACGTAGATGGCATCCTGTTCGATCTTGGAGTTTCCAGTCCACAGCTGGATGTGAAAGAGCGTGGGTTCAGTTATCAAAACGATGCTCCGCTTGATATGCGGATGAACCAGCAGGATACCTTTTCAGCCTTTCAAGTCATCAATGAGTGGCCTTATGAAAAGCTGGTGAAGATTTTCTTTAAATATGGAGAAGAAAAATTCTCAAAACAAATCGCACGAAAAATAGAAGCAAGACGGGAAGAAAAGCCGATTGAAACTACATTCGAACTCGTCGAGATCATTAAAGATGCTATACCCGCTCCAGCGCGAAGAAAAGGTGGACATCCCGCTAAACGCGTGTTTCAGGCGATCCGGATAGCGGTCAATGATGAGCTTGGGGTGTTCAGTAATGTATTGGATCAGGCGGCCCGTTCCGTTGCAATCGACGGCCGGATTGCAGTGATAACTTTTCATTCTTTAGAAGACAGGATATGTAAACAGGCATTTAAAAAGTGGAGCAGCAATCCACCGATACCTAAAAATATTCCAGTCATACCTGAAGAAAAGAAGCCGCCTTTTAAACTTGTGACTAGAAAACCCATCGTTCCCGATGAATCGGAATTGGAGAATAACCGCAGATCACGATCTGCCAAATTAAGAATCGTAGAGAAAGTGAAAGACTGGACGGAAGAATTCAAAATGGATGAAAGGTGGAAACAATGATGAATGCAGAACAAATAAAACACATACAACACCAGGAGCAGGAACAAACACAAAAACAGGTGAAGGTGAAAGTCCAGAAGAAGAGATGGATTTCAAGAGGAGAGAAATTCCTTTATACGGTGGCAAGTGGAATTGTACTTGCAGCTTCTGTTTTTATGGTACAATTTTCTTCGACGACTGATGCTTTGAACAGGGATGTGCAAAAGTTGGAGCAGCAGGTGAAAGTCCAGAAAACTACCAATGAAAACCTTCAATACGAAGTGAAAGAATTGAGCAACCCGGACCGCATCCTTAAAATTGCTAAGGAAAATGGGCTTAAAATCCAGAACGCTAAAGTTAAACAAGCATCAACCATCGGAAATTAACAAAAAGATTGTGGTGAGCATCTTATGAAGAAGAGCAAGAATACCCAGCGGATGGCTAAAGTGTGGATGTTATTTTTCTCGCTGCTTTTCATGTTATTGGCAGGAAGGTTTTTATACATCCAGACAACAGGGGAAGTGCAGGGAATCGATTTAAACGAGTGGGCGGATAAGAAACGGACAAGCTCTTATCAACTCGATGCGACCCGTGGCCGGATCTTGGACCAGAACGGCATGACGCTGGCTTATGACCGCCCTACTTATAGGCTGTATGCCATTGTGGATGAAGCATTTTCTACGAACCTGGAGGAGCCAAAGCATGTAACCGACCCGGAAAAGACGGCGGAAATGCTGGCTCCTTTATTAGATATGAAAGCAAGTGAAATCGAATCACGTATCGAATCAGGAATTGAAAACGGAAGGTTCCAGGTGGAATTCGGAGCGGCTGGGAAGGATTTATCTCAACAAAAAATGAAAGATATCAAACAATTAGAACTTGCTGGTATCAATTTCATTGAAGAGTCGAAGCGGTATTACCCGAATGGCACGTTCGCCTCCCATATCATCGGCTTTTCACGTCCCCAGGACGGGGAAAGTAAGGGAGTGACAGGTGTTGAAAAACAAATGCAGAAATATCTGCAGGGTAGTCCTGGAAGAATCTCTTATCAGCGCGATAAATATGGCGTGAAGCTGCTTGACCCTAAAGAAGTGATGAAACAGCCGGATGATGGGGACGATGTCATGCTGACAATCGACCAGAAAATCCAGACATTTTTAGAAGACGCCATGGGACAGGTCGAAAAGCAATACAAGCCGAAACGGATCATGGCAACTGTCATGGATCCTGATACCGGGGAAATTCTGGCGCTTGGGAACCGTCCAAGCTACAACCCGAACCAGATCGGTGAAGTGGAGAACTGGTACAACGATATTGTATCCTATCCATTTGAACCTGGCTCGACGATGAAGATTTTCACGTGGGCTGCAGCAATGGAAGAAGGGGTCTATAACGGATCAGAGGAATTCAAATCCGGAAACTATCAGTTTGATGAAGGAAGTCGTCCTATATACGACCATCGCCGTGAAGGGTGGGGAAACATTTCATATGATCAGGGAATGCGTTTTTCCTCCAATGTTGCTGCTGCCAAATTGGCTAAAGAAAAAATCGGTCTGGAAAAATTCCGTCATTATTTGG
Source organism: Halobacillus sp. B23F22_5 (assembly GCF_043497085.1). Classification (NCBI taxonomy): domain Bacteria; kingdom Bacillati; phylum Bacillota; class Bacilli; order Caryophanales; family Bacillaceae; genus Halobacillus; species Halobacillus sp. B23F22_5. The sequence continues at coordinate 309,821 of NZ_JBIEKI010000004.1, read as the reverse complement.
ATGAGTTCGGTTTTGGACAAAAAACGGGTATTGATTTACCTGGAGAAGAAACAGGAAGAATCTTATATGACTGGCCTGTTGAAAAACTGACCACTGCCTTTGGACAGGGTACTACAACTACGCCGATCCAGTTATTGACGGCTGCCAGCGCAGTTGCCAATGATGGGAAAATGATGAAACCTTATGTGCTTTCAAAAGTTTTAGATAGTGAATCAGGAGATGTGAAAAGCGAAAATGAACCGGAAACGATCAGAGAGCCGATTTCTCCGGAAACAGCAAAACAAATGCGTGACTTACTGGGGACTGTAGTTTCAGATGAAGATGCTACCGGCAATGTTTATCAGCTGAATGATTATAGTCTGGCTGGTAAAACCGGTACAGCACAGATTCCTGATTCAGAGACAGGCAGATACATGTCAGGAAAAAATAATTATATCTTTTCATTCTTGGGGATGGCACCTGAGGAGGACCCTGAGCTGCTGATCTATGTTGCAGTCCAGCAGCCTGAACTGGAAGTGACCGAGTATGGACCGGAACCTGTCGCACATATCGTCAAAACAGTGACAGAGAACAGCCTTCATTATCTGGACATCCGGCCGGATCAGGAATCCAAAAAGAAGGTGGATCCAAAAGAACTTCCAGATGTGAAAGGGGATTCCGTCAAGAAGGCGAAAGAGAAGCTTGGAAGTGAGTTCAATAGAGTGACGGTGATTGGTTCGGAAGACGGAAAAGTCGAAAAGGTATACCCGGAAGAAGGGACACCGATTCTTCCTAATCAGCGAATCTTCCTTGTGACGAACAACCCGACCATGCCTGATATAACTGGCTGGTCAGCAAGGGATGTCTTTCATTTTGCAGACATGTTTAATTTGAAAGTAGAAACAATGGGAAATGGGTTTGCGTATAAACAAAGTGCGCCACCTGGTGCGAAAATACAAGACGGGGGTTATTTAGTGGTCGAATTCCAGCCTCCCGGAATGGAAGAGGAAGAAGAGGAAACAGAAGCGGAATCTGAAGATGAAACTGATTCTTCCTCCTGAACGAGCAGTGTTCTAATCGTTTTTTGACTGTCATATAGTGATACAAGCTAAGTCTATGCGCGAAAGGGGCCAAATCGATGAAGCGCGTATCACTCGTAACAGTCAGAAAACGGTTGATCACTGTTTTTATTTTGGCAGCAGTAATATTTTTGATCATTATGACCAGGCTTGGTTATGTCCAATTTGTGCTGGGAGATTTTCTCGTTTCCGATGCGGAAGAATCATGGAGCAGAGACATTACGTTTGAACCAGAGCGAGGAAAAATCCTGGACACGGAAGGGGAAGTATTGGTTGGTAATGTTTCAGCCCCTACCGTGATGGTCGTGCCACGACAGATAAAGGAACCGAAAAAAGCTGCTCAGGAGTTGGCAAGGATTTTGGACATGCCATTGGAAAAAGCTTACCAGCATGTTACGAAAAATATTTCGATCGAAAGAATCCATCCAGAAGGACGAAAGATTTCAGAGGAACAGGCCAAAGCAATCCAAGGGTTACGGATGGAAGGGATATATGTCGCACAGGACTCGAAACGTTACTATCCGAACGGAGAGTTTCTTTCTCATGTGCTTGGCTTCACTGGCATCGATAACCAAGGTCTAATGGGACTGGAAGCTTATTATGATCAAGAATTAAGCGGAAATCCAGGTTACTTATCGTTTTATTCGGATGCGAAAGGAAAGCGTATGCCGAACAAAGCGGATGTTTACGAAGCCCCAAAAGATGGAATGGACTTACAACTCACCATCGACCAACGCGTCCAGACGATAATGGAACGGGAACTGGATATCGCTGTCTCCAAATATGAGCCGGACGGCGCCGTGGCAATTGCTGTCGATCCGAAAACCGGACGTGTGCTTGGGATGTCATCGCGACCTAATTTTCACCCGGAAAATTACCAGGATGTAGACCCTTCCGTGTATAATCGAAATTTACCGGTATGGAGTACATATGAGCCTGGTTCCACATTTAAGATCATCACCCTGGCAGCAGCGTTGGAAGAAAACCTCGTCGATCTGCATAAGGACCACTATCATGATTCTGGCTCTATTAATGTGGATGGAGCTAAGATAAGGTGTTGGAAAAAAGGCGGACATGGCGATCAGACTTTTTTGGAAGTCGTACAAAACTCCTGTAACCCCGGTTTTGTAACATTGGGACAAAAACTTGGTAAAGAAAAACTGTTCAATTACATCGATGATTTCGGATTTGGTGAAAAAACAGGAATAGATCTGCAAGGAGAAGGGAAAGGAATATTGTTCAAGCCCGAAAATGTCGGCCCGGTCGAACTTGCGACCACAGCCTTTGGCCAAGGGGTCTCCGTTACCCCTATCCAGCAAGTGATGGCTGTGGCTGCTGCTGTAAACGGTGGATACTTATATGAACCATATATTCAGGAAGCCTGGAGGGATCCGGTGACAGGCGACATTGTTGAAAAAAATGAGCCAAAAATGAAAAAAAGAATCATTTCCGAAGAAACATCTAAAGAAGTCAGTAAAGCACTCGAGAGCGTCGTCGCTAAAGGATCTGGAAGAGGCGCTTATGTTGAAGGATACCGTGTCGGTGGTAAGACTGGTACCGCTCAGAAGGTAGGCAAAGACGGGAAATATATGAGCAACAATCATATCGTGTCGTTTATTGGGTTTGCCCCTGCTGATGATCCTCAAATTGTCGTTTATTTAGCAGTGGATAATCCCAAGAACACCATCCAATTCGGTGGTGTAGTAGCTGCTCCGCTTGTCGGCAATATCATGGAAGACAGCCTGCGGGCGCTTGGTGTCGAACAAAGAGATGGCGGTCTGGAAAAAGAGTACAAATGGCCGGATCAGCCGATGGTGGAAATGCCTGACCTGATCGGAATGGAGAAAGACGAACTCCCGACTTACCTTGTCGATTTAAACATCGAAGTAAGCGGCGAAGGGGAGAAAGTTATTGAACAGGCGCCAGAGCCTGGGGTAAAGTTAGAAATGGGTTCGCCTGTGCGTGTATACTTAGGTAAATGATAGTTTTCTCCTTTAAGAATATTTACCTTTATTAAAGGATGAAAGAATAGGAAAAAACGAAGGCTTTCGCCCTATGGTCTTGGGGACAAGTCAAGTTTTCCTAATTAAATTTTTTTCTGTCATCGTGAGATGAAGAAACTTTTGCTATAATAGATGAGAATGTGTTTACAGTTAGGATGATAGAAAATGAAGCTACCAGAATTATTGAGACATATACCTTATTTTCAAACAAATAAACCATTGAAGGATATCGAAATTAACGGGGTGGAGATGGACTCCCGGAATGTAAAGGAAGGGGACCTGTTCATCTGTCTCCCCGGGGAACATTTTGATGGCCATGACTTTGCGGACCAGGCGGTGCAGCAGGGAGCATCTGCGATTATCTGTGAACGTCCGCTGAAGGTTTCTATCCCGTATATTGTTGTGCCGGATACGAACAGGGCGATGGGCAGTATAGCCAACGCGTATTATCACTACCCTACCACTTCCATGCAATTGATTGGGATCACCGGTACGAATGGTAAAACGTCAATCAGTTATCTGCTTGATGAAATCTTTCAAATGAACAGACATCAAACCGGCTTGATCGGCACGATCCAAATGAAAATAAATGAGTCGGTGTATCCTGTTAAGAATACGACACCAGACTCTTTGTTTTTGCAAAAAAGTTTTCATGAGATGAAGGAAAGAAATGTGGACACTGCGGTTATGGAAGTGTCTTCTCATGCATTGGATAAAGGCCGGGTCCATGGCTGTGATTTTGATGTAGCGGTTTTTACAAACCTGAGTCAGGACCATTTGGATTATCATGGGAATATGGATGAATACCTCCATGCTAAATCGCTATTGTTCGCTCAACTGGGCAATACCTTCAATCCGGAGAAACCTAAATTCGCCATCATCAATGAGGACGATCCTGCAGCCGACGTCATGAAGCGAAGTACTGCCCAGCCGGTTCTTAGTTATGGCATTCAAAAAGAAGCTGCAATTATGGCTGAGAATCTTCAATTACATGAAAAAGGCACAACCTTTACATTGAACACTCCGGAAGGCGAGGTCACCATCAACAGCAGTTTGATGGGTAAATTCAATGTTTATAATATGCTGGGCGCAGCAGGCGCAGCTATCGCCTCCGGGGTGAAACTGGATGTTATCAAGCAAGCGCTGGAAGCTACCAAAGGTGTGCGCGGGCGTTTTGAGCCTGTGGAAGAAGGGCAGCCCTTCGGTGTAGTCGTCGATTATGCCCATACACCCGACTCCCTTCATAATGTCCTGCAGACGATGCAGGAGTTCTGTCGGGGCAAAGTAAGGGTAGTTGTTGGCTGCGGTGGAGACCGTGACCGTACGAAGCGTCCGTTAATGGCTGATGTAGCGATGGAATTTGGTGACCATGCTATTTTCACTTCCGATAACCCTAGAACAGAGCCTCCAGAGCAGATCCTCGATGATATGGTGGAGCATCTGGAAGCAGGAGGATATGACAGAATCGTGGACCGTAAGGAAGCGATTCGATTTGCTGTGGAAAAAGCACAGCCAGGGGATATGATTTTAATTGCCGGCAAAGGGCATGAGACCTATCAGGACATTAACGGCAAACGATACGAGTTTGATGACCGTGAAATAGCACGAGAACTTTTAAAGCAGCTAAAGGAGAGTAAATGATGTTATTTGCTGTAAACGAATTGAATGATTTATTCCCGGAGTCCAAAGGGGCAGTAAATGATCGTATTCCATTACGTCATGTAATGACAGATTCAAGAAAAGATCTGAAGCAGAGCATTTTCGTTCCGATTGTCGGCGAAAACTTCGATGCCCATGAGTTCCTCAAACAAGCGATTGAAAATGGTGCTGTCGCATCGATATGGCAGAAAGACAGGGAAATACCTCGGTATGTACCGACGGATTTCCCGTTATTTTTTGTCGACGATACTTTGGCTGCTCTGCAGGCGATGGCAGTACTCTATTTAGAAAAAGTCGACCCGATTGTTATCGGTGTGACCGGCTCAAATGGAAAAACGACTACGAAGGATTTAACGGCAGCTGTCATGGGCACTAAATTCCGCACCCATAAAACAGCTGGGAATTTTAATAATCACATCGGTTTGCCATTGACTATTTTTGCTATGCCTGAACATACAGAAGTGGCCGTCCTGGAAATGGGTATGAGCCAGGCTGGGGAAATCGAAGTGCTGAGCCATTTAGCGAAGCCGGATTATGCAATCATTACAAATATCGGCGAATCTCATATTGAATATTTAGGAAGCCGGGAGGGGATTGCTAAGGCAAAGCTGGAAATAAAAGCAGGGCTTAAGAACGAAGGGGCCTTGATTTTTGATGGAGACGAACCTTTGCTTAGAGAAGAATTAAAGGATGAGAACAATTGGGGGTGCGGGATGGAGCCTCAGAATCGTTCCCGTATCGAAGACCTTGAATTGACAGATCAAAACAGCCGTTTTTCTATTGCTGGCATCAACTATGAATTACCGCTTGCCGGGAAGCATAATGTTAAAAATGCAAGCTTCGTCATTACCCTTGCTCGTCTTTTGGATATTTCACCAGAACAGATCCAACAAGGATTAAACGATATAGAAGTGACAGGCATGCGTTTCGAAAGACTAAAAGGAAAGCACGGCTCTTTGATCATTAATGATGCGTATAATGCTTCTCCCACCTCGATGAAAGCTGTCATCGAAGTAATCAAGGGAATGAAAGAAAAGACGCACAAAGTGCTTGTTCTTGGTGATATTTATGAGCTTGGCACACACGCGAAACAAATGCACCGGTCTGTGGCAGAAGTGATTGATGACACAATCGCTGCTGTATTTACGTATGGAGAAGATGCCAATCAAATCAGTATAGCCGCTAAACAAAAAAATCCTAAAATAAAAACGGACCATTTCACCGATAAGCAAAAGCTGCAGCAAATGGTCGAAAAAGAACTGGGCGAGGATACAGTCATTCTGGTAAAAGCATCCCGAGGTGTAGAACTGGAAACAATTATCGAGCCCTTGATAGAAAAGTAACGGACGGGAACTGTCGTAAAGGAGGAACAACAAATGAACGATTTTGTACTATTAATCACCATAGCAGTCGCATTTTTAATCACCGTCCTGATCTCACCGGTATTCATCCCTTTTCTACGCAGATTGAAATTTGGTCAGAGTATTCGGGAAGAAGGACCAGAAAGCCATCAAAAAAAATCCGGAACACCTACCATGGGAGGGTTGATGGTATTATTTTCTGTTAGTATCACAACCTTGATCATGGCAGCAAAATTCAATCCCAACCCGATGAGTTTTGAAGTCTTTTTACTTTTATTCGTATTGATCGGGTATGGATTGATCGGCTTTTTAGATGACTTTATCAAAGTCGTCATGAAACGGAATCTTGGCTTGACCTCCAAGCAGAAACTACTGGCACAATTAGTCATTGCTGTTGTGGTTTACATGATTCTAAGACAGCATGACTTTCCGACATACATAGCTGTTCCGGCTACTGATATTCAGTTGGACCTCGGACTGCTTTACCCGGTATTGATCCTCGTCATGCTGGTAGGTGCTTCGAATGCTGTTAACCTGACAGATGGTCTCGACGGGCTGCTCGCAGGAACGGCTGCTTTAGCTTTCGGTGCTTTTGCCATTCTTGCATGGACGGGTAATCCACAATTTGAAATCACGATATTTTCATTGGCTATTGTTGGGGCACTGCTGGGATTTTTGGTATTCAACGCACATCCTGCTAAAGTATTCATGGGAGACACCGGTTCACTGGCATTGGGTGGAGCGATCGCTATAGTAGCAATTCTTACCAAACTGGAAATATTACTTGTCATCATCGGTGGCGTGTTTGTTATCGAAACCTTATCCGTTATCATTCAAGTCATATCTTTTAAAACTACAGGCAAGCGGGTATTCCGTATGAGTCCGCTTCATCACCATTATGAATTGAAAGGCTGGTCGGAATGGCGTGTAGTGACGTCTTTCTGGCTGCTCGGTCTTGTGTTTGCAATGCTAGGAATCTATATTGAGGTGTGGTTAGGTTGAAACGACTAGAAGACTTTACGTATCATCATGCACTAATTTTAGGACTCGCTAAAAGCGGAACAGCTGCTGCTAAGCTGTTATTGGATAGCGGTATTTCTGTCCGTATCAATGATTATAAAGCTAACCCGGAGGATCCGGTCGTACAGGAGCTAAAAGAGGCAGGCGCCGAAATTATCCTTGGCGGCCATCCTGTTTCAGCACTGGATGGAATCGATGTCATGATCAAAAATCCTGGCATTCCATATGACAACAGCCTGATAGCTGAAGCGGAGGAGCGCGGGCTGCCGATCATCACGGAAGTAGAACTTGCCGGTATCCTTCATAAAGGACCGATGATTGGGATTACGGGTTCCAATGGAAAAACCACTACCACTACCCTGACCCATGAAATGTTATTGAAAAGCGGCAAGCAGTCAAGTATCGCTGGTAATATCGGAGAAGTGTCGTGTGAAGTAGCCAGGCAGACGAATGATCAAGACCCGTTGGTTATTGAATTGTCATCTTTCCAATTGATGGGCATTGAGCGTTTCCGGCCTACTGTTGCCGTATTATTGAATATATATGAAGCCCACCTGGACTATCATAAAACATTAGAGAACTATCAACAGGCGAAAGCGCAAATTTTCAAAAACCAGTCTAAGGAAGATTTTCTCGTTTTTAATTACGATGATCCGACGATTGCTAAGTTTATAGGCGAAGCAAACGCACAGCTTATCCCTTTTTCTACAAAACAGAAACTTGATAAGGGCGCGTATGCGGATGAAGAATATATCTATTACAACGGCGAGCCAATCATCAAGCGGGACGAGGTTGTTCTTGTCGGGGAACATAATATGGAAAATATTTTGGCAGCAGTAGCTGCTGCTAAATTGAATGGTGCCACCAATGAAGGAATAACAAACGTGTTGACAAGCTTCAAAGGTGTTCCGCACCGTTTAGAGTTTGTAGACAACATTGAAGGCAGACTGTTCTATAACGATTCGAAAGCTACAAATATTCTCGCTACCTCGAAAGCGTTAAGTTCTTTTAAACAGCCGGTGATTCTTTTGGCAGGCGGTCTTGACCGGGGAAATGATTTTGATGAATTAGTTCCTTTTTTAGACCATGTCAAAGCGATGGTTGTGTTCGGCGAAACAGCCGATAAAATCCAGCAGGCTGGAGAACAGGCTGGTATAACAGCAATTAAAAAAGTCGATAATGTGGAACAAGCAGCACAGACAGCTTATGAACTATCCGAAAATAAGGACGTCATCCTCTTGTCTCCAGCTTGCGCAAGCTGGGATCAATACCGTACTTTTGAAGAAAGAGGGCATATGTATGTCCAAGCTGTGCATAAGCTGAAGTAGGGGCTTGTTCCGCAGTAAAAGCCCCATTTTCCAATTTTAGTTGGAGGAGGGGTTTTTTCTTTGCATAAGACGAGTAATCCTAAAACAATGCCGGATATCCTATTGATGGTCGGAATCCTTTCTTTACTGACGATAGGAGTCATCATGGTATACAGTTCATCCAGTATATGGGCGACCTATAAATTCAACGATTCATTTTTCTTTGCGAAACGCCAGATTCTATTTGCAGGTGTCGGGGTCCTGGCGATGTTTTTTATTGCAAGAATACCTTATTTATTCTGGAGGACCCATGCAAAAAAACTCTTAATTATCTGTTTTGTTTTTTTAATAGCGGTATTGATCCCTGGGGTCGGTATGGTCAGAGGAGGGGCGCAAAGCTGGATTGGAGTCGGTGCTTTCAGTATCCAGCCGTCTGAATTCATGAAGCTCGGTTTGATTATATTTTTAGCTAAGTTCTTATCGGAACGGCAAAAATACATCACTTCTTTTCAGCAAGGGTTTTTGCCTGCCTTGAGTCTGGTAATGGTGGCATTTGCACTGATTATGCTGCAGCCGGATTTAGGAACCGGGGTTGTACTTGTGGGCACTTGCATGCTGATGATTTTTGTGGCTGGCGCCAGATGGGCGCATTTCATCGGGTTAGGTCTGCTTGGGCTGGCTGGTTTTGTTGGATTGATTGCATCTGCTCCTTACCGGATCAAACGAATAACTGCCTTCCTGAATCCCTGGGAAGATCCATTAGGCAGTGGCTTTCAAATCATTCAATCTTTATATGCGATTGGCCCTGGCGGTTTAATGGGGCTTGGGCTTGGCCAGAGTCTGCAGAAATTCTTTTACCTTCCTGAGCCCCAGACAGATTTCATTTTTGCTATTTTAGCGGAAGAGTTAGGATTTCTTGGTGGCGCCTTTGTCCTGCTGTTATTTCTGCTTATTCTGTGGAGAGGAATAAGGGTAGCCCTTTATGCTCCTGACTTATATGGGAGTCTGCTTGCGCTCGGCATCATCGGCATGATATCAATCCAGGTGATGATCAATATCAGTGTTGTGACAGGTCTCATTCCTGTCACGGGCATCACACTTCCGTTTTTAAGCTATGGCGGATCGTCTTTGACCTTAACGCTATGTTCTGTAGGTATCCTGCTAAGCGTCAGCAGATACTCGAAACTTTAATCATTTGCTGATACAGAGTAACGGGTCCAGGAAAATAGGTCGCTTCCCGTCTCGCCCGCGGAAAGCTTTCTGTTTTCCCTGCCCGCCCTCACTACTTATGGCAATCGAGTGGTATACTTTTCCCGTTGTAGTTAATTTTAATTTTATAAATCAAGAAATTTTCGTAGCAGTAAAGAAATTTGTCAATGACAGTCAAATTTACATGACATAAGCCGTACTATGTGAACGGGCATAGTTTCGGCTTTTTTTGTTCGGAGAGTCTTAATTACCACTCAATATGGTGAATCTTTAAAAAATATCAAGTTTTTAACACTAAGAGTCACAAAACTTGTTCTAACATGATAAAATGGAGGGGCAGATAAATGTTTAAATAAACTTTCAAGCGGGTACATTCAAACGGGTTTGGGCTCAAATCAGGTAAACCAGTTGGTTAGGTTGCATCTACCGATAACTTCTTAACTCGAGTGACCCGATGCTTTTTCTTGAAGGATTGAAACCAGAGGGGTCTGAGTAACAATTGTTTCCAATTGTTAGAAACAACGGAAGATAGTTGAAAGGTAATGTATGATAGGAACATAAGGTCAAAAAACATTTTTCCTACATAACAACTGTCTTTCATTATATTGAACGATGTTAAGGGGAAATCACCATTATGGAGAAAAAGAATATTGTGTCCATTGAAGATCGCATTCCGAAGTTGAAGCAGGCTCGGAAGAAAAAAGCGAACAGACGCTTGATCTTTTACCTAACAATTTTGTTTTTATTGATTGCGATAGTGGTCTACTTGCAGTCCCCCCTTAGCCATGTAAAGAATATCAAGGTCAGTGGAAATGTCCATGTTACAGACGAAGAGGTCAGGGAGATGAGCCATGTCTCTGGAGACGAGAACTTTTGGCAAGTGGATAAACAACAAATCCAAACTAGTGTAAAGGCCCATCCAGAAGTAAATGAAGCAAGTGTGTCTCGTAACTTTCCAAATACCATCCAAATCAAGGTGGATGAATTTGACCGGGTCGGGTATGTGAAGCTGGATGGCAGCTATTATCCTATCCTGGAAAATGGGACACGCCTGGAATCCTATGAGCTTCATGTTACAAACGGCGATGCTCCACTTTTGATTGGCTTCGATAAAGCTACTTACCTGGAAGAGATGTCCAAAGAACTGAGGGCACTCCCAGCCAGTATAGCCAGGCTGATATCTGAAATTCACTGGACGCCGACCGATGATAATCCATTTCAAATCAAACTTTATATGAATGATGGATATGAAGTACAGGGGACGATCCGGAACTTTTCTAAAAAAATGAGAGCATACCCTTCAATCGTGACTCAGTTAGGTCCGGAAGATAAAGGGATCATCCATATTGATGTGGGTGCTTACTTTGAAGCTTATTCAACATCTGAACAAGAATCATCAGAAGATGAAGAAGGCGCTCAAGCAGAGCCAGAGGAGAATGAAAATGAAACTCAAGGGTAAGCATGTCATTCTCGCTTTCGTTCTCTTGGCAACGGGATTCTTAGTATCTTATAGTTATACACAGGCCGATACAGAGTCCCAAATGGTTAAACTGACCGAGCGCACGTGGGAAAAGGAATATTTTTACCGGAAACAGCTCCTTGATTTAGAGGAAAAGAACAAAGAGCTTCGGGAGGAACTACAAGGCAAAACAGAAAAAATTCAGCAATTTGAAAACAATTTGGCATCAAGCGAACGACAGATCGCAGATTTTGTAGAACGGAAGAAAAAACTTCAGCTGCTTACCGGAGAGCTGCCAGTAGAAGGGCCAGGAATGAAGGTAACCCTCAGGGATGCGGAATATATCCCCGATGAAGCGCATGCGAACAATTATATTGTGCATGAGCCTCATATCCATAAAGTGGTCAATGAGCTAAAGAGTGCTGGAGCTAAAGCAATAGCTATCAACGGCCAGCGATATCTCAGCAACAGTTATTTTGCTTGTACAGGCCCAGTCATTACAGTGGATGGAACACAGCATCCCGCTCCATTTGTCATTTCTGCGATCGGCGATCCGGAAGTGCTGTTTTCCAGTTTCTCATTGAAAAATGGGGTTGTCGATCAGCTGGTCGCTGACAATATTGAAGTAGAGCTGGAAAAGTCGGAGGCTATTCAGATGGATGCAAGACTTTCCAGTGAAGGGTGAATGCTGTGAGTAAGCGTAGTAAATGGCTCATGTCAATCATTTTCGCAATTGTTGGCTTTATGGTCGCCATTCAATTTCAAACGGCTTCTTCAGAACCTGAACTTCGCGATACGCGCGATCAATGGGAAGTCCGACAAGAACTCCAGGAACAGCAAAAGCTGCAGCAGGAGTTACTGGAGCAGATCACCAAAGCGGATAGTATCCTGGAAGAGTATGACGAAGTTTCTGATGAAGAAAAGCTGGAAACTTTGAAAGGTTCTATAGAGCAGTTAGAGCAGCAAGCCGGGTTGACCTCACTGGAAGGAAGTGGCATCACCATTAAACTTGCTCCGATTTTTCAAGAGTGGGAGGAAGATGCCCCTGCTTATCCGACGGTGAGTCCCTCTTTGTTGACGCATCTGATCAATGAATTGAATACATTTGGTGCCGAAGGGATAGCGGTAGGGGAGGAGAGGGTGGTCAGTTTATCTCCAATCAGGAATGTAAATGGAGATACCTATGTGAATAACCGGCCGATGCAGCCTTTACCGGTGGAGATAAAAGTTCTTACCAGTAATCCACAAAAAATGCTTGATTATGTAAATGCCAGCCGCTCCAGGGATATGTTCGCGCTTGATGATATTTCCTTGGATGTGCAGGCGGAAAAAAATATGAAACTTCCTGGCTATGATGATAATCTTCAGCTGGGAATACTGGAGCTTGATTCCAGTAAAGAAACAGGTGAAAACTAATGTGGCTGCCGATTGCATTTTTATTGGTCGGGATGGTCCTGGGTCTGTTGACAGATATCCGTGTGCCGGATGCATACACTGATTACTTGACCATAGCGGTTCTTGCTGCTTTCGATACATTGCTAGGCGGTATTCGGGCCCAGTTAGAAAAGAAATTCGATGACATTGTATTTTTGACTGGTTTCTTTTCCAACGTAGCATTAGCTGCCTTATTGGCATTTTTAGGGGTACAGCTCGGTATCGATTTATATCTGGCTGCTGTATTCGCGTTTGGGGTCCGTTTATTCCAGAATATAGCGATTATCAGAAGACATTTAATCAGTAATCTGCGTACTTCGAACAAACTAAAAAAAAATACGGAAAAATAAGAGGATTATCACGGCTTTCTGTGGAAACAGAACATGAATTGATTCTATTTCCAGTTATGTGAGCGAAAAGAACCACATAATATATCAATCTATTTACGAAAGGTGAAATGGATTGTATTTTCTTCTTATATTCGATAATATTTGAACTATTCATATGCCTTTAGTGCAGGAGGTGCATCGCTTTTGAATCAAAATGAAATTCTAGTAAGTTTAGATATCGGAACCACCCGTATTAAAGTGATCATTGGGGAAATCTTAAATGATTCCCTTAATATCATCGGTGTGGGTACCGCAAAATCAAATGGTATGAAAAAAGGAGCAATCGTAGATATCGACCAAACGGTCCAGTCCATCCGTTCGGCAGTCGAGCAGGCGGAGAGAATGGTCGATATGAAAATAGATCGAGTCGTTGTCGGGGTGAACGGGAATCATATTCAGCTGCAGCCATGTCATGGTGTGGTAGCTGTGTCCAGCGACGACAGGGAGATCGGAAATGAAGACATCAAGCGCGTCATCGATGCCGCGCAAGTCATTTCCATACCTCCGGAACGTGAAATCATCGATGTCATTCCTAAACAGTTCATTGTAGATGGACAGGATGAAATTACAGATCCACGTGGGATGATCGGCGTACGCCTGGAAATGGAAGGAACAATCATAACTTGTTCAAAAACTGTGCTACATAACTTGCTGAAGTGTGTGGAAAGAGCTGAACTTCAAGTGTTGGATATATGCCTTCAGCCACTTGCTGCAGGTACAGTGGCATTATCTGATGATGAAAAGAATCTAGGTGTTGCATTGATCGATATCGGAGGTGGAAGCACTACTGTTTCCGTCTTTGAAGATGGACACCTGAAAGGGACAAGCATGACCGCTTTAGGCGGGGATAATATTACGAAAGACTTATCAATCGGTTTGAGGACTTCTACGGAAGAAGCAGAGGAAATCAAATTGGAACATGGACATGCCTTTTTCGATGATGCCCGGGAAGAAGAACAATTTGAAGTAACAATTATCGGAAGTAATCGAAAACAAACATTCAATCAATTGCAATTATCTGATATGATTGAAGCTAGACTAGAAGAGATTTATGTTTTTGCAGCACAAGAAATCCACCGGATGGGAGTAAAAGATCTTCCTGGAGGTTTCGTACTGACAGGTGGCACAATGAGTATGCCTGGTGTGATGGAGTTGGCACAGGATATCTTCCATGCGAATATCCGATTGGCGATCCCGGATTATATCGGGGTTCGTGAACCTCAATTCACAAGTGGTGTCGGTATCTTGCAATTCGCTTATCGTAATGCGAAAATACAAGGAAAAGAGATTTTTCCATCTGTACAAATGGGAGAACATCAACAACCGAGACCGAAAAAGCAGAAACGGAGTGCCGTAAAACAACAAGAACCACAAGAAAAGCCTGTTAAGGAAGAAAAAGAGAAAAAAGAATCAGGATTATCTAATCTACTGAAATACTTTTTCGACTAAACAACGTTTCCTTCATATCCGACGAATGGAAGCTAAAATAAGTCTCGTAATCTTTGAACTGGGAGGAACGAAAAATGTTAGATTTTGATACAAGCATGGACCAACTAGCAACAATAAAAGTTATTGGAGTAGGTGGCGGCGGAAGCAACGCTGTCAACCGAATGATTGAACATGGAGTGCAAGGTGTTGAATTTATCGCAGTCAACACGGACGCCCAAGCCTTGAATCTTTCTAAAGCAGAAGTGAAAATGCAAATCGGTGGTAAACTTACCCGCGGTCTTGGCGCAGGTGCCAACCCGGAAGTAGGTAAAAAGGCTGCGGAAGAAAGTAAGGAACAGCTGGAAGAAGCCTTGCAAGGGGCAGACATGGTGTTCGTTACAGCTGGTATGGGTGGAGGTACCGGTACTGGTGCAGCGCCTGTCATCGCCAACGTGGCAAAAGAACTAGGAGCATTGACTGTCGGTGTCGTTACACGCCCATTTACATTCGAAGGTAAGAAGCGGTCTGTACAGGCGACAGGCGGTACAGATGCCCTGAAAAGTGCCGTGGATACATTGATTGTTATTCCAAATGACCGACTATTGGAAATTGTTGATAAGAATACGCCGATGCTGGAAGCATTCCGTGAAGCGGATAATGTGCTTCGTCAAGGTGTCCAAGGTATCTCTGACTTGATTGCAGTCCCAGGTCTGATCAATGTTGACTTTGCAGACGTTAAGACGATCATGATGGATAAAGGGTCTGCTTTGATGGGAATTGGAATTGCAACAGGTGAAAGCCGTGCTGTGGAAGCTGCTAAAAAAGCGATATCTTCCCCATTACTGGAAACTTCCATTGATGGCGCTCACGGTGTATTGATGAACATCACCGGCGGTTCTAATTTAAGCTTGTATGAAGTACAAGAGGCGGCTGACATTGTGACTTCAGCAGCCGACCAGGAAGTAAACGTCATCTTCGGTTCCGTGATAAATGAGAACCTGAAAGATGAAATTGTCGTAACTGTAATTGCAACTGGTTTCGATGAAGCTCAATTGAGCCAGAGCCAGAACAAACAGCGTCCGGCTCTTGGCCAAATGGGCGGGGGCGGCGTTAATCAGCAGCAACAACAGCCAGACCGTCTGGAGAGAAGAAGAGAAGAGCCACGCCAGCAGGAAATGCCATCCCAACAGCGTGGTGGTAATCAAGAAGAAGACACATTGGATATCCCGACATTTTTAAGAAATCGCAACCGTAGACGATAGTAACAATAATGAAAGAGCCTCCTGCCATTCAGCAGGAGGCTCTTTGTTATGTCCTCCGTTAAACCTTTGAATTTCCAGTATCCTCTTCCGTCTCAATCATAAAAGGCTTCCTGGTACCAGGAAGCCTTTTTTACGTTTCGACATGCTTTAATGCTCGACTTGATAAGGATGCTTATCGGACAGCGACAAAATCGGCTAAAAAAAGTCTTCCTGTCATGGCAGAAAGTGACAGACTTTTAGGAACAGCATGTCTTATACTTGGTATCACTATTTATTGAGAAAAGGAGAAAGAGGTGATGATCTATCTCGACGCCGTATGGCTGCTTAATTTTTTGGTAGATGGAATGATTCTGATTATAACCCAGGCAGTCACAAAGTCTTATACAACGATGCGAAGAATTATGTTTGCTGCTCTGATCGCCTCCCTTATTGTACCTCTGACGATATTTTTTTCAGATTCCTGGCTAGTATCTCCATTAGGAAAATTTGCTTATTCGATGGTTATCATATTGGCAGCATTCCCTTATAAGTCTATATCCGTTTATTTACGTAACTTGACCAGTTTCTATTTTGTCACTTTTGCGATTGGAGGCGCCCTGTTTGCCAGTCATTTTTTCTTGAAAATGAATGTCCAGATGTCTGCACCAGGAATGGTCACCTTCTCAACAGGCTATGGCGATCCAATCAGTTGGATATTTGTACTTATTGGGTTTCCTGTTGCCTGGTGGTTTACAAAACATCGCTTACAGCGGATTGCAATATTGAAATTGAAATACGAGGAAATTTATGAAGTTATTTTAGAGTGGAAAGGGAGAAAAGCTGTTTCCACCGGTTTGGTGGATAGTGGAAATCATTTGAGTGACCCGTTGACAAACAAGCTGGTTTTTCTTGGAGATGAAGAGGTATTCCGTGCGTTTGTCACCGAGGAGGAATGGTCGGAGCTTAAAGAAGTGGAAGAAAGTTATGACATTAACCGGATCCCTGATTCGTTACAGGAATCCGTCCATTTCATTCCATACAAGGGTGCCAGTGGAGAAAGGAAATTAATGCTGGCCATACAATTAGACAAAATCGAATTAGTTAGTGATGAGAAGAAAAAAATCAGCATGCATGCTCCGCTACTGGGTCTGCAGTTCGGCAGATTGACGGATGATGACAGCTATCATGTCCTGCTTCATCCGGAAATGATGCAAAAAGGAAAAGTAGCTTAAAAGGAAGGGGTTTTGATATGAGCAAATGGAAGTTGAAGTTACGACTCTGGTATTATCGGATTTTATTGAAGCTTGGCTTGAAAACAAATGAAATTTATTACATAGGAGGAAGCGAAGCGCTTCCCCCTCCGTTATCAAGAGAAGAAGAGGCAGAGCTGTTAAAGCGGCTGCCGAAAGGGGATAAAGCCGCAAGGGCGATGTTGATTGAACGTAATTTGCGGCTGGTCGTCTATATTGCACGAAAATTCGAAAACACTGGTTTGAATATCGAAGATTTGATCAGCATTGGCACAATTGGATTGATCAAAGCCGTGAATACCTTTAATCCAGAAAAGAAAATCAAGCTTGCTACTTACGCCTCTCGCTGTATCGAAAATGAAATTCTCATGCATCTGCGGAAAAGCAATAAATTAAAGTCAGAAGTTTCTTTCGACGAACCGTTGAACGTCGATTGGGATGGAAATGAACTGCTGCTATCTGATATTCTCGGTACGGAGGAAGATATCATTACCAAAGGTATCGAAGATAAAGTCGATAAACGGTTATTGAAAAAAGCATTAGAACAGCTGAATGACAGGGAAAAGCAAATCATGGAGCTCCGGTTCGGCCTTGTGGATAAAGAAGAAAAGACCCAAAAAGATGTCGCCGACATGCTCGGTATATCCCAGTCCTATATTTCAAGGCTTGAGAAAAAAATTATTAAAAGATTGAAACGGGAATTTAACAAGATGGTATAGCACTTTCCCGGTATTTTTGAAACATACGTTCGCTGTTTTGTCTTAATTGGATATGCATATAATTCCCAGCCCGGGGAGATACTGAATCGTGAATAGCTTCCTGGGAGGGTAAAATACCGTGACTAGACATAAAGTTGAAATATGTGGTGTAGATACATCTAAGCTTCCAGTACTTAAAAATGATGAAATGCGTATTTTGTTCAAACGGATGCAAAGTGGAGACCGATCTGCCAGGGAGGAACTAGTCAATGGCAACTTACGACTGGTATTGAGTGTCATTCAGCGGTTCAATAACCGTGGCGAGTACG
This sequence comes from Halobacillus sp. B23F22_5, assembly GCF_043497085.1. Lineage (NCBI taxonomy): Bacteria > Bacillati > Bacillota > Bacilli > Caryophanales > Bacillaceae > Halobacillus > Halobacillus sp. B23F22_5. The sequence continues at coordinate 291,976 of NZ_JBIEKI010000004.1, read as the reverse complement.
TGGATGATCTTTTCCAGGTGGGTTGTATTGGTCTTATGAAATCCATCGATAATTTTGATTTAAGCCATAATGTAAAGTTTTCTACTTATGCTGTTCCGATGATTATTGGTGAAATCCGCAGGTACCTTCGGGATAACAACCCGATCCGTGTATCACGTTCGTTACGCGATACCGCGTATAAAGCCTTGCAGATGCGGGAGAAGTTAATCAGTGAACGTTCAAAGGATCCGGCACCCGCTGAAATAGCCAAGGAAATGGGGGTCCCCCACGAAGATGTCGTCTTCGCTATGGATGCTATCCAGGATCCGGTTTCATTGTTCGAACCGATCTACAATGATGGAGGAGATCCAATATTCGTCATGGATCAACTAAAGGACGAAAAGCATAAAGACTCGGTATGGCTTGATGAATTATCTCTAAGAGAAGGCATGAAGCGGTTGAATGACCGGGAAAAAATGATTTTAACGAAACGTTTCTTCCAAGGAAAAACGCAAATGGAAGTGGCGGATGAAATCGGAATATCTCAAGCGCAGGTTTCCAGGCTTGAAAAAGCAGCCATAAAAGAAATGAACACAACCATGTTTGAATAAACCAAGCTATTCACAAAGTGCACCGTATCCCCGGTGCACTTTTTATTTTGGCTATTTAAAAACGTTCCTAAGGGATTTATTCAACAATATGGCCGTAAAGTCGAAGACTTGATTTCGAGATATTGTTGGAGATTAGGGGCTTCCCACATGAGTCTCACCGTTTCCCTACGCCCCTAGCCATGGGAAGTTCTCGAAATCACCTCTACGAAAACCGCCCTATGATTGAAGACTTTGGTGCCTTTACATTCTTGGTAAAAGCTCAAGGATGAAGTTCTAAGCTACATTCTTCTCTTTTTGGAGGGTCCGTTTATTACTAATCTGGATGGATGGGAAGGGAAACGGGGAGACTCCCGCGGGAGAAGGGGCTAGGCGAGATCCCGCAGGGCTTTAGCCCGAGGAAGCTTGCCAGATCCCCCGCAGGAAAGCGAGTTGTTTCCCGGAACATCCCCTTTCTCTCATGGTAACGGACCAAACTATCTCGAAACTGAGTCTTCATGTAAAGGGAGGTGAACTGTAAAATCAAATAATTAGATTTCACAGCGCTTTTTTATATTTTAGAACCATGTAATCCACCTTTCTTGCATAGAATGGAGCAAGGAAGGTGATTGGATATGATGATTTCAGAATTACAAATGAAAGATATCATCGCAATGGAAACAGGTGAACGGCTTGGCCAGATTGCTGATTTGGATATAGATGTCGATAACGGAAAAGTGGTTGCCATCGTAATCACACTAAAAGGGAAAATGATGGGATTGTTTGGAAAAGATGAAGAAGCGGTGATACCATGGGACCAGATCATCAACATCGGTACGGATGTTATTTTAGTGAAAAAACCCTTCGCGCTCCCTCCTCAATCGACAAAAAAGATAGAATAATGGGATTAGAAGAAGAAATATGACTGGTTCTGTGGTAAAATATAGGGCAACTGAGGTGGTAACATGACAGAACCATTTAAACATAAAAACGATTCTCTGTTATCTATACAGAATTGGAAGCAATATCAGGCTCTTACGGCTGGCTTTTCAACCAGGTATGGTGGGGTCAGCGGGCCTCCGTTTATGAATTTCAACCTGGGCCTTCATGTAAATGATCGGGAAGAGGATGTCATCTCAAATCGGGAACGTCTTGCTGCTTCTGTAGGTATCCCCCTAAATAAATGGGTGATTGGAGAACAGGTTCATGGTACAGAGGTAGCTGTAGTTCATGAGGAAGATGCAGGTAAAGGAGCTTTACGACAAGACACTTCCGTCAAGGGGTGCGACGGGCTGATCACAAATACACCAGACTTATTATTAGCTGCTTTTTTTGCTGATTGTGTGCCGTTATATTTTCATGCGCCTAATGCAGGATGGATTGGTATCGCGCATGCCGGCTGGAAAGGTACAGTTAACGGTATGGCTGCCTCGATGGTGAAAGCACTTCAAGCTCAGGGTATACCAGCGCAAGAAATAAGAGCTGTTATCGGCCCTTCTATCAGCATGAAACATTACGAAGTGGATCAACGCGTTTTCGCCCACATAGAAAATAAATATGTAAATAAAGTCACCGAACCCCTTCATGATGGAAAATTTCTGTTGGATTTGAGAGAATTGAATCGACTGATTTTATTGGATTCAGGTGTAGATGAAAAATACATCCGTGTTACCGAGCATTGTACATACGAACAGGAAGACGTATTTTTTTCCCATCGCCGTGACCACGGGAAAACAGGCCGGATGCTTGGATTCATAGGCTTTTCAGATGGAAAAGGAGACGTGTAGCATGAGTGTGGAAGCAAATTGGCAGGAAATTAAAACAACAATAGAGCAAGCCTGCAGTAATTGTGGACGAGATGGAGAAGAAGTTACAGTAGTTGCAGTTACAAAATATGTAACAGTTGAGCGGGCGAGAGAAGCCTTAGCTGCAGGCATCAATCATCTCGGTGAAAACAGAATGAAAGGCTTTTTGGAAAAGCACGAGGCCATCGGAAATGATGCCACCTGGCATTTTATCGGTTCTTTACAGTCTCGGAAGGTTAAGGAAATCATTAATGATGTCGACTATATCCATTCACTGGATCGGAAGTCTTTGGCAAAGGAAATTGACAAGCGTGCCGATAGCCCTGTCTCGTGCTTTCTGCAAGTGAATGTCAGCGGGGAAGAATCAAAGCATGGGATGGCACTGGATGAAGTGGAAGCGTTCATCGAGTGGCTGGAAGCATACCCTAATGTCAGGGTTATCGGATTGATGACTATGGCCCCTCATGTAGAGGATGAAGAGACGCTTAGAGGCACTTTCCGTAAATTGCGTGCCATGCGCGACCGGATCAGGGACAAGCAGTATCCTCACGCCCCATGTCAGGAATTATCCATGGGAATGAGCAATGATTACAAGCTGGCAATTGAAGAAGGAGCTACTTTCATCCGGCTTGGGTCCAGTCTGGTAGGCTGATAACTATTAAAGAGGTGATCATGAAATGAGTATGAAAAATAAATTCAAATCATTTTTCACACTAGATGATGAATATGAATACATGGAGGAAGAAATGGAAGATACCAATAACAACCAGCCGGCTAATCAGCAGCAAAGTTTTCCTGAGCAAAAGACAAAAAACGTTGTCAGTTTAAAAAGCGCTCAATCCTCTTCACGGATGATGTTGTGTGAGCCTCGCAACTATAATGAGGCGCAGGATATCGCGGATCATCTCGTAAACCGTCGCGCGGTTGTGATCAATTTGCAGCGAGTGGATCACCAGCAGGCGAAACGGATTGTGGATTTTTTAAGCGGTACCGTTTATGCTATTGGAGGGGATATCCAGAAGCTTGGTATGCAGACTTTCCTATGCACACCAGACAATGTAGAGATATCCGGTTCGATTTCAGAAATTCTTGAGCAGGAAGATGATCTAGACAAAAGGTGGTAAAGAAATGCAGCAACTATTTGTTTTATTGACTAATGCAATCCAAATCTACAGCTGGGCATTAATTATTTATATCTTCATGTCCTGGTTCCCTGGGGCTAGAGAATCGTCGATCGGGCAGTTTCTGGCTAAAATTTGCGAACCATTTTTAGAGCCGTTCCGACGTATCATTCCCCCGCTTGGAATGATTGATATTTCCCCAATTGTAGCTATTTTAGTGTTGAACTTTGCAAACATGGGGCTTCGTGAACTATACATCATGCTTATGTAACAGATATCATAATAATTTAAGAAGTAAAGCTGCCACTGGCGGCTTTATTTTTGCTTTTTATTGGCTCTGTTAAACAGCGGTATTGATTTTTCCTAAAAGACTTATTCAACAATAGGGCCGGATTATGGAAGACTCAGTTTCAAGGTAATTTTGGTCCGTTACCGAGACAGGGTAAAGAGTGGCGGGGAAACGGTTCGCTTTCCTGTGGGGGAGCTGGCAAGCCTCCTCAGACTTCGTCTTCCGGGGTCTTGCCTAGATCCTTCTCCCACGGGAGTCTCACCGTTTCCCCGCCACCCTACCCGTATTTTGGTGAACGAATCCTATGTTATAAGAAGATATCTTCCACATTTACTGCTTGAAAAGCCCAATGATACAGGAAATAAGCCCTCATTGTAGCTCTTACTATGTCTGAATGATTCTGTATACCGATGTTTCCGTTTCTCTCATAAGTGCAAGGAGGGCCGGGAAATTGCGAGACTCCTGTGGGATGAACATGATCGGTGAGATCCCGCAAGGCGAAGCCTGAGGAAGCTCACCACATGCCACGGAAAGCGAGTGATTTCCCGGACCTCTAAACGCTCACAACCGTAACGGAAACAGTTTCTCTCGAAACTGAGTCTTAAGCAAATGGGAGCTTAACTTGATAATCAACAATAAGATTTAACAGAGCCTTTTTTTAACGAATGATGATTTTTGTGGGAGGAAGAGATGGATATTTATCAGCATTTTCGAAAAGAAGAACAGCCATTTATCGATCAAGTACTCTCCTGGCAAGAGGAAGTTGGCCGCAGTTTCCAAAGTAAGCTGACTGATTTTCTCGATCCTCGGGAACAATTCATTTTTGAAAGCCTGCTTGGCAATCATCCCGACTTTACCTGGAAACTGTTCGGCGGCAGGGATGATTCTGAACGGAAGCGAGGTCTTTTGGCACCTTATTATGAACAAATCCAACCAGACCAATTCGACCTGACTCTTTTAGAGGCTACTTATCCAGAGAAGTTTGTCACCTTGACTCATCCAGATGTACTCGGTGCATTCATGAGTTTGGGCATCAAACGTAAGAAACTCGGTGATCTGATTGTCAGGGATGGTGTTGTTCAAATCATCGTTGCCAGTGAAATTGCTGATTATGTACGTATGAATCTTGATGGGATAAAAAAAGCCACTGTGCATTTTCAGGAGATACCTTTTGACCGACTGATTGAAGATAATGAACAATGGGAAGAGTTGGATACGACCGTTTCATCATTGCGGCTGGATACCCTCATCAAAGAAATTTACCGCATGTCCCGCCAGAAAGCTTCTTTATTTATTGAAAAAGGACAGGTAAAGGTAAACTTCCGAATCGTCGAAGACACCTCGTTCAAGCTGGAAGCAGGCGACATGATTTCCATCAGGGGGAAAGGACGCAGCAAACTCACAGAGGTTCTTGGCACCACTAAAAAGGACAAGTACAAAGTGATCATCTCCCGATTAAAATAAACCGCTGTGCAAGCAGGAATCGACCAACTTTTGTCGAAATGGAATATAATTCGAAATAATGTCCGATACTTTTGAGGAGGTGGCTGGTGTGCCATTAACACCACTGGATATTCATAATAAAGAATTCACACGCGGTTTTCGAGGTTATGATGAGGACGAGGTCAATGAATTTCTTGAGCAGGTCATCAAAGATTATGAACAGGTGAACCGTGATAAAAAAGCGCTGGAGGAGAAAGTGGAACAGTTGAATGAGCGTCTGGGCCATTTCAATAACATCGAAACAACACTCAATAAATCCATTCTGGTTGCTCAGGAAACGGCAGAAGAAGTAAAAAGCAATGCCAGCAAAGAATCTAAGCTGATTATAAAAGAAGCAGAAAAGAACGCCGATCGCATCATCAATGAAGCATTGCAGAAATCACACCGGATTGCTATCGAAGTGGAAGAACTGAAAAAACAGGCAAAGGTGTTCAGAACGCGTCTGCGTATGCTGGTGGAAGCACAACTGGATATGATTGAAACAGACGACTGGGATCATTTATTTGACACAGAATTAGATGATAAGTCAGAAGTGAAAAAAGAGATGGTGGAAAATAAATCTTGACGAAAAAAGCAATATTACATATAATTCATTAACATGATATAATTCCAGAAGAAAAGAATAGATAGAGTTGAACGATGACAGGGAGAGTACACAAGCCCGCATGCAGCATGAGCGATCCAGGGATGGTGAAAGCCTGGGGCAGCGCCTTGATGGAAAATCACCCTCGAGTTTTCCATTCGAAAAGCGATGAGTAGAAATGGACGCCTTATCCACGATACGGATCAACAGAGCGGAATCGGCATGTTGATGGCCGGTTCTACAAGGGTGGTACCGCGAGATCCTCTCGTCCCTTCCAGGGATGAGAGGGTCTTTTTTATACTTTAAGAAAGTTTAACTGTGTTAAAAGATTAAAGTATAAGAAAAACTAAGGCTTTCGCCATAAGGACTTGGCGACAAGCCAAGTTTTTCTAATATTATTTAGCAATACTTAGAAACTGAAGGAGGAAGCAGCAGTGAATTATAAAGATACATTACGGATGCCTAAGACCGAGTTTCCAATGCGAGGAAACCTTCCGAACCGTGAGCCGAAGATGCAGGAACGGTGGGAGGAATTGAACATTTATGAAAAAGTACAGGAACGGACAGAAGGGCGTCCATTGTTCGTCCTTCACGACGGCCCTCCGTACGCTAATGGTGACTTGCACATGGGGCATGCCCTCAATAAATCCTTGAAAGATTTCATCGTCAGGTATAAATCCATGTCCGGCTACCATGCACCATATGTCCCTGGCTGGGATACACACGGACTGCCGATTGAAACAGCACTGACAAAGAAAAAGAAAGTCGATCGTAAAAAGATGTCCATTGCTGAATTCCGTCAAAAGTGTGCGGATTATGCGATGGGGCAGTTGGATAACCAGCGAAAAGAATTCAAACGCATGGGTATCCGCGGGGATTGGAATAACCCATATGTGACATTGAATAAAGACTATGAAGCTGAACAGATCAAAGTATTTGGTGAAATGGCTAAAAAAGGCTATATCTACAAAGGGTTGAAGCCTGTCTACTGGTCTCCATCATCCGAATCAGCGCTTGCAGAGGCTGAAATCGAATATCAGGATAAGCGGTCACCATCCATCTATGTATCTTTCCAAGTGAAAGATGGAAAAGATCTGTTTGACGGAGATGAAAAGTTCATCATCTGGACGACAACTCCTTGGACGATTCCTTCTAATCTGGCAATCGCTTTGAATCCGGCTTATAACTATGTGGTAGTAAAAGCTGGAGACAATAAATTTGTCATTGCTGAAGATCTGCTTGAAGATGTTGCAGAAAAGCTGGAATGGGAATCTTACGAAATCGTAAAGACTTTTAAAGGAAAAGAAGCAGAACATGTTACGACCCAGCATCCATTCTATGCTCGTGAATCCCTAGTCATTATTGGTGATCATGTTACTGCAGATGGTGGTACCGGCTGTGTCCATACCGCTCCCGGTCACGGGGAAGATGACTTCTGGGTAGGGAAGCAATACGGCCTTGATGTACTTTGCCCGGTTGATGACAAAGGGGTATTTACCGAAGAAGCTCCTGGTTTTGAAGGGATGTTCTACGATAAAGCAAACAAACCGATTACAGAAAAATTGACCGAAGCAGGAGCATTGGAAAAATTAGAATTCATCACGCACTCCTACCCGCATGACTGGAGGACGAAGAAACCGACGATTTTCCGTGCTACAGACCAATGGTTCGCTTCCATCAAAGATTTCCGTGATACATTATTAGAGGAAATCAACAACGTCAAATGGGTTCCGCGATGGGGTGAAACTCGTCTTTACAACATGGTTCGCGACCGTGAAGATTGGTGTATTTCCCGCCAGCGGACCTGGGGCGTACCGATTCCAGTCTTCTATGGCGAAGATGGCACACCAATCATTACGGATGAAACGATCGACCATGTCGCAGGTTTGTTCCGGGAACACGGCTCCAATGTGTGGTTCGAACGCGAGGCGAAAGATTTGCTTCCGGAAGGCTTCACTTCCGAACACAGCCCGAACGGCGAATTCACCAAAGAAGAGGACATCATGGATGTCTGGTTTGATTCCGGTTCGTCACACCAGGCAGTATTGCACCAGCGTCCAGAGCTGCAACGTCCGGCAGACCTGTATTTAGAGGGTTCTGACCAATACCGCGGCTGGTTCAACTCTTCCTTATCTACTTCTGTAGCCGTGACAGGAAAAGCACCATTCAAAGGGATTTTAAGCCACGGGTTTGCTTTGGATGGCCATGGCCGTAAGATGAGTAAATCAATCGGTAACGTCATCCTGCCTGACAAGGTGACGAAACAGCTGGGAGCGGAAATCATCCGTCTATGGGTGGCAAGCTCTGATTACCAGGCAGACGTAAGAGTTTCCGATGATATCCTGAAACAAGTATCTGAGGTTTATCGTAAAATTCGTAACACGTTCCGCTTCCTGCTCGGAAATCTTCATGATTTCGATCCAGCTGCTGACCGTGTACCGGAGGAACAGTTGGAAGAAGTAGATCGTTATATGAAAATGCGATTGAACAGCCTGGTTAAAAACGTCCGTGAAGCTTATGACAACTATGAGTTCAATGTCATCTACCATCAGGTTCATAACTTCTGTACGATTGATTTGAGCTCGTTCTACCTGGATTTCGCCAAAGATATCCTGTATATCGAAGCACCTGATCATCCACGGAGAAGAAGCATCCAGACTGTTTACTATGAAACGCTGACTGCATTAGTTAAGCTGTTAGCACCAATTATTCCTCATACTACAGATGAAGTGTGGGAGTACCTGCCAGGCGTAAGCGAGGAAAGTGTCCAACTGACTGATATGCCGGATGAGGTAGCCGTCATCGACAGCCAGGAGCTTAAGGACAAATGGGATCATTTCATGAAAGTGAGAGATGATGTTCTTAAAGCCTTAGAAGATGCACGGAACGAAAAAGTCATTGGTAAGTCATTGGAAGCAAGAGTGACGATTGTACCGAAGGATGAGCAGACACAAAGTGTGTTGAAAAACATCGAGCATCTGCACCAGCTCCTGATTGTCTCAGAAGCAGAGGTAGCATTATCACATCCTGATGCCAAAGCATATGAGCATGTCGACGTTTATGTCGAGAAGCATGAAGGGGAAAAATGTGAACGCTGCTGGGTTGCTTCCGATGATGTCGGAGAAGATGATGAGCATCCGGAATTGTGTGTACGCTGTGCCACTGTCGTAAAAGAGCACTACCAAGATTAATTGATTCTACTAAGTCGTGTGCAAGACACCAGCTGCACACGGCTTTTTACTTGGTTAAATGGATGATAATAATGTTATGTAAACAAACGCCAGTAATTATCTTTTTCAGTGATAGATATGGTACAATGAAAAAATCGAATAATTATTTTGGAGGAAGACTATGGTTTGGTATTACATATTAGCAAGCTTTATCGTCGTCATTGATCAATGGACAAAATGGCTGGTCGTGAAAAATATGTATCTCGGGGAAAGTATCCCGGTCATTGCAAACTTTTTTTATCTGACTTCTCACCGGAACCGTGGGGCAGCCTGGGGAATATTACAAGGGCAGATGATCTTTTTTTACATTATCACCCTGATCGTCATTGGCGTAATCATTTACTACTTGCATCAATATGGAAAGCAATATAAATTAGGGGGCATCGCCCTTGCATTGTTATTGGCAGGAGCCATCGGGAATTTCATCGACCGGCTGCTAAGGAAGGAAGTCGTGGACTTTTTTGATTTTATTATTTTTACATACGATTATCCGATCTTCAATATCGCCGATTCCTCTCTGGTAATTGGTGTCATTTTAGTGATGATCGCATCCTTTTTGGATGAACGTAAGAAGAAGGAGAGTACCCAATCGTGAGTAATCATTATCAGGTAAGTGAAGAGGATACAGGCAAGCGAATTGATAAATTGGTAACAGAAATAGATCCTACCGCTTCAAGGACACAGGTGCAGAGCTGGATTAAGGACGGCCACCTTCTTGTGGGCGGAGAACAAGTGAAAAGCAATTATAAAGTCCAGGAAAATGATGAGATTACCTGGGAGGTACCAGAGCCGGAACCGTTAAAAATTGAAGCGGAAGATATCCCCCTTGATGTCGTGTATGAGGACAAGGATATTATTGTTGTCAACAAGCCTCGAGGAATGGTTGTACACCCTTCGTCCGGCCATCCCAATGGGACATTGGTCAATGCCCTTCTCCATCATTGTGATGACTTGTCCGGGATCAATGGTGTGACCAGACCAGGGATCGTCCATCGGATAGACAAAGATACCAGCGGTCTGTTGATGGCAGCTAAAAATGATCATGCTCATCAGTCACTGGCGGAACAATTAGCTAACAAAACGACCGACAGAAAATATGAAGCGATTGTCCATGGTGAAATCGCTCATGAATATGGCACGATTGAAGCACCTATCGGACGAGATCATAAAGACCGGCAATCGATGGCTGTGGTAGAAGAAGGCAAGCCGGCTGTCACGCATTTTAAGGTGCTCGAGCTATTCAAGGACTTCACCCATGTGGAATGTGTACTCGAGACAGGACGTACCCATCAAATCCGTGTCCATATGAAATATATCAACCATCCGCTTGCCGGGGATCCTAAGTATGGGCCGCGTAAATCGCTGCCTATTGACGGTCAGGCACTTCATGCCCGAACGCTTGGCTTCAATCATCCTGTAACGAATGAGCGTATGGATTTTCATGTCGAACCTCCAGAGGATTTCAAGAAAATGCTCGAACTTGTGAAAAAACGCAGTTGACAAATAGCACATCATTTGTGATAATCAATTAAAGAATTGAATAAGACCTTTAAAGACAGTCCCGTGAGGCTGAAAAGGAAACGGATGATATTTACGTATGTGTATTATACCCTTTTTCTGCCCTCACGCAGGAAAAGGGTTTTTTAGTTTCCAGAGAACCGGAGGTGGAGGAATGAAACCGAAAACGACCGTATTAGACGAAGCAGCTATCCGACGCGCACTCACTCGCATCTCACACGAAATTATAGAGAAAAACAAGGGAGTCGAAGACGTCATCCTTGTTGGAATAAAAACAAGAGGTGTTCCTTTGGCGGCCAGACTGCAAAAAAGGATCAATGATATCGAGGGAGTCATCCTGCCAAGCGGGGAACTGGATATCACGCTTTACCGCGATGATTTGACTACAAAAACAGATCAGAAAGAACCTGAACTGAAAGAAACGAATATTGAGGCCAACATAGACGGAAAAAAAGTAGTACTCGTTGATGATGTCCTTTATACAGGCCGGACGGTGCGTGCCGCAATGGACGCATTGATCGACCACGGAAGACCTTCACAAATACAATTGGCCGTCCTCGTAGACCGTGGACATCGTGAACTGCCAATCCGGGCTGACTATGTCGGAAAAAATGTTCCGACATCACTCGATGAAATCGTGACGGTGACTGTCTCAGAGACAGATAAACAAGATGAAGTAGTCATCTTCGAAAAAAACGAATAACAAAGCACCTTTAAGTAAGTCCAGTGAGGCTTAAAAGGTCGCAAACCAGTACGTATCAAGCTACACAAAGATACGTCCACCTCTTTGCGGTTTTTTAAGCAAAGAGGTTTTTTTATTGTAAAAAGCGCAAGCAACCTGCATGAAATAAAAGGAGGAAATGATAATGAAATCAAATAACGCCGCACTAGATGTCAGAGAGGTTCCTGCCCTTCATAAATGGCTCACCTTAAGCTTACAGCACTTATTCGCCATGTTCGGAGCAACCATTCTTGTCCCATTCTTAACAGGATTGTCACCATCAGTTGCCTTAGTTTCAAGCGGTACTGGAACACTGGCTTATCTGCTGATCACAAGAGGAAGAATCCCAGCCTATCTCGGTTCCAGTTTTGCTTTCATCGCCCCTGTAATAGCTGCAAGCTCTGTCAGTGGAGTACCCGGGGCCATGGTCGGAAGTTTCCTTGCCGGTCTTGTATACGGATTGGTAGCGCTCCTGATCACGCTGTTCGGGACCAATTGGCTGATCAACTTATTGCCTCCTGTAGTAGTGGGACCAGTCATTATCGTTATCGGGCTTGGACTTGCCACCACTGCCATCGACATGTCAATGTACGTACCAGGCATCGATGAGCAGGTGTATAGCTCTAAACACTTCAGTGTAGCGTTAGTGACTCTGGCAATCACCATCATCGCTTCCATCTTTTTCAAAGGTTTCTTCAGCCTGCTGCCGATCCTTGTCGGAATCGTCGGCGGTTATGTATTCGGACTGTTCCGTGGTATTGTCGACACTTCAGAGATCAAAGCCGAGTGGGAAGCGATCACTTCAGCGGATTCACTTGGTGGAGTTCTGGGAGCAATTTTCCAAAAACCGGATTTCATTGTCCCGTTCGTAGATTACGCACCGTTGGATGTTATCAGTGTAGAGATCATCTTTATCATGGTGCCCATCGCGCTGGTAACAATTGCTGAACATATTGGAGATCAGATGGTACTTTCAAAAGTCGTCGGACGTAACTTCTTAAAAGAACCTGGCTTGAACAGGTCGATCCTTGGAGATGGAACAGCGACCGTCATTGCTTCCTTCCTTGGAGGCCCGCCGAACACTACGTATGGTGAAAATATCGGTGTACTTGCCATCACGCGAGTCTTCAGTGTCTTTGTCATCGGTGGAGCGGCAGTCCTGGCTGTCCTGTTCGGATTCATCGGCATGAGTACCGCTGTAATCGGTTCGATTCCATCCGCGGTCATGGGCGGGGTTTCTATCCTGCTGTTCGGTATCATCGCATCCAGCGGACTTCGCATGCTGATTGACAATCAGGTTGATTTAGGAGAAAAGCGTAACCTGATCATCTCATCTGTCATACTTGTAATCGGAATCGGTGGAGCTTTCATCCAGGTTACCGATAATGTCCAAATCGCCGGTATGGCTCTTTCCGCCCTGATCGGTGTCGTATTGAACGTCATTCTTCCAGGAAAAGAAAAGGCTCATGGAAATGGCAAAATGTTTAAGGACACAACGTCCAATAATAAGAAATCAAATGATGATAATGCAGCATAAGCGAACCATCACACTTTTTAATAAAATCCCGTGAGATTTTAAAGGGTGTAGGGTTTAATTGATTCGTCATGCCTCGAAATGATGATGATTGAGCACCCCCGCACCCCGGGGGTGCTTTTTTATACTTTAGGAAAGTTTAACTTTGTTAAAGGGTTAAAGTATAAGAAAATACTAAGGCTTTCGCCATAAGTACTTGGCGACAAGCCAAGTTTTTCTAATACCCTGCGCTAAAAAAAGCCATCTTAAGGAGGTAATGACATGAAACATTTATTATCGATGGAAGACTTGACGGCCGAAGATATTTATCGTTTGATCCACCAGGCAGAAGCGATTGAACGAGGAGATATTCCGGTATTTTCCAAACAGTTATTTGCAGCAAATATTTTTTTAGAACCAAGCACCAGGACGAAAAATAGCTTTATCGTAGCAGAAAGACGGTTGGGACTTGAGGTTCTCGATGTTTCCGGGGAGAATTCGAGTTTGACAAAAGGGGAGTCTTTATATGATACTGTTAAAACATTATACAGTATTTCTGCAAATTTATGCATTGTACGTCACTCCCGAAATGGTATATTAAGAGAGATAGCAGATCAAGTGGATGTACCGATCATCAATGCTGGAGATGGGACCGGTCAGCACCCTACCCAATGTCTGCTGGACCTCTATACGATTTATCAGGAATTCAACACATTTCAAGGGTTGAAAGTTGCCATTATCGGTGACATCAAACATAGCAGGGTAGCCCGCTCCAATAGTGACGCCTTAAGGAAATTGGGAGCAGAAGTATATTATGTTTCCAGGCCGGAGTGGCAGGACGAGGATATATCGGAAAACTATGTATCTATCGATGAGGCGGTCGAACATGCAGATGTCGTCATGCTGCTTCGGATACAACGGGAAAGACACGAAACGGCAGCTAATGAAAATAACTATCTTCACACCTATGGGTTAACGAAAGACAGAGAAGCAAAAATGAATAAAAATTCAATCATTATGCATCCCGGCCCCTTTAATCGAGGGGTGGAAATCGATAGTGATGTGGTTGATTCGCCAAAATCACGGATTTTTAAACAAATGACAAACGGTGTAACAATGCGTATGGCGATCATCAGTGAATTGCTGAAGGAGGAATTTTAATGAAACTATTAATTAAAAATGTAAAACTCAGAAAAGGTGAGGAATGGTTGACCCAGGATATCCTGGTGGAGGGCAACAACATTAAAAAAATTGATTCATCCATTGATATAGAGGCTGACCAAGTCATTGATGGCCAGGGGAAAATAGCAGCTCCCGGGCTGGTTGATGTACATATTCATCTCCGTGAACCAGGCGGAGAAGCGAAAGAGACGATAGCTACCGGCACGCATGCCGCAGCTAAAGGCGGATTTACAACGGTATGCGCAATGCCGAATACCAGGCCGGTGCCAGATACGAAAGCAACCATGGATAGTTTAAAGGGAAAAATCGAGCAGGATGCTAAGGTTCGTGTCCTTCCGTATGCAGCAATAACAACCCGGCAGCTTGGAAAGGAAATAGTCGACATGCAGTCCTTGTATGAAGCAGGAGCATTCGCTTTTACTGATGATGGTGTCGGGGTGCAGGAAGCAGGAAAAATGTTAGAGGCCATGACCAGAGCTGCAGAGCAAGGGTATAGCATTGTTGCCCATTGTGAAGATAACAGCCTTATTCAGGGAGGAGTCATCCATAAAGGTACGACAAGTGAGAAATTGGATGTGCCTGGTATTCCATCGATATGCGAATCCGTCCACATCGCCAGGGACGTTCTTATCGCTGAAGCAACCGGCTGTCATTACCACGTCTGTCATGTAAGTACGAAAGAATCAGTCCGGGTCATCCGTGATGCGAAGCGAGCAGGAATACGTGTGACAGCAGAAGTGACGCCACATCACCTGTTATTGAATGAAAATGATATCAAAAATGATGACGCCATGTTCAAAATGAATCCTCCGCTACGAAGTGAAGAGGATCAGCAGGCATTGCTGGAAGGACTTTTGGATGGAACGATCGATTGTATTGCCACGGATCATGCGCCCCATACCGAGGAAGAAAAATCGCAAGGGCTGATAGGGTCGCCGTTCGGAATCGTAGGACTGGAAACCGCATTTCCGCTGTTGTACACCCACCTGGTTCAGAAAGGAAAAATCAGTCTGGAAGAGTTGCTTGATCGTCTGACCAGGAAACCTGCCGATATTTTCGGGCTCCCATATGGAAGGCTGGAAGAAGGAGCTGTGGCTGATATTACACTGATTGACCTTGAAAAACGAGCCACCATCGATCGGCATGACTTTGTATCAAAAGGGAAAAACACCCCATTTCATGAATGGGAAGCAACAGGATGGCCGGCATTGACGATAGCAGAAGGAAAAATTGTTTGGGAGGATGAGTGATATGACTTTAAAACAGCTAGTACTTGAAGATGGAAGCTACTTTGTCGGGGAAGGATTCGGCAGTGACAACGAATCAATAGGAGAAATCGTCTTCAATACAGGAATGACAGGATACCAGGAAATCATTTCAGACCCCTCTTATTGTGGGCAGATTGTAACTTTCACTTATCCATTGATAGGGAATTACGGCATCAACCGCGATGATTTTGAATCCGTCGACCCGGCTATTTTAGGGGTTGTAGTGAAAGAGCATTGCGAAACACCTTCAAATTTCCGCAGTGAAGAGACCTTGGATGAATTTCTTGAGGCAAAAAACATACCAGGAATCGCAGGGATCGATACACGGAAGCTGACGAAAATCATCCGTCGTCACGGAACGATGAAAGCGATGATCACTTCGATGGATCGGTCGGTATCAGAAGTGCTGGAAATCCTCGATCACACAACACTTCCTACAGATCAGGTTAGCCAGGTATCTACCATCAAGCCGTATGTAGTACCTGGAAGAGGCTGCCGCATCGTCCTGATGGATTTCGGGATGAAGCATGGGATCTTAAGAGAACTTACGAAGCGGGACTGCCATGTCACCGTAGTACCATACGATACGACAGCCCAGGAGATCGACCGACTTAAGCCTGATGGCATCATGCTGACAAATGGTCCGGGGGATCCGAAGAATGTGCCGGAAGCGATTGAAACTATCAAAGAATTGATCGGCCAGGTACCGGTCTTCGGTATATGTCTTGGTCATCAGCTGATCGCTTTAGCAAGCGGAGCTGATACAGCGAAGATGAAATTCGGTCACCGTGGATCCAACCAGCCTGTCAAAGATTTGAAAAATGGCAAGACCTATATCACTTCTCAGAACCACGGCTACTCCGTGAGCAGGGAGTCGTTGGAGGCGACCGATCTGGAACTTACCCAGATTTCCTTGAATGATGAATCGGTGGAGGGACTGGCGCACCGTTTACATCCGGTATTCTCGGTGCAATATCATCCGGAAAGCTCACCTGGACCAGAAGACACGGAAAACTTATTTGATATATTCCTGGAAAACATACAAGCCGATAAGAAGCAGCAGAAGGAGGAAGCCACATGCCTAAACGCACAGATTTAAACAAAATTCTTGTAATTGGTTCCGGGCCGATCATTATCGGTCAGGCAGCAGAGTTCGACTATTCAGGAACACAAGCATGTCAGGCTTTGAAAGAAGAAGGCTATGAAGTCATCCTGGCTAACTCGAATCCAGCTACCATCATGACGGATTATACCTTTGCGGATGAAGTATATATGGAGCCGCTCACAGTCGAATTCATGACGAAAATCATTCGGAAAGAGCAGCCGGACGCCATCCTTCCTACCCTGGGCGGGCAAACAGGGCTCAACCTGGCAATGGAACTGAGTAAAACGACGATTCTCGAAGACTACGGCGTTGAATTGCTGGGAACCCGGATGGAAGCAATCGAACAGGCAGAAGATCGGGCGATGTTTCGGGATTTAATGCATGAATTGAAGCAGCCGGTTCCGGAAAGCACGATTGTCAGCACGGTGGATGCCGCAGCAACTTTCGCGCAGGAAGTCGGCTACCCTGTCATTGTCCGACCTGCATATACTATGGGAGGCACTGGCGGCGGTATGTGTGACAATGAGAAAGAATTGCGGGAGATTACCCGCAATGGCTTGTCACTATCCCCTGTTGACCAATGTCTGATTGAAAAGAATATCGCTGGTTTCAAAGAAGTTGAGTATGAAGTGATGCGCGATAAAAGCGATCATGCCATTGTCGTTTGTAACATGGAAAACTTCGATCCCGTCGGCATCCATACCGGTGACTCGATCGTAGTCGCTCCTTCCCAGACATTGAGCGACCGGGAATACCAGATGCTGCGAAATGCTTCACTGAAAATCATCCGTGCCCTTGGAATTGAAGGCGGGTGTAATGTTCAACTGGCACTTGATCCAGACAGCTTCCAATATTATGTCATCGAGGTCAACCCAAGGGTCAGCCGCTCTTCTGCGCTGGCTTCGAAAGCGACAGGCTATCCGATTGCCAAGCTGGCGGCAAAAATTGCAGTCGGTCTCACCCTTGATGAAATTAAAAATCCAGTGACAGGCACTACTTATGCCTGCTTTGAACCAGCTCTTGATTATGTGGTTACCAAAATTCCACGCTGGCCATTTGATAAATTCGCCAAAGGAAATCGGACGCTCGGCACCCAGATGAAAGCAACGGGGGAAATCATGGCAATCGGCCGGAACTTCGAAGAGTCGTTGTTAAAAGGTGTACGGTCATTGGAAGGTAAAACAGAAGAGCTTTATCTTGCAACCTTAGCTGAATTGCCTGAGGAGGTGATCGACCAACGTCTAGTCAAAGCGGATGATGAACGTATCTTTGTTCTGGCGGAAGCGTTACGGCGTAACCGGACGCTTGATGAACTCCATGAGCTGACCGGGATCGATCTGTTCTTCCTTAATAAAATGAAGAAGTTGATGGATCTTGAGCAAGTGATCCAGACAGAAGGGCTCACCTATGAACCAATCAAAAAAGCGAAACAGCTCGGATTCTCCGATGCCCAATTGGCCAGGCTGATTGGAACAGATACGGATGAGGTATACAACTACCGTCTGGAGCATCAAATAACACCGGTATATAAAATGGTCGATACGTGTGCTGGGGAATTCGCTTCTGAAACACCTTATTACTACAGCAGTTACGAAGACGAAAACGAGTCAGTCGTTTCAGACCGTAAAAAAGTCCTTGTCATTGGATCGGGGCCGATCCGTATTGGGCAAGGGGTAGAGTTCGACTATGCTACTGTCCATTCTGTGCTTGCATTAAAAGAAATGGGCTACGAAGCGATCATCATGAATAATAACCCGGAAACGGTATCCACAGACTTCAGCGTTTCCGATAAATTGTATTTCGAACCGTTATCGCTGGAAGATGTTATGCATGTCATCGAATTAGAACAACCAGAAGGTGTGATCGTTCAGTTCGGCGGCCAGACAGCTATCAATCTCGTAGATGGTTTAAGCCGCCGCGGCGTAAAAATACTCGGCACCACTATGGAAGCGATCAACGAAACAGAAGACCGGGATTTATTTGAACAGTTGCTGAACCGCCTTGAAATAGCAAAACCTGGCGGGGAAAGCGTCACAAGTGTAGAAGAAGCCGTCCAAACTGCGCGCAATATAGGGTACCCCGTCGTTGTACGTCCATCCTACGTTCTCGGCGGTAGAGCGATGGAAATCGTATATGGAGAAGAAGAACTGCTTTCGTACATGGAAGAAACGGTAAGGGATTACAGCGACCATCCGATTTTGGTTGATAAATACCTAACGGGTATGGAAATCGAAGTCGATGCTATCAGTGACGGCGAGACAGTTGTCATCCCGGGCATTATGGAGCATATCGAGCGAGCTGGTGTCCATTCTGGTGACTCGATGGCGGTGTACCCTTCCCAGCGGATCAGCAGCGAGCTGAAACAGCAATGTGTCGATGCCACCGTAAAAATTGCCAGAGAACTGAATATGCAGGGCTTAATCAATATTCAGTTTGTCGTAAATGACGATACAGCTTATGTGATAGAGGTCAACCCAAGAGCGAGCAGAACCGTACCGTTTTTAAGTAAAATCACTGGAATAACGATGGCTAACCTGGCTACGAAAGCGATACTGGGTGAAAAATTGACGGATCTGGGTTATGACACCGGTGTCGCCGGCTGTCCTGACGGGGTCTATGTCAAAGTGCCGGTATTCTCATTTGAAAAGCTGCGTAGTGTTGACACCACCCTCGGACCAGAAATGAAATCAACCGGAGAAGTCATCGGCTACGATCGAACGCTGGAAAAGGCGTTATACAAAGGAATGACCGCAGCTGGATTGAAGATACCAGTGGAAGGCTCCGTCCTGCTTACGGTTGCCGATAAAGATAAACAGGAGATGCTGGGTATCGCTCGAACCTTCCATGAGCTCGGGTTCCAGCTGTATGCCACAATCGGCACCGCTGATGCCATTCAGTCGGCCGGGATCCCAGTCAAAACCGTCAGCAAGGTGGGAGCAACGGAAATGAATATCATCGATATTATCCAATCGGGCAAAGTCCAGTTTGTGGTCAACACACTTACCAAAGGACAGCAGTCACGCAGTGATGGCTTCCGTATCCGGCGCACCGCGGTCGAACACGGCATCGCCTGCCTTACCAGCCTGGATACTGCCAATGCAATCGTAGATGTCATCGATTCCATGTCATTCACAGCAAGAGCGATAGGTAATCGTGAGGTGACCCTGACATGATGATAAGGGAAGACATGGAAATCCTATCCCATGAGCTCGTAGCGGACCAAACGTATAAGATGACGCTGAAAGGTGACATGCCCTCCCATGTGATACAGCCGGGGCAATTTGTCCATATACTGATTGATTCCAGCGACTCATTGCGACGCCCCATTTCCATTGCTGATGTCGACCTTGCGTTAGGAACTCTGACGATTTTATATAAGGTCCTTGGAAAAGGGACCGCATCCATGGCCGAGAAGTCTGTCGGTGAATACCTCGACGTTCTTGGCCCCGGTGGAAATGGCTATCCGATCGAAGAAGTTTCTGCCAGCAGGGCGTTGCTTGTAGGTGGGGGGATCGGGGTCCCTCCCTTATACTACCTGGCCAGACAGCTGAAGGAAAAAGGGATCGATGTTACGACTGTGCTTGGTTTTCAGCATGCGGATGCCGTTTTTTTCGAGGAGGAGTTCCGCGAGTTAGGAGAAGTGATGGTGGCGACCAATGATGGCTCCCACGGGAGTAAAGGGTTCGTCACCGACATACTGCCGTCGCTGGATGGGCAGTTTGATACTTACTTTTCTTGTGGTCCGGCTGTGATGCTGAAAGCTGTCTCCGAAACACTTTGTGATTATGATGGTTACTTGTCCATTGAAGAACGGTTAGGGTGCGGCGTAGGTGCTTGTTTTGCCTGTGTCGTGCCTGCACCTGAAGGAGATACAAAAGGCTACCGGAAAATTTGCCGGGATGGGCCGGTATTCCGTACGGGAGAGGTGATATTATGACAGCGATGCAAGTCTCTCTTCCTGGTTTGGAATTGAAGAATCCGATCATGCCTGCCTCCGGATGTTTCGGGTTTGGGAAAGAATTCAGTGAATTTTATGATTTATCATTACTTGGGGCAATCATCATCAAGGCAGCGACCGGCAGTACACGCTATGGAAACCAGACCCCGCGTGTGGCTGAAACATCCTCCGGCATGCTCAATGCCATCGGCCTCCAAAATCCGGGCGTCGACCGAATCATTCAGGAAGAACTGCCATTTTTAAGTGAGTTTGATACGGCTGTGATTGCTAATGTGGCAGGCAGCACGGTAGAAGAATATGTAGAAGTGGCAGAAAAAATATCCCAGGTCAGCCACGTGAGAGCTTTGGAATTGAATATTTCATGCCCGAATGTGAAAGAGGGCGGGGTGCAGTTTGGCACAGATCCGGAACTGGCTGCAGAAGTGACCAGGCAGGTAAAACATGTGAGTACCGTACCGGTCTATGTAAAGCTTTCACCGAATATCACGGATATCGTGTCGATGGCAAAAGCGGTGGAGCAAGCAGGTGCTGACGGTTTGTCTATGATCAATACCTTGACCGGAATGCGTCTGGATCTTAACCGCAAACAGCCAATCATCGCCAATCAGACAGGTGGGTTGTCGGGGCCTGCCATCAAACCAATTGCTATCCGGATGATCTATCAAGTCTATCAGGAAGTGGACATTCCGATCATCGGTATGGGCGGTGTGGAAACAACGGACGATGTGGTTGAATACCTGCTGGCAGGTGCCAGTGCAGTAGCAATCGGCAGTGCCAATTTTAAAAATCCATTCATCTGCCAGGAACTCATTGAGGAGCTTCCTGCAGCAATGGACCGGTATGGATTCACAACTATCGAAGAAATGATAGGAGGGGCACACCGTTGAAAAATATCAGTTCCCTCTATTTAGCATTGGATATTGAAAATAAGGAGAAGGCATTACAGTTTTTAAAGCAGCAACAGTTGGAAGGCACAGCTGTCAAGGTGGGGATGGAACTCTTCTATCACGCAGGTCCATCTATCATTACCAGCTTAAAAGAACGCAATCATGATATATTTTTAGATTTGAAGCTGCATGACATCCCAGCGACTGTTAAGAACGCCATGCGTAACCTTGCACGCCTCGATATTGATATGGTCAACGTCCATGCGCAGGGAGGCCGGAGAATGATAGCCGCAGCGAAACAAGGGCTGGAAGAAGGCTGTCAGGGGAAAGAGCGGCCAGTTTTGCTGGCAGTAACGCAACTCACCTCGACCGATCAGACTATGATGACGGAAGAACTTCGTCAACCCGGTACTGTCGAAGAATCGGTCATTCATCTCGCCCAACTGGCAAAAGCAGGAGGGGCGGACGGGGTAGTCTGTTCGGTACATGAAGTAAAAGCTATAAAAGCGGCTTGCGGGTCTTCCTTTTTGACCGTTACTCCCGGTATTCGGCCAAAAGGTGCGCAGCAGAATGACCAAAAGCGATCAGCAACCCCATTGGAAGCTAAACAGCAGGGAACCGATGCGATCGTTGTTGGAAGAGCGATAACAGCAGCCTCAGACCCTTATACTAGTTATCAACAAATTACAGAGGAGTGGAATCATGGCTGAACATACTGCAATAATTAAGGATCTGTTGGATATTGGTGCGGTCCAGATCCGCCCGGAAGACCCCTTTACATGGACTTCAGGTATAAAATCCCCGATTTATTGTGATAATCGCCTGACCATGTCTTACCCGGAAGTCAGAAAGAAAATCAGGGATCTGTTTGTTGAACATATCAAGGAAGTGAAACCAGCTGTAGATGTGATTGCCGGCTGTGCTACCGCAGGCATTCCCCATGCAGCTTTTATTGCTGAAGCTATGGATGTGCCCATGGTTTATGTACGTTCTTCAGCTAAAAAGCACGGGAAAGGTAACCAGATTGAAGGAATGATTCATCCAGGAGATCGGGTTATAGTGATCGAAGATTTGATTTCCACTGGTCAGTCATCCATCCAGGCTGCTGAAGCTCTGCGTGAGGCTGGAGCAGATGTGATTGAGGTAATGGCCATATTCAGCTATGGGCTTCCTAAAGCAGAGGAGGCTTTTCAACAAGCAGGATTCCGCTATCAGACCTTGACTGGTTTTCATGAGCTTATCAGCTATATGAAGGCAAATGGTCAGCTCGATGAAAAAGCGGAAGCAAAACTTGAAAAGTGGCAAAAAGAACCAGCTGCTTACTAAAGAAAGAAGACTTGAATGCATATCCACAGTAAACCAGGACCATGGAGTCACATACTGTCTAGGAAACTATATTTTTAGAAACCGGTAAGTTGTCTCCTTGCTTATAACAAGGTACCATAGGTAGTATAAAGTAACCTGACTCGATAATGGTGGTGCATGATGAAATCACGAAAACATTCTTTTTTTATTCTATCGAATGCCATTCTTGGCTTAATTACTTGTTTTAGCTATCTCTATGTATGGTTTACCTTTGCTTTTATGGAAAGTATGCTTTCCTGGCAGCCTCTGGTAACATTGGGGTTCGCCATGGTCGTATTTTTTCTTTGGAATAAGTGGCTGCTCCGCAGAGAACGCAGGAAGTATTGGCTGCAGGCTGTATTTTCCTACGGAGCCACAATCGTCGTCTTTATTTATTTTTTAACCAAATAAAAGGATCTGTTAAATCTCAGTGTTGATTTCAAAGATAAGCTCCTTTTGTTGAACACTCCGTTTCGAGAGAAACTGTTTCCGTTACGGTGGTGAGCGTTTGGAGGTCCGGGAATATACTCGCTTTCCATGGGCGTACGGTGAGCTTCCTCAGGCTTCGCCTTGCTGGATCTCACCGATCATGTTCATCCCACTGGAGTCTCACCGTTTTCCCAACCACCATACGATTGTAAGAATCTCGAAACTCTTATCAAGAATAGCGTGCTTTTGAAGCAGAAAGTACCATTAAAACGGAATTGTAACTAACCCCCTTCACATATTAAGAAATGTTATATAAAGGCGATTTCGATAGCTTAAAATAGTAAGGGGAGTGGGGGAAGGGTGAGACTCCTCGAAAATGCTACGCATTTCCTTCGTGCGTGGGTAAAGTCAGGATGAAAATTCAAAGTCCTGCGGGAAAGGATAGACTGGCAAGACCCCACAGAGCTTTAGCTCGAGGAGGCTTGCCGGCTTCCCCGCGGAAAGCGAATCCTTCCCCAACGACCCTAAACTCTAACAATATCTCGAAATCAAGCCTTTGACTTTACGGCCCTATAATTGAACAGGTCTCTTATAAAAAATCATCAACGTTTAACAAAGCCAGATAAAAAGGATGGTTCTCCTTATTGGGAGGAACCATCCTTTTTTAGTTTCTTGATATAAGCTGGATCGGGTGTGACGAACAATGTTTGCTGGTTATCATAGATGACATAACCAGGTTTTGCACCGGAAGGCTTTTTCACATGCCGGATTAACGTGTAATCGACAGGCACGGAAGAAGACTGGGAGGATTTACTGAAATTAGCAGCAAGCTGTGCCGCTTCTAACAGTGTATCTTCTGATGGGTCATCCGACCGGATCACTACATGCGAACCGGGAATGTCTTTTGTATGAAGCCAGACATCATTTTTATTCGCCAAACGATTTGTCAAATATTCGTTTTGCTTATTATTTCTGCCTACATAGATGGTCGTTCCATCACTGGAGGAGAAGGTTTCCGGTTCTGGTGTCTTCGGTTTCTTTTTTCGCTTATGTGTCTGCGGCTTTTTCTTCAGATACCCTTCTTCGCGTAGTTCCTCTCTGATTTCTTCAATGTCCTGTTCCCTTGCTTTTTCTACCTGTTGGATCAGTTGATCGAAATATTCGATTTCCGTTTCTGCCTTTTTGATTTCTTCCTGGACAACTTGCTTGGACTTTTTCATTTTTTGATAGGTCTGGAACAGACTCTGGGCATTTTCACTAGGTGTCTTATTCGGATTCAGTTCGATCGTGATCGTCGGCTGCTCTGGATCATAATAGTCGACAACCTCCACTTGTTTATCCCCCTGTGTTACTAAATGCAGGTGAGCGGTCAACAGCTCGCCCTCTTTCTGATAGTCGTCGGCCTTTTCCGCTTTCTTTAATGTCTGTTGATGCTTTTTGATTTTACGAATATTTTTTTCGCGTTCATTTTTCAAAAAGCGGTACAAGTCTCCAGCCTGTTGTTTGACCCGGTCACGTTCTGCTTTACCAGAATAATAGGAGTCCAGCATCTTACTGACCTGTTCGAATTCCTCTGCTTCTCCTTCGACTGTGGAAAGCGGCAGGACGTAAAATTGTTCTTTCTTCCCATGATAAATTCGCGGCTGATAATCATGTTCCTTCAATTTTTGCTGGAACTGAAGGAAAGCTTCCTGATATGCGTTGGATGAGCCTAAATGTGCCTGGTGGGCGAGTTCCTTTGTAATCAGTGGGGAACATCCCATCAAAACATCCAGCATCTGCCGGTCCATTTTTCCAGAGTTGAAATCAAGTTTTCGGACGAAGGAGTCTCCATCAAGCTCTAATGGATTGATTTTCCCTTGATCTGGGGGAAACTTATAAGGCTGGCCGGGCATAACTGTCCGGTGCCTATTCTGTGATGGCGGAAGATGTTTGATGCCATCCAGGATATGTCCCTTTTCTTCGTCTACTAAAATGATGTTGCTGTGTTTTCCCATCACTTCAATAATTAAAATCTTCGTTGTTTCATCTCCAAGTTCATTCCTTGTTTTCACATGAAAACGTACAATCCGTTCCATATCGACCTGCTCGATTTTTTCAATGAACCCACCGGTTAAATGCTTTCGTAGAAGCATACAAAACATCGGTGGTTCTTTCGGATTATAGTAATTATCATCCGTCAGATGAAAACGGGCATAGCTCGGATGTACAGATAAAAGTAACGAATGGTTTTTCCGATGGGATCTCACGGTGAAAACCAGTTCGGTTTCTGTTGGTTGATAGATTTTCATAATTCTTCCTGTGGTAATAGTCTGTTCAAGTTCGTGGGTTGCAGCTCGAGTTACTATTCCATCAAATGACATAGGGATTCACCTCTCAATGTTGCTAGTATAGCATGTTTCCCCGAACCGTCTCTATCATCAGGCGTGTTTTTCATAGCCATTAAGAAGGTCTTTTTGTTAAAATGGTAACCAGCATGGAAACATATTGAGTTGACGGGTGTGATTTTATGGTAACAAGTATGACAGGTTATGGAAGAAAAACGATGGAGTTCGGAGAAGCGCGGTTAAGCCTGGAAGTAAGATCCGTAAATCATCGTTTTTTGGATATCTCGACAAAGATGCCACGTACATTTTTATTTTTAGAAGATAAAATGAAAAAAGTGATCCAGCAATCGATCCATAGAGGAAAGGTTGATGTTTTCGTAACCATTGAAGGCGAAGGGCTGGGTAAGCGTGAATTGAAGCTTGACTGGGATTTAGCAGATCAATATTTCAGCCGTTTAAAAGAGCTGAAGTCCCATTATGAATTGACTGGTGACCTTACGGTTGATATGGTAACTAAATTGGAAGACGTATTTCTTGTCCAGGAACAGGAGCACGATGAAAAGCAATGGGAGCAACATGTGCTGACCACACTGGAAGCTGCTGTCTTAAAGCTGATGGAGATGAGAAAGCGCGAAGGTGATGCCTTGAAGCGTGATATGCTGAATCGGCTTTCGAATATCAAGCACGTGGTCGATGGTCTTGGTGAGCGCAGAGAAGTGGTCATTGAGACCTACCGGGAAAGGATCAAGCAGCGAATCGAGGAGTATACTCAGGAAGAACTGCAGGTCGAAGACTCCCGCATTCTCCAGGAAGTTGCTTTGCTGGCTGAAAAAGGGGACATCACGGAAGAGATCACTCGCTTATTTTCGCATATTGAACAATTTGTTGATACTTTAGAGAAGCCGAATGCCATCGGACGCCGCTTGGATTTCATCGTCCAGGAAATGCACCGGGAAGTAAATACCATCGGTTCGAAATCAAATGATGCCAAAATCAGTGAATGGGTGGTATTATTAAAAAGTGAGATTGAAAAAATAAAAGAGCAAGTTCAAAATGTAGAATAAGGTAAAAAGCTTTCGATGATACTGCCTGCGTACCAGTATTGCATTGTTTTTCATCAGCGGTCCGATGGAGCCACCTCCTTCACCAGCTTGAAAAACACAGCCAGGAATCATACAATTTACACTGCTTGCATTTTTTCCTTATAATATAAGTAATGCAAAGAGAACGTGTCATGGAGGAGGAACTGTTTTGAGTCTAAAGTTAATTAATATAGGTTTTGGAAATGTCGTCTCTGCCAACCGGGTAATTTCTATCGTTTCTCCGGAGTCCGCTCCGATTAAACGTATTATTACTGTTGCAAGGGACAATAATAAATTAGTAGATGCTACATATGGCCGCCGTACACGTGCGGTCATCATCACCGACAGTGATCACGTCGTCCTCTCCGCTGTTCAACCGGAAACAGTAGGACAACGGGTGATCAGTCATGACGATATATCTGATGAAAACTAGGAGGACATAAAGTGATTGAAGAGAAAGGTATTTTATTTATTCTCTCAGGTCCGTCCGGCGTTGGAAAAGGTACTGTCAGGAAGTCCTTATTCGAGCAGTCGACAGATTTGAGATATTCCATATCAATGACCACCCGGGGAGCCCGGGAAGGGGAAACCGACGGCGTCGATTATTTTTTCAAGAGCAGGGAAGAATTTGAAAGATTGATAGCTGAAGGCAAATTACTCGAACACGCGGAGTATGTCGGCAATTATTACGGCACACCGAGGGAGTATGTGGAAGAAACACTGGAAAATGGAAAAGATGTATTTCTGGAAATCGAGGTCCAGGGAGCCTTACAGGTCAAGCAAAACTTCCCCCAGGGAGTATTCATTTTCCTGATTCCACCAAGCCTTGAAGAACTGAAAGACCGCATCGTCAGCCGCGGCACAGAAACCGAAGAAAAAGTAAAAAACCGGCTGCATACAGCAAGAGAAGAAATTGAGATGATGGATGCTTATGACTATGTTGTCGTCAATGACGAAGTAGACAATGCAGTCAAAAAAGTCCAATCGATCGTTTTGAGTGAGCATTGCAAACGGGAGCGCGTCGCAAAACAATATAAAAAAGCATTGGAGGCTGGTCAATCATGATGTTAGAACCATCAATCGATTCATTGCAAAAACAGATTAAGTCAAAGTATACGCTAGTTACGTTGTCTGCCCGCAGAGCACGTGACCTGCAGCAGGAAGGCGAGCCGATGATCGAAAAACCACAGTCCCATAAATTCGTTGGCGTCGCGCTGGAGGAAATCCGCGAAGGCAAGCTGACTTATTCCTTCGCCGACGAAATCCAGGAACGCCAATTTTAATTTTGACTCTGTAAAAAGTTGATTTTTCATAAACGCCTAATTCAATAATATAAAGTCGAAGACTTTATTTCGAAATAATGTTTGGGGAGCTTAGGGCCGTTGGGGAAGGATTCGCTTTCCACGGGGAAGCCGGCAAGCCTCCTCGAGCTAAAGCTCTGCGGGGTCTTGCCAGTCTATCCTTTCCCGCAGGAGTCTCACCCTTCCCCAACGCCCCTGCCCACATAAGGTAATCAAAATCGCCTTGAATGTACTATTTAATTTCAAGGAAAATCCTCTCATAATGCATAATTGATTGTATTTTCTGCTTCAAAAACACACCACTCTTGAGAGGAGTTTCGAGATTCTAATCCTTGTGTGGTGGCTGGGAAAACGGTGAGACTCCTGTGGGGTGAACATGATCGGTGAGATCCCGGAAGGCGAAGCCTGAGGAAGCTCACCACATGCCCACGGAAAGCGATCCGTTTTCCCAGCCACCATAACCGCAACCTAAAGCCTCGAAACTGAGTCTTCAGCAAAAGGGAGCTTTAACTGTAAAATCAACACTGAGAGTTAACAGAGCATTAGTTTTAAAAGCGAAAGCGCACGTTTAACAAGGATACGTGACAGTGAAAATTTTTAGTAGGAAGAAAAGCCGCGCTAAGCACCAGCATTGAGCGCGGCTTTCCTTATAGTTAATATCGACAAAGTAGTAAAGGGAGAAGATGGTTATGCTCAAGGGAAAGCGGATTGTACTCGGTGTTTCCGGAGGAATCGCCGTTTATAAAGCGAGCGCATTGACAAGCAAGCTGGTCCAGGCGGGCGCCGAGGTCAAAGTAATCATGACAGAAAGTGCAAGGGAATTCGTTACGCCGCTGACGTTCCAGGCCTTGTCGCGCAATCCAGTCTATACAGATACTTTCGATGAAAAAGACCCCCGCTACATTGCGCATATAGACCTCGCGGATTGGGCGGATTTATTTTTGATTGCACCAGCTACAGCCAATATTATCGGTAAGCTTGCTAATGGAATCGCGGATGATATGCTTTCTACGACACTGCTTGCGACAGAAGCGCCTGTCTATGTAGCACCAGCGATGAATGTACATATGTATGCACACCCTGCTGTCATTAAAAACATGAACACACTGGAGCAATGGGGCTACAAATTCATTGAACCTGGAGAAGGGTACCTCGCATGCGGCTATGTTGGCAAAGGACGGCTGGAAGAGCCGGAATCGATTGTACAGGTATTAGAAAATATTGATTCCCCTGGCTGGCTGCACGGTAAGCGCGTATTGATCACGGCTGGACCAACCCGGGAAAAGATCGATCCGGTCCGTTATTTCACAAACCCGTCTTCCGGTAAAATGGGCTTTGCTTTAGCAGAGGAAGCAGCAAGGCTAGGTGCAACGGTGACTCTTGTTGCAGGACCAGTGCAGCTGGAAACGCCTGCAGGGGTGAACCGGGTTGATGTGACAACAGCAGAGGAAATGTATCAGGCAGTCATTGCTAATTACAAGGGTCAGGATATTGTCATTAAATCGGCTGCTGTCGCTGATTACCGTCCGGCAGTCACTTATGATAAAAAAATGAAAAAACAACCTGGCGATTACGTCGTTGAAATGGAACGGACCAAAGATATACTGAAGAAGCTGGGTGAAGAAAAGGACCGGCAGTACCTCGTAGGTTTTGCAGCGGAAACGGACAATCCCGTCCGTTATGGGAAAGAAAAGCTCGAAAAGAAAAACCTGGATGCCATCGTAATTAATAATGTGGCTGCTGAAGGGGCAGGGTTCGGACATGATACGAATAGAGCGGTATACATCAATCATAAGTTCGAAGAAACAGAACTGCCGATGATGAGTAAAAAACAATTGGCACAAACCATATTCAACCAGATTAAGTTGGATTGGCCTCATGAGTAGTTTAGACATTGCCCGTGTCGTCGTGGATGTCCCATCTTCACAGACCAATCGCCCCTTTGATTATCGAATTCCGTCTAAATATCAAGGTATCGTCCAGCCAGGTGTCCGGGTCATTGTTCCATTCGGACCAAGGAAAGTCATGGGGTACGTTGTAGCCCTCACCGATGAAAGTGAGTTCGATAAACTGAAGCCTGTTTCCGATGTACTTGATCTTACTCCGATTTTAACCAAAGAACTGATCGGACTCGGAAAATGGCTGACAGAACAGACGTTGAGCTTCTATATTTCATCATTCCAGGTCATGCTCCCACAGGTCCTTAAGGCTAAATATAGAAAAGAGTTATGGCGCCAGGATGAAGAACTGCTCCCTGAAGCTTTAGAGCAGCTTTTTGCCGGCCGTGACGTGATTGATTTTGAAGAGTTCGAGCAGACAGGCATCAGTTATCGCCAGCTGCAAAAAACGATTCATGATGGTCTGATTGATGTCCATTACGAGGTCAAAAGCAAGGAAACGAAGAAAACGACCAGAATGATACAGCCAGGAAAAGAACCAATGGAATTAGAAGAAGCGACGATTGATTTGCCGAAGCAGGCAGTGAAGCAAAAAGAAATCGTCCAATTTTTTATTGATAATCCAGAACCTGTATCTCAGAAGCATTTGCTGCAACAGTTATCGACTACCCGTGCGTCATTAAAGCCATTAATAGAAAAAGGGCTTCTTGAAGAATTCAAACAGGAAGTATACAGGGACCCTTATCAAAATAGACAATTCGAACGTACCGAGCCGTTTGCCCTGACAGAAGAACAGCAGGAAGCGATTGCTCCGGTTCTCGCCAGCATTGAAGATGACCGTCATGAAGTAATGCTGCTGCACGGCGTTACCGGTAGTGGTAAAACGGAAGTTTACTTACAGTCGATACAACAGGTGATCGATAAAGGAATGGAAGCGGTCATGCTCGTTCCTGAGATAGCTCTGACCCCACAGATGGTAGAGCGTTTTAAAGGGAGGTTCGGCTCCCGGGTTGCTGTCATGCATAGTGCGTTATCAGCAGGCGAGAAATATGATGAATGGCGGAAAATCCAACGAAAAGAAGTTCAGGTGGTTGTGGGCGCCCGCTCGGCCATATTCGCACCCTTTACGAATCTTGGCATTATCATTATTGATGAAGAGCACGAAACAAGCTATAAACAAGAAGATCACCCCCGGTACCATGCAAGGGACGTTGCCATTTACCGCGGAGAACGCCATCAGTGTCCAGTCATACTCGGGAGCGCGACGCCTACACTGGAAACCTTTGCCCGTGCTAAAAAAGGAAACTACCAGCTGTTGACACTATCCAAACGGATGAACGATGCCACGATGCCGGAAGTAGAATTAGTCGACATGCGGGAGGAATTGCATGCCGGCAACCGCTCGATGTTTTCCAGGGCGTTGATGGAAAGTATGGAGGAACGACTCAGGCGAAAAGAACAGGTGGTTCTGTTTTTGAACCGGCGCGGTTATTCAACATTCGTGATGTGCCGGGATTGCGGTTATGTCAGCGAGTGTCCACACTGTGATATCGCGCTCACGTATCATCGCAGACAGGAACGGTTAAAATGCCACTATTGTGGCTATGATGAACCCCTGCCAAGCAGGTGTCCGGAATGTGAAAGTGATTCGATTCGCTATTTCGGCACCGGAACACAAAAAGTGGAGGAAAATCTGCAGCAATTGCTGCCGGAAGCAAGAGTAGTACGGATGGATGTCGATACGACCAGAAGGAAAGGCGCCCATGAAAAACTTCTGTCCCAATTCGGCCGGGGTGAAGCAGATATTCTATTGGGCACACAAATGATTGCCAAAGGTCTGGACTTCCAAAACGTGACACTGGTAGGGGTTCTGACAGCAGATTCTCTATTGAATCTCCCTGATTTCCGTTCAGCCGAAAAAACATTTCAACTATTGACGCAGGTCAGTGGACGAGCCGGGCGGCATTTGAAGCCGGGCGAAGTGATCGTTCAGACATATACACCGGAACATTACAGCATTGAGCTTGCCAGTCAGTATGATTACACGCAATTTTTCAATCATGAAATGAAACTCCGAAAGGCATTTCAATATCCGCCTTTTTATTTTTTGACGTTGATTACCGTTTCCCACCCTAATCAGTTGAAAGCCCAGGAGGTCACCCAGAAAATATGCAAGTTCCTGAAAGGTAAGCTGTCGGATGGAGCCACCATTCTCGGCCCCACCCCTTCTGCCCTTGCGCGGATCAAAGATAGATATCGGTTTCAATGCATGATAAAATACAAGCAAGAACCAGAGCAGCGGAAATTATTGAAAAAAGTACTGCATTATTATGATGAAGAAATTAGAAAGAATGAGCTGCAGATTTCGATTGATTTTCAACCATATCAGCTCATGTAAGAAGGGAGCCGCCAAATATGACAAAAATCGCATTTATGGGAACGCCTGATTTTGCCGTTCCCGTATTGGAACAATTAATCGACGACGGATATGAAATCGTACTGGCCGTCACACAGCCGGACAGGCCAAAAGGAAGAAAAAAGGTCATGACGCCGCCGCCTGTAAAAACGGCCGCCGAAAAACATGGCATCCCTGTCTTTCAGCCGGAAAAAATCCGTGATGAATTTGAAAAAGTCCTTGCCTATGAGCCTGAATTGATTGTTACTGCGGCCTTTGGCCAAATTTTGCCGAAATCGTTACTGGAAGCACCTAAACATGGTTGTATCAATGTACATGCTTCCTTACTTCCTGAACTGCGTGGAGGCGCGCCGATTCATTACGCTATTCTGCAAGGAAAAAAAGAAACTGGGATCACCATTATGTATATGGTGGAAAAGCTGGATGCCGGCGATATCCTTTCTCAGGTCAGGGTAGCGATCCAGGAAGAAGACCATGTCGGTACGTTACATGACAAACTTGCTCAAGCAGGAGCAGCGTTATTACATGAGACACTTCCACCATTGCTGGCCGGTGAAATCGAACCGGAGAAGCAGGATGAATCATCAGCCACCTTCGCGTCCAATATTAAACGAGGGCAAGAGGAAATCGATTGGAGCAGTGACCATGTCACCGTCTATAATCAGATTCGAGGGTTGCACCCATGGCCGGTTGCCTACACTTATTGGAGAGGCAGGCCGATGAAAATTTGGTGGGGCGAAAAAACGAGTGTCCCTGGAAACGGCGAGCCAGGTGAAATCGTGGACATTCAGGAAGACGGCTTTGTCGTTACCACCGGTGATGGAAAAGGCCTCAAGATCACGGAATTACAGCCTTCAGGAAAAAAACGAATGTCAGCGGTCGATTTCCTGAATGGGGCAGGAAGTCAGCTGGAACAAGGCGAAAAGTTAGGAGAAGCCAATGAGTAAATATGCGTTACGAGAAACAGCCCTCGATCTGCTGACAAGAATCGGCGATCAAGGAGGCTTCAGTCATGTTTTGATTGACCGGGCCATGAAAGAAGAAAAGTTGTCAGAGCGTGATGGCGCCCTGTTGACGGAAATCGTATATGGAACACTGCAGCGCCGTAACCTGCTCGCTTATTATGTCGATGACAGAATCAAAGGGAAGAAAAAGGTGAAATCCTGGGTGAAATGGCTGCTTTATATGTCTGTCTACCAAATGCAGTTTCTAGATAAAGTACCGGATCACGCCATTATCCATGAAGCTGTCGAGATTTCAAAAAAACGGGGACATAAAGGGATCGCTTCTCTGGTAAATGGAGTATTACGTAATATTCAGCGTGAAGGGGTGCCGGATACCAGTAAGATCCACGACCCGGTCCAAAGACTTGCTATCGAAACCAGTCATCCTGAATGGCTCGTTGCCAGTTGGGTGGATATGTATGGGCTGGAAACAACACGGGAAATGTGTAACACCAACCTGACACACAAGGTTGTCAGCGTCCGGGTACAGCCGATGAAAGCCGACAGGGAAGAGGTCATCGACCAGTTGACTAATGATGGGTTTGAGGTAGAAGCTTCCAAACTTTCCCCGCAGGGAATTTTAATTCATAAAGGCAATATACTAAAACATGGTTTATTCCAAAATGGTATCGTGACGATCCAGGATCAAAGTTCCATGTTAGTCGGCGAGATGATGGACGTCCAACCGGGAATGGAAGTGCTGGATGCCTGTAGTGCTCCTGGTGGAAAGACCACGCATATTGCTGAGAAAATGCAAAATGAAGGCAAGATCATCGCTTACGACCTCCATGCCAAGAAGGCAAAATTGGTTTCCGAAAAAGCGAAGCAGCTCGACCTTCACATCATTGAAGCAGTGCAGGCGGACAGCCGCGAGCTTGGTGAGAAACACCAAGTGGAAAGTTTCGACAGAATCCTGCTCGACGCACCTTGTTCAGGGCTTGGCGTTCTTCGCAGCAAGCCTGATATCAAGTATCATAAGCAGGAAAAGGATATATTGGTACTGTCATCGATACAGGACGAATTGCTGGAAAGCATGGCTCCACTTTTGAAAAAGGGAGGCAAGCTGGTATATAGTACATGTACAGTTGACCAACGCGAGAACGAACACGTCATCCAACGGTTTCTAAACAACCATCCTGAATATACGATTGACCCATCTTTCACCAGGGACCTTCCAGATGAGTTGCGGGAGGCACCAGGACTAAGCGAATATGGTTTGCAGCTATTTCCACAGCATTATGATACCGATGGGTTCTTTTTGACAAGGCTGATCAAGCTTGATTAAATCAGAATGAAATAGTAACTTAGCGTAACAGAAGACGAGGTGAAATGATGAACGGTTATTTTTTGACAGACAGGGGCCAGGTAAGAAATCATAACGAAGATGCGGGAGGCCTTTTTGTTAATGGCCGGCACCAGACACTTGCCGTTGTAGCGGATGGAATGGGCGGTCATCTAGCCGGGGATGTGGCTAGTGAAATGGCTACATCCTACTTACATAATCATTGGCAGAGTGCTGATAAAATTACATCACCAGACCAGGCAGAAGAGTGGCTGGAGCAAGCCATCCATTCCATTAACCAAACGATTCTGGAGCATTCGAGGGCGAATGAGGAATGCAAAGGGATGGGCACGACCATAGTTGCTGCCATTTGTACGACTGAGTTCATTACAATCGCACATATTGGAGACAGCAGATGTTATTTAGCGAATCATTATGGGTTCAAACAGGTAACAGAAGATCATTCTTTAGTAAATGAGCTGGTGCGTTCCGGGCAAATAACCAAAGAAGATGCAGAGCAGCATCCGCGTAAGAATGTTTTATTGAAGGCGCTTGGCACGGAGCCGGATCTTACTATTGATGTAAAGACTTTAGGGTGGGAACAGAATGATGTATTGCTGCTTTGCAGTGATGGGTTGACGAACAAACTGAATGACGAGGAATTGTTTGAACTGGTGAAAAATCCCCTGGAGCTGGAAGAAGCAGCTAACAAACTGGTCCAAATCGCAAATGAGCGTGGCGGAGAAGATAATATCACCCTTGCTCTCGTACATTATGACCACTCGACTGAGAAAGAGGGTGGCTCCTAATGCTGAACAACCGCCTGTTGAACGAACGATATTTGATCAAGGAAATGATCGGCGGCGGGGGTATGGCAAATGTCTACCTGGGAAAAGATACGATTCTGGAACGTGAGGTAGCGATTAAGGTATTGCGGTTGGAGTATGGCAATGACGAAGAATTCATCGCCCGTTTCCACCGGGAAGCCCAATCGGCGACCAGCCTCTCCCATCCGAATATCGTCAATATCTACGATGTGGGTGAAGAGGACGATATCTATTATATGGTGATGGAACACATTGACGGAATGACGTTGAAAAAATACATACAGCTTCATAGTCCCGTTGATGTTACTGCTGCTATTGATATTATGCAGCAAGTTACTTCTGCCATCGCTCATGCGCATGATAACGAAATCGTTCATCGGGATATCAAACCAGAAAATATTCTGATCGATCATTACGGTCAAGTGAAAGTCACCGATTTTGGGATTGCCATGGCTTTAAGCGCAACAGCATTAACCCAGACCAACTCTATTCTGGGTTCCGTCCACTATCTCTCACCAGAACAGGCAAGAGGCGGGGTCGCTACTAAAAAATCCGATATTTATTCCATGGGAATCGTCATGTTCGAGCTGTTGACAGGACGTCTTCCATTCTCAGGAGAGTCTGCTGTATCCGTGGCATTGAAACATTTACAGAATGATACACCATCCTTGAAAAGATGGAATCCGGATCTTCCACAAAGCGTTGAGAATGTCGTATTGAAAGCGACAGCTAAAGATCCGCTCCAACGTTATGCAAATGTGCATGAGATGGAAGATGACATGGAGACCGCATTGGATCCGGCACGAATGGATGAAGCCCCTTTTGTGATCGAAGATGATTTGGATGAGAAAACTAAGGCGATTCCAGTCATTACAAAAGAGGCATTTGAAAATAACCATAATGATGAAACCATTGTCCATACCAACGGCAAAAGCCATGCCACAAAGCCAGTCGAAGTCGTGGCTGATAAAAAACAGAGCCAGCCGGTAAAGAAAAAAGAAAAAAAGAAAAAGAAGGTCTGGCCATGGGTATTGACAATATTTTTAATTCTTTTAGCTGCCGGGGCAGCGGCCTTATTTGTGCCAGGGTTATTAGAGCCGAAAGACGTTGAAATGATTGATGTCAAAGGTATGGAATATGAAGAAGCATATAGTGAACTTAGAAATTTGAACCTTCAGGTAGAAAGAGAAACCGAATTTTCTGATAGTGTGGAAGAAGGAGATGTAGTCAGAACGGATCCTGAAGCGGGCGAAACGATCAAAGAGGGGTCCACCGTCACTGTTTACTCCAGCGAAGGGAAAGAAACCACTACGCTCGGAGATTACGTCGGTGATGATTATGAGCAAACGAAAACCATATTAGAAGATAATGGTTTTAGCGAAATAGAGGCTTTTTATAAAGAGTCACCAGAATATGAAGAAGGGAAGATTATAGCGCAGATTCCACAGGCTGATCAAGAGGTAGTGCCTGAAGATACAACGATCATACTTACTGTCAGCTCAGGACCACCTCCTATAGAAATAGAATCATTAATTGGAAAAAGCCAATCAGAAGCGGAGTCCTATTTAGAGGAAAATAATTTAAAAGTGAATGTCCAACAAGTATACTCGGATGATACAGGGAAAGGGAAGGTCATGGAGCAAAAACCTTCCCCTGGTTCGGAAGTAGAGCAAGGATCGACCGTTACGATTGAGGTCTCTATGGGACCTGAAGCCAAACCACGTACCCACACAGAGACGGTAACGGTTAAATATGAACCTCCTGAAGATGAAACACAAAATGAGGACAATCCGGAACAGGATGATGAGAATCCAGATGGTGAGAACCAGGATGGTGAAAACCAGGATGGTGAAAATAAAGACAACCCTCCAGAAGAAGAACCACCTGGACAGGAAGTGATCATTTATGTGCAGGATAATGATTCAAATGGGGATGAAGTATACAAAAATGCGACCATAACGGAAGATACGGAATTCGAGATTGAATTGAGCATAGCTCCTGGTTCACAGGCCAGTTATCAAGTCCTCCGGGACGGGGAAGTTTATAAGGAACAAACGATTGAGTATTAGGATGGTGAAATAATGCCGGTAGGAAAAATCACGAAAGCATTAAGTGGCTTTTATTATGTCTATTCAGAGGGGAAAGTGTATCAATGTAAAGGCAGAGGGGTGTTCCGTAAA
This sequence comes from Halobacillus sp. B23F22_5, assembly GCF_043497085.1. Taxonomy (NCBI): domain Bacteria; kingdom Bacillati; phylum Bacillota; class Bacilli; order Caryophanales; family Bacillaceae; genus Halobacillus; species Halobacillus sp. B23F22_5. The sequence continues at coordinate 254,637 of NZ_JBIEKI010000004.1, read as the reverse complement.
CAAAAAATCACCCCTTTGGTGGGAGATGAAGTCACCTTTGAAGCGGAAAACCAGAAAGAAGGGTACGTCCTTTCGATCGAAAAACGCAAAAATGAGTTAGTACGGCCACCCGTTGCGAATGTCGACCAGGCATTGATCATGACCTCTGCGAAAGACCCGGCATTCAATCCTTTACTCCTGGATCGTTTTCTTGTGCTGGTGGAAGCTATTCGGATTGAGCCATTAATTGTCATATCAAAAGTAGATGGGGCAAAGGAAGAAGCAGACATACGTGCTTACCAGGAGCTCTATCAGCAGGCGGGTTATACTGTCATATTAACATCGAAGGAAAAAGACATAGCGCTTGAGGAGATCCAATCACACTTCACAGGTAAAATCACGGTCGTTGCCGGTCAGTCGGGAGTCGGCAAGTCCACCTTATTGAATCACCTGGACCCGGAATTGGATATCGAAACAAATGAGATTTCTGAAAGTCTTGGCCGAGGTAAACACACTACCCGGCATGTGGAATTATTTGAAATTAACGGTGGGTTAGTAGCAGACACACCTGGTTTCAGTTCACTGGAATTCCAGGAGCTTGAAGAGGATCAGCTGCCGGAATGCTTTCCGGAGTTCAGGGAAGTTCAACACTTATGCAAATTCCGGGGATGTCTCCATAAAAAAGAGCCGAAATGTGCGGTGAAGGCAGCTGTTGATAACGGCGAAATAGCCAGTAAGCGCTACGAACATTACCTGCAATTTTTAGAAGAAATACAAACGAGAAAGCCGAGGTATTGAAACAATGACAAAAATAGCACCTTCTATATTATCCGCAGATTTTGCAAAACTGGGACATGAAATTCAGGAAGTGGTAGATGGGGGAGCGGACTATATCCATATTGATGTCATGGACGGTCATTTTGTTCCTAACATCACGATTGGTCCTTTAATTGTCGATGCTGTACGTCCAGTTACTGACCTGCCTCTCGATGTCCACCTGATGATTGAGAATGCCGAACAATATATCGAAGCTTTTGCTAAAGCGGGAGCTGATATTATAACTGTACACCAGGAAGCTAATGTGCACCTGCACCGGACGATCCAGTTAATAAAAAGCCATGGAGTAAAAGCCGGGGTCGTCATCAATCCTGCTACACCAGCGGAAGCAATTAAACCAATTCTAGCGGATGTCGATCTTGTTTTACTTATGACGGTCAATCCTGGCTTCGGCGGTCAGTCATTCATTGAATCGGTAGTACCGAAAATTCAGCAGATTGCTGACTGGAGAAAAGAAATGGACCTCTCGTTTGAAATTGAAATTGATGGAGGGGTTAATTCAGAGACGGCTAAGACTTGTGTCGAGGCTGGCGCTGATGTGCTTGTTGCCGGAAGTGCTGTTTTTAATAAAGAAGACAGAAAAGCAGCCATTGAAGCAATAAAGAATGCTTATTAAACTATGCCAGCCGCACATTGTGCGGCTGTTTTCCGTTAGGAGTGGTGCAGATGAAACGAATTGCCATAGTCGGAGGAGGGCCGAAGCGGTATATCCCTCAGTTAAATGCATACCATGAAGAAAGCATGGTTTGGATAGGTGCCGATCAGGGAGCTGAAGTACTTTACGAACAAGGAATTCCGATGCAGTTGGCGATTGGAGACTTTGACTCAGTGACAGATAATCGCCTCGATGAAATAAGAGGGTATGCAGGGGTTACGGAGGTTTATCCAGAGGAAAAAGATGATACAGATTTAGAACTTGCACTCAAAGCAGCAATCCAGGAACAGCCTGACGAAATCTATTTATTTGGAGTGACCGGCGGGCGGATCGACCACACCCTCGCCAATGTCCATTTGCTTCATCAGACGGACCGGGCTGGAATCAAGGCAATCATCATCGATAAGCAGAACCATATCGAACTGACTACTCCGGGGGAACATCAGGTACAAAAAAATGACAGCTACCCTTATTTATCATTCATTCCTATGTCCTTGACAGTAGAACAACTGACGCTTCACGGTTTTTATTACCCGCTTGAAAATAAAACTCTCCCTATCGGGTCGACTCTTTGCATGTCAAACAAGCTAGTTAAAGAATATGGTACTTTTTCATACAGCCAAGGCATACTATTGTTAATAAGGAGTCGAGATAGTTGAGCGCGCGCACCATACAGCTTGTCTGCAAGTAGTGATTTGGGAAAGAGGAGGGGGACTCATTGAAATTTTATACCATTAAACTCCCAAAATTCATTGGTGGCTTCGTAAGAGCTGTCATAGGAACCTTTAAAAAAGGGTAACAAAAAAAGCACCCCAGCGCAGGGTGCTTTTTTTGTACTTTAAAAGTGTAAATGATATCCCGTGTTAAAGTAAATGATATGCGCCCGGGTATGCAGGCGCAGTCCTGCGTAATTATACGCGCGTTACTTTACCAGATTTAAGTGCACGGGCAGATACATAAACTTTTTTAGGCTTGCCATCAACCAGAATGCGTACTTTTTGTACGTTAGCCTTGAAATTACGTTTATTAGCGTTCATTGCGTGTGAACGATTGTTACCTGAAGTAGTTTTGCGTCCTGTTACAACACATTTACGTCCCATGGTAATCCCTCCTAGTGCTTACAAGTATATCTTGAAATACTTATACAATGTATCATAATGGACAGTGGATTGCAATAATTGCTGTTAAATTATATCAAGAATTTTCACTTGACAGAACGGGGTAATTAATCCAAAGTATTATAGGGGCAATCTTTAATCTACGGATGCCTGTACCAGATGAGGAGTTAAGTGATAATCCTTGCATACTTGAGAATGTGTTATAATATAGGGAATAAACTTATAGGGACGAAGGAGGATCATCATGTCTGTTGATATGAATACCAAATATGGTCAAGTAACAATCAGTAACGAAGTTATTTCTACTATTGCAGGTGGAGCCGCAGTCGAATGCTACGGAATCGTAGGGATGGCTTCCAAAAGCCAGCTGCGTGATGGTATCGCGGAGATTCTCAGAAAAGAGAATTTTTCCAAAGGCGTGGTGGTCAGACAGGAAGAAGACACGCTGCATATCGATATGTACATTATTGTCAGCTACGGGACAAAGATTTCCGAAGTTGCGCATAACGTCCAATCTCAAGTGAAATATACATTGAATAAGACAGTAGGATTATCCGTAAACTCTGTGAACATCTATATTCAGGGTGTTCGCGTTTCCGCTGAATAATCCAATCAATCAAACAGACAAACTAGCAGATATAGAGGAGGAAGCAGGTGTGACGGTTAAAATGTTGGACGGCAAAACGTTCGGAGAAATGGTGTTGGCAGGCGCGCAGCATCTGACTAACAACGCTGATACGATCGATGCATTGAACGTCTTTCCCGTTCCTGATGGTGATACAGGTACGAATATGAATTTATCAATGACCTCAGGTGCCAATGAGGTAAGAAATGTGGAGAATAACCATACCGGGGATGTAGCCCAGGCGCTGGCGAAAGGTTTATTGATGGGGGCACGTGGGAACTCAGGTGTCATCCTGTCTCAATTATTCCGTGGCTTCGGAAAAGAACTTGCTCAAAAAGAATCGTGTAATACAAAGGAGTTCGCCCAGGCATTGCAGTCTGGAGTTGAAACTGCATATAAGGCAGTGATGAAGCCGGTGGAAGGGACAATTTTGACAGTAGCAAAAGAATCAGCAGAAGCGGCAGTCAAAGCAGCTAAAAAAGAAGAAGATATGATCGCTTTTCTGGAGGAAGTCGTTAAAGAGGCCAAGGCATCTTTAAAACGAACTCCGGATCTTCTTCCTGTCCTGAAGGAAGTAGGCGTTGTAGACAGCGGCGGACAAGGCCTGGTGACGATCTATGAAGGGTTCCTTGCCAACCTGAAAGGTGAAACGTTACCAGAACCGGTAAGTTCTTCTTCCATGGACGAAATGGTAAATGCCGAGCATCATAAACTTGCCCAGGATTTTATGAATACCGAAGATATCGAATTCGGCTACTGCACAGAATTCATGGTCAAATTCGAAGAAGACAAGCTTCAGGAAAATCCCTATGACGAAGATAAATTCCGTAATGAGTTGAGCGAAATGGGAGATTCTCTGCTCGTGGTATCCGATGATGAACTGATTAAAGTACATGTCCATGTAGAATATCCGGGTGAAGCGATGACGCTTGGTCAGCGCTACGGAAGCCTCGTGAACATGAAAATCGAAAATATGCGCGAACAGCATACTTCTATCGTTGGCGACAAAAAAGGGAATAAAAAGCAACAACCGAAAGAGAAAGCGGAATACGGTATTATTACCGTATCCATGGGTGACGGACTCAAAAAAATGTTCGAAAGCCTCGGAGCTACGGTTGTCATCCAGGGCGGGCAGACGATGAATCCAAGCACGCAGGATATTTCTGAAGCTGTCAGCCAGGCTCATGCGAAAAACGTATTGATTTTGCCAAACAACAAAAATATCGTTATGGCTGCAGAGCAGGCGGCTGATCTTGCCGAAGATAACGTTGCTGTCATTCCGAGCAAGTCCATTCCTCAAGGGATGAGCGCTTTATTGGCATTCAATCCGGAAGCTGATCTTGAAACAAATCAGCAGGAAATGTCCGGTATGATGGAGCATGTAAAAACAGGACAGATCACCTACGCGGTACGTGATACACAAATAGATGGCTTGACTATCGAAAAGGATCATTTTATGGGAATTTTAGACGGCGATATCAAAGCTACGGATAAAGATAAAATCAAAACAGTCGAGAAATTACTCAAAGAAATGATCGACGAAGATGAAGATGAAATTCTGACTGTCCTTACCGGAGAAGATGCAACCCAGGAAGAAATCGATAAAATTGAATCCTTTATGGAAGAGGAATTCGAAGATATTGAAGTGGAGGTCCATCAAGGGGGACAGCCGATTTATTCTTTCATTTTTTCAGTTGAATAATAAATGGTATGAAAACCAAAAAAGGTCTAAATCAAATGAGATTTAGACCTTTTTTCATGATAATTGAAAGAACATCTATGATTTATACGTTTTTGTAGAAGAATATACGTGAATAGTTAATAACAAACTGGTTCAGACAAAGGAGATATAATGACACACATTAATAACAAGATGGGATGGAATTTTGCTAATAGTTATGCACGTTTGCCGGAGGCATTTTACGAAAAGGCCGAACCTTCCGCGGTTCATTCGCCGGAGTTGGTCATCTTCAATCAGTCATTGGCAGCATCATTAGGATTGAATAGTGATTTGTTGCAAACAAAAGAAGGAGTGGAAATTCTTGCAGGCAATCAGGTGCCCGCTGATGCAGTGCCAATCGCCCAAGCCTATGCCGGTCATCAATTCGGGAATTTTACCATGCTGGGAGATGGGCGCGCTGTACTACTCGGTGAGCAGATTACCCCATCAGGGGAACGGTTCGATATTCAGCTAAAGGGATCAGGGCGGACACCATTTTCCCGAAGAGGTGATGGCCGGGCAACACTTGGACCGATGCTTCGGGAATATATCATCAGTGAATCGATGCACGCCCTTGGAATTCCTACTAACAGAAGTCTTGCTGTCGTTACCACTGGAGAGACGGTCATGCGGGAGACCCCGCTTTCTGGAGCTGTATTAACCCGTATGGCCGCAAGCCATCTTCGGGTCGGCACATTTGAGTATGCTGTGAGACTGGATGATAGAGAAAAACTCCAGGCCCTCGCTGACTATGCTATTGAGCGTCATTTTCCTGAAATTGAACAAAACGAAGAGCGATATCTTACGTTATTTGAAGAAGTGGTCAAACGTCAGGCAGAACTGATAGCCAAATGGCAGCTGGTAGGATTTATTCATGGAGTAATGAACACCGACAATATGACTATCAGTGGTGAAACGATTGATTATGGACCGTGCGCTTTTATGGATGAATACAATCCGGCTACCGTATTCAGTTCGATCGATGTTCAAGGCCGTTATGCATATCAGAATCAACCCGCAATCGGCCAATGGAACCTGGCACGGTTTGCTGAATCTCTTGTACCTTTGTTTCATGAAAATCCTGATCAGGCGGTTGAATTAGCTCAGGAGATTCTTGGCAAATATGAGCAGTGGTATCAACACCATTGGCTTACAGGCATGCGAAAGAAACTGGGAATTCAAAATGAAGAAGAGCATGATGAGAAGCTGGTGGAAGATCTTCTCGGCTTAATGAAGGAACATCGTGCCGACTATACCAATACCTTCCGTGCTTTAACCTTAAATAAACCAGATGATACTGCGATGGCTGGTGCAGCCGAATTCAAGCAATGGTATGAACGTTGGCAGAAGAGGTTAGAACAGCAGGAGATATCAAAAGCTTCTGCTTATCAGTTGATGAAGGAAGTAAACCCTTCCATTATTCCTCGTAACCATCGGGTAGAAGAGGCGCTTGAGGCTGCTGTAGATAAAGGTGACTATAGCGTGATGGAAAAGCTTTTAGATGTTCTTTCTGATCCTTATGCGTATTCTTCTGATCAGGAGGAATATACCAAACTGCCGGAGCCATCAAAGATCCCCTACCGCACCTATTGCGGCACATGATGACTCACTTATGCAAAGACAGTGGAGATGCCGCTGTCTTTTTATTTTTGGATCTGATAGCACACGCCCACGGAAAGCGAATCGTTTCACGTAGCCCCTTAACTCCAACAATATCTCGAAATTAAGTCTTCGACTTTTCGGATCTATTGTGGAATAATGCGGTTAGGAAAATCAACAATATCGTTTACAGTTCATACCTTTCGGTAAAATAGTTGAAAAGGAGGAATGATGATGGAAGAAAGAAAAATTGCTATCGTAACCGGAGGAGCTAATGGGATCGGAGAAGCTATCGTTACTGCTTTTGTTGAGAAAGATTATACAGTCATACTTATTGATAAAGATGAAAGAAAGGGCAGGGAAGTTTGTAAAGGATGGAAAGAAAACGGATATCAGGCAGAATTTAAATGGTGCGATGTAGGCAATTACGAAGCAGTACAGAAGTTATTCAAGGAAATTGAAAATGAATATGAACGTATCGATATTTTAGTGAATAATGCAGGAATTTCAAAATTCAAAGACTTTTGGGAGATGAGCGAGCAAGACTGGAATGAAGTCATTTCTACAAATCTAAGTAGTGTATTTTACTTAACCAAACAAGCTGCTTTACTAATGAAGGAACAGGGAGGCAGCATTATCAATATTGCATCTACGAGAGCCTCGATGGCCGAACCGCATACAGAAGCCTACTCAGCAAGCAAGGGTGGAATCGTGGCACTTACTCATTCCTGGCAATGACGTTAAGTGATTATTATATCCGGGTGAACAGTATCAGTCCAGGCTGGATAGCAACAGAGAATTATCAGGATTTAAGAGAAATCGACCATTTACAGCACCCTTCCAAAAGAGTAGGAAGACCGGAGGACATTGCAAGAGCCTGTGTTTTTCTAAGCCAGGAAGAAAATGATTTCATTAACGGAGAAAACATCGTCATTGACGGAGGAATGACCAGGAAAATGATTTATGAACATTAAATGAGGCAGGAGCGGTTATATTGTCAGGTTTATGTAAAAAGGCCCAGAGCATGTATACTCTGGGCCTCTCGATTTTTAATATTCTAATGTCCAACTGATCGCATGACAAATTCGAATAGGAACATCATGGCGATGAATACGACTGGGAAAGATAGCTCCCTTTGTTTGCCGATCGCCAGCTTGACCAGTGGATAGGCGATGAATCCAAATGCCATCCCATCAGCAATCGAATAGGTGAATGGTATCATGACAATGATCAAAAATGCAGGCATTGCTTCTGATAACTGATCCAATTCGATGTGTTTAATATTCTGTACCATCAGAGCTCCGACGATAATCAATATCGGGCTGATGGCTGTGGATGGTACCATTGTAATCCAGGGAATCAACAGTAAAGTTGCTAGGAATAGAATCGCCATCGTGATAGCGGCACGTCCGGTTTTTCCTTTGGATGCTATGACGGCTGCACTTTCAGCGGAAGATACGGTCGGCGAAGTGCCTAGAAAGCCGCTTGCCAGTGCAGAAAAAGCTGTCGCCTGGTAGGCTCGTTTGAATTTGCCTTCGTTTTTAAGCATGGCTAACTGACCATGGATTAAACCCATATTTTCAAATATCAGCACAATACTTAATGGGAAGACAGCCATCCAGAAGGTCAACGACCCGATACCGGCAAAAGATGGCATCCACACAAAACCATCCATTTCCATTGAAATCCCTTTTCCGGGCTCACCGAGCAATCCAAAAAAGTAGGCAATAACGGTACCGATGATCATCGTCACCAGGAAGTTGCCAGGTACATTTCTCGTAAAGAGAAAAATAGCGATGAATAAAGTCAACAGACTGGTGATCACCATTTCAGAAGATGGATTGCCTAGTGCAATCAAGGAATGCTCCCCTCTGACGACCAATCCGCCTTTTTCCAGACCGATCAATGTCAAAAACAACCCAAGACCCACGGTGATTGCATGCTTCAGCGAGTCGGGAATCGCTTCTTTCAGCCACTCGCCAAGCTTCGTGAATGCTGTCAAAAGAAATATCAAGGATGATACAATAACAACAGCCAGTCCTTCCTGGAAGCTCATGCCAGTGCCTTCGACGATTGTATAAGCGAACAGGGCATTGACCCCCATTCCAGGTATCAGTACCATCGGGGCATTTGCAAGCAATCCCATCAGCAACGTACCGACAAAGCTGGCAAGAATCGTAGCGACCATGGCATTTTCCACACCAATTCCGGCATCATTCAAAATCGAACTATTGACCGCTACAATGTAGACGGTCGTGAAGTAGCCGATGAAACCAGCCAGAACGTCATTTTTCCACTGGGAAGCATCGATGTCATGTTTATGCTTGTTAAACATGGTGTACTCCTCTATAATATTGTAGCCCTCTCCCACCCGGTTGTTCATGCAACCCACAAAATTTAATTATAATACGTAATAGGCATTCTGGCAAACTTATTATCTTTCAGGAAAAAATAGTATAGAAAACACCTGTTCAAGTAAACGGTTTCTCGCTAAAATAGAATAGGGCATAAGCTTATGTGAACGCTATCCATAACTGCTTATCTCATGGAAGGGAAAGGTGAAATATGAAATTCAAATCAGTTTTCGATATTATGGGTCCTGTCATGATTGGACCATCTAGTTCGCATACAGCAGGAGCAGCTCGAATCGGACGGGCTGCCCGAAATCTCTTTGGCCGGGAACCGAAATGGGCGGAAATCCATTTATATGGTTCTTTTGCCAAAACATATAAGGGACACGGTACAGACGTGGCTATCGTGGGCGGGCTGCTGGACTATGATACGCACGACACGAGAATTAGAGAGGCTTTAGAAACTGCTAAACAAAAAGGAATTAAAATAAGGTTCCATGAAGAAGATTCTCATACCGACCACCCTAACACTGCAAAGATCCGCATCGGCGACGATGATGGAGACCTGGAGCTTGTAGGTATTTCGATCGGTGGAGGGATGGCGGAAATCACTGAGTTGAACGGTTTTGAATTACGCTTGTCTGGTGGCCACCCGGCAGTATTGCTCATCCATAACGACAGGTACGGAGCGATCGCTTCTGTAACTGCAATTCTTGCACGCCATGAAATCAATATCGGCCATATGGAAGTTTCCAGGAAACAAGAAGGACAGCAGGCATTAATGGTCATCGAAGTCGATCAAAATATAGATGAAAATATTTTGAAAGAGCTGGAAAGGGCCGACCATATCCTCCAAGTGGCTAAGATAGTCGATTAATAGAAAGGGGCATGTTTAATGTTTCGTAATGTAGCTGAACTCGTCGAAATGGCGGAAAGTGAAGGCATTCAAATATCAGAAGTGATGATTCGTCAGGAGATGGAAGTAAAAGAAAGAACCCGGGAAGAGGTTTTCGGGCAGATGGAACGTAACCTGGATGTCATGGAAAAAGCTGTCGAGGATGGTCTCAAAGGAGTAAAATCCCATAGTGGTCTAACAGGCGGCGATGCTGTACTTATCCAGGAATATATGAAAAACCATGAACCATTATCAGGTACTATCCTGCTTGATGCGGTCAGTAAGGCGGTAGCGACGAATGAAGTGAATGCTGCCATGGGTACTATTTGCGCGACTCCGACAGCCGGTAGTGCCGGATGTGTTCCCGGTACACTGTTTGCGGTGAAAAATAAATTAAATCCGACGAGAGAACAAATGGTGCGTTACCTGTTTACTTCTGGGGCGTTCGGGTTCGTCGTAGCTAATAATGCTTCGATCTCCGGTGCTGCAGGAGGATGTCAGGCAGAAGTCGGATCGGCGGCTGGAATGGCAGCTGCTGCAATTGTCGAGATGGCAGGTGGTACGCCATCACAATCGGCTGAAGCAATGGCAATTACATTAAAGAATATGCTTGGCCTCGTCTGTGATCCGGTTGCCGGCCTCGTGGAAGTACCATGTGTCAAACGTAATGCGATGGGAGCTTCTAATGCCGTTACAGCTGCTGATATGGCATTAGCCGGCGTAACAAGCCGCATCCCTTGCGATGAAGTGATCGATGCGATGTACAAAATCGGGCAGACCATGCCAGTAGCATTGCGTGAGACAGCACAGGGAGGCCTGGCTGCAACACCGACAGGAAGAGAACTAGAAGCGAAAGTGTACGGAATTTCTTTGAAGAAAGAGTGATTATGTGTTGACGCAACCAGTTTCCGAGGTGAACGGAGTAGGGGAAAAAGTAACGGAAACCCTGAATGAACTAGGTATATATACCATTGAAGACCTCATGTTCTATTTTCCCTATCGTTATGACACATATGAGGTCAAACCGTTGACGGAACTAGTTCATGATGAAAAAGCGACCATCGAAGGGGAGGTCATTGGAGAACCTTCCCTTACTTTTTATGGCCGTAAGAAATCCAGGTTGACGATGACATTGCAGGTAGAACAATTCGCTGTCAAAGCAGTCATGTTCAACCGCGCGTTTGCAAAGAAACAAATCAACCCCGGTGATATAATTACCGTAACGGGCAAATGGGATCAGCATCGACTGCAAATAACAGTCAGTCAGTATAAGAAGGGTCGTGCTGAAGCTCAAAACCCGATCCAGCCGGTCTATTCCTTGAAAGAAAGCATCACCATGAAAAAAATGAGGAAGCTGATTCTCCAGGCACTGGAAGACTATGGGGAAGAGGTTACGGAAATTTTACCCGAGCATTTGATGGAGAGCTATAAGCTGCCGGAACGGTCGGCTGCTTTATGGCAAATGCACTATCCTGAAAGCAGGGAGTTATTAAAGCACGCCCGGAGAAGATTCACTTATGAAGAGTTTCTGGTTTTCCAGCTTAAGATGCAGCTTTTACGTAAATTGAAACGAGAAGCCACTGAAGGGAATAGGCAGGCTTATGACAATGATAAGCTGACAACTTTTGTGGATTCGTTCCCATTTGAATTAACGAAAGCTCAAAAGAAGTCACTGGCAGAAATTTTAAAAGATATGAAATCGCCCCATCGTATGAACAGGCTGCTGCAGGGAGATGTCGGTTCAGGGAAGACGGCTGTCGCTGCCATCGCCTTATATGCAACGATTACAGCAGGTAACCAGGGCGCATTAATGGTGCCTACTGAAATTCTGGCTGAACAGCATTACGAATCGTTGCAGCAGATGTTCGGGGACCGGGTGAATATAGTATTATTGACAGGCTCAATTAAAGGGAAACAGCGAAAAGCAGTACTGGAAGAAATAAGCACCCAGGAGGCAGACATCATTGTTGGAACCCACGCCCTGATCCAGGACGAAGTGATGTTTTCCAAGCTGGGATTAGTGATAGTCGATGAGCAGCACCGTTTTGGTGTCAATCAGCGGCGGACATTAAGGGATAAAGGTTTGCATCCGGATGTATTATTCATGACCGCCACCCCTATTCCACGAACGCTTGCGATCACAGCCTTTGGCGATATGGATGTGTCTGTCATTGATGAAATGCCAGCAGGCCGCAAACCGGTTGAGACATACTGGGTAAAAGGGGATATGATGGACCGGGTCCTGCAGTTCATTAACAAAGAAGTAACGCAAGGCCATCAGGCTTATGTCATATCTCCATTGATAGAGGAGTCCGATAAACTGGATATCCAGAATGCTGTCGATCTCCATCACCAGCTACAGACCTACTATGAACCGGATATTTCTGTCGGCTTGATGCATGGTCGTCTCCATCAGGATGAAAAAGAAGAAGTCATGCAGCAGTTTGTCGATAATGACATCCAGGTTCTCGTTTCGACGACCGTAGTAGAAGTAGGCGTCAATGTACCCAACGCCACAGTAATGGTGATTTACGACGCGGAACGATTCGGCCTCAGTCAGTTGCATCAGCTCAGGGGACGTGTCGGTCGTGGGGATGCCCAAAGCTATTGTATTCTTTTGGCTGAACCCAAAGGTGATATTGGCAAAGAACGGATGCGGATCATGACCGAAACGACAGATGGTTTTGAATTGTCTGAGCAGGATCTTCAACTGCGTGGCCCTGGTGACTTTTTTGGAAAGAAACAAAGTGGAATTCCAGAGTTCAAGGTCGGTGATATGGTCCATGATTACCGTGCTCTGGAAACAGCCCGCAAGGACGCGGCGGATATCATAGAGACGAACCAATTGGATACCGAGGAAGCATGGAGCTCTTTACGGGAATTGTTATTTCGAGACGAAGCATTGCAAGGAGAAATACTAGATTGATAAAGAGGATAGGGTTGTTTCAGCGCAAAAGCTGATCCACCAATTTAATTAGCTTTATTTTGGCTTGGGTCAGACTTTGTCCCTGAAGCAGCCCTTTTTATTTTTTTCGTGCTTTTGGAACAGGGTGTAAATTTCTACATATTTTTGAACTGCATTGCTAATTTAGGAAAAATTTGATAGAATTTTAAGAAAATTCCCCAAAAAACTTAATGATTTAAACAGCCAAAGGAGTGTTGCATCTATGAAACTATTTCTTTCAGTAGACATGGAAGGAATAACCGGTCTCCCTGATTACACGTACGTGGATTCATCGGAACTTAATTATGACCGGGCCCGTCGCATCATGACAGAGGAAACGAATTACGTCATCGAGGCGGCTGGAAAATTCGGCTGCGAAGATATTTTAGTGAACGACAGCCATTCGAAAATGAACAACCTGCTGATCGACGAGCTCCATCCGGAAGCTCATCTGATTACAGGGGATGTGAAACCGTTATCAATGGTTCAGAGCCTCGATGATAGCTTTGCGGGGGCGATGTTCATCGGGTATCATGCCAGAGCAGGGCAGCGCGGGGTAATGTCCCATTCGATGATTTTTGGAGTAAGAAATTTTTACATAAACGATGTCGAGGTAGGGGAACTTGGCTTTAACGCATACGTTGCCGGATATTATGGCGTCCCTGTTTTATTAGTCGCCGGTGATGATTGCGCCGGACAGGAAGCTGAATCACTAATTCCAAACATAACGACAGCGGTTGTAAAAGAAACCATTTCCCGCTCAGCAGTCAAAAGTCTGACACCAGTCAAAGCAGGAGAACTTTTGCAGGAAAAAGTGACAGAGGCACTGAAAAAACGTCACCTGGTCAAACCCTTGACCCCGCCTGACAATCCCGTATTACGAATAGAATTTACCAATTACGGACAAGCGGAATGGGCGAACCTGATGCCGAATACTGAAATTGAACCAGGCACCACAATTGTGAAATACCAGGCAAAAGATATCATAGAAGCTTATCAGGCGATGATCGTCATGACCGAATTGGCGATGCAAACGTCTTTCAGCTAGGGAGGGTGCCTGTATGACGAAATACATAATGAAGCGATTTCTAATTATGATCGCAACGGTATTGATCATTGCGACACTTACATTCTTTTTGATGCATGCGATTCCTGGTTCTCCACTCAACCAGGAAAGAGGCACCAACGCAGCAGTTCAGGCAAACCTGGAAGCCCACTACCATTTGGATGAGCCGTTATTTATCCAGTACCTTATTTACTTGAAATCTATTGCGACCCTGGACTTCGGCCCTTCGATCAAACACCCTACAGAAACAGTCAATGACTTATTGGGACGAGGATTTCCAATTTCTTTTGAGTTAGGAATAGTTACGGTCCTGGTGGCCCTTATATCCGGAATTATTCTCGGCGTGCTGGCAGCGCTCAGACATAACGGCATTATCGATTATTTAGCGATGACCTTAGCGGTGCTGGGAATTTCAATCCCGAACTTTGTACTGGCAACACTGTTGATTCAAAAGCTCGCTGTCGATTGGGGGATTTTCCCTGCTGCGACATGGTCCAGCCCGACTCATATGGTGCTGCCTACACTGGCACTGGCTACAGGTCCGATGGCAATTATCGCAAGGCTTACGCGATCCAGCATGTTGGAAGTGTTGACCCAGGATTATATTAAGACGGCAAAAGCAAAAGGCTTGAAACCATATAAAATCATTTTCAAACACGCGTTGAAAAATGCCTTGATGCCTGTGGTTACCATACTTGGTACCCTGTTGGCCGGTATCCTGACAGGGACGTTTGTCATCGAAAAAATATTCGCTATTCCTGGAATGGGAAGATACTTCATCGAAGGCATTAACCAGCGGGATTATCCTTTGATTATGGGGACGACCGTATTTTACAGCTTTTTCTTAGTCTTTATGCTGTTCTTAGTCGATATCGCATACGGACTCTTGGATCCTAGAATCAAAATGCATAAGAAGGAAGGGGAATGAGCATGAATCACCTTGCGGAAGAACAAAAAACAAAGCATTCTCCTGCAGTCCATGATATTCCTGATGAATGGTTTAAACCCAAAGAAAAAAGCCAGAAAGATTCAGAAAAGGTAGTACGTCCATCGCTTTCCTACTGGCAGGATGCCTGGAGGAGGCTGGTCAAAAATAAGCTGGCCATGGGCGGTTTGGTATTTTTGATATTTCTAGCTTTGCTGGCTATCTTTGGGCCAATTTTATCTCCATATACCGTTCAAAACGGTCCGTTGGCTAACCAGAATCAGCCGCCTTCCGCCAGCCACTGGTTTGGCACCGATAACCTGGGAAGGGATGTATTTACGAGGACCTGGTACGGGGCACGGATTTCCTTGTTTGTCGGTTTGATGGCAGCACTGATCGATTTCTTCATCGGGGTCGTGTACGGCGGCATTGCCGGCTATAAAGGCGGACGTACCGACAGCACCATGATGCGTATCATTGAAATCCTTTACGGCTTGCCATACTTGCTGGTAGTAATTCTGCTTTTGGTTGTCATGGGCCCAAGCCTCTTGACCATCATCATTGCTCTCACGGTGACAGGATGGGTTGGAATGGCGCGGATTGTACGCGGACAGGTACTACAGATTAAGAATTATGAATTTGTGTTAGCTTCCCAGTCATTTGGGACAAAAACCTGGCGGATCATCCGGAAGAATCTGCTTCCTAATACGATGGGGCCAATCATTGTCCAAATGACATTGACAGTACCGACAGCTATTTTCGCAGAAGCATTTTTGAGCTTTCTGGGGTTGGGAATCCAATCCCCTTATGCCAGCTGGGGAGTAATGGCTAATGATGCTTTAGGCACCATATTATCCGGCCACTGGTGGCGACTGTTTTTCCCTGCATTTTTCATATCTGCAACTATGTTTGCATTCAACGTACTTGGAGACGGGCTTCAGGATGCACTGGATCCTAAGCTCAGGAGGTGACAACATTGGAAAAATTACTGGAAGTGAAAGACCTTGAAGTTTCCTTTTTGACTTATGGCGGGGAAGTACAGGCCGTAAGAGGAGTCAGCTTTGACTTATATAAAGGTGAGACGCTTGCGATAGTCGGGGAATCCGGCTGCGGGAAAAGCGTGACTGCCAACTCGATAATGCGGTTGATTCCTCAGCCGCCAGGAAGGATTACGAATGGAACGATACAATTCAAAGAAAAAGAGTTGCGCAATCTTCCTGAAAAACAAATGCGAAAGATCAGAGGAGTGGATATTTCCATGATCTTTCAGGATCCGATGACCGCATTGAATCCTACGTTGACGGTAGGCAACCAGCTGACCGAGGGACTGAAACAGCATACATCCGTCTCTAACCAGGAAGCGACACAAAAAGCTGTAGAAATGCTGGAATTAGTCGGTATTCCTAATCCGGAAGAAAGACTTGGTTTATATCCCCATCAGTTCAGTGGAGGAATGAGGCAGCGGATTGTCATTGCGATGGCATTGATCTGTGAACCAGAACTCTTGATTGCTGACGAACCGACTACGGCGCTTGATGTAACGATTCAGGCGCAAATCCTGGAACTATTCGAGCGTATCCAGGAACAGACCGGGGTAGCTATCATACTGATTACCCACGATTTAGGTGTTGTCGCTAAAATAGCCGACCGGATCGCTGTTATGTATGCTGGTAAGATTATCGAGGTTGGGACGAAAAAAGAAATATTCTATCGTCCCCAACACCCCTATACAAATGGTTTATTGACTTCTGTGCCGCGGTTGGACCGTAGGGAAGGGAAACTGATACCAATTGACGGAACACCTCCGGATTTATTTTCCCCACCGATCGGATGTCCATTTACAGCGAGATGTCCGAAAGCGATGGAAGTGTGTGAGCGGGTTTACCCTATGCAAACAGACCTCAGTGAAACGCACCAGGTCGAGTGCTGGCTCCAGGACGAGCGGGCGATCAAATTGTTGGCTTCCAAGTGAAGCCTCAAGATAAATACATACCTAGAAGGGAGAACGTAACATGAAAAAATGGCTGATGATGTTTTTAGCCGTAATGGTGGCAGTAGTTTTGTCCGCCTGTACGACAAGTGGCAGCTCTGGGAGTGACGAGCAAAAAGAAGGAGAGGGCAATGGTGAAGCTTCAAGTGAAGAGAAAGTACTAAAGCTGAATAATGGTACGGAACCTACTTCCCTGGATCCTCCGATTGGTTTTGATTCGTATTCCTGGAATGTGTTGAACAACTTAATGGAAGGGATGACCCGGCTGGATGAGTCCCATGAGCCTGCAGCAGCGACTGCGGAAAAATGGGAAGTTTCAGAAGATGGAAAAGTATATACATTCCATATTCGTGAAGATGCCAACTGGTCAAATGGTGACCCGGTTACAGCTGGAGACTTCGAGTTTGCCTGGAAACGTCTGCTTGATCCTGAGACCGCCTCTCCGGCAGCCTTCCTAGGCTACTTCATTGAAGGGGCAGAAGCTTATAACACGGGAGAAGGCTCCAAGGAAGATGTGATGGTAGAAGCTGTGGATGAGAAAACGTTGAAAGTGACATTAAAAGCCCCTACAGGCTATTTCCTGAATGTCATTTCCAATCCTGCTTTCTTCCCAATCAACGAAAAGGTTCAAAGCGAAAATGAAGAGTGGTACGCAGAAGCTGATTCCTTTGTAGGAAACGGACCGTTCAAAATAGCAGAGTGGAAGCATGACAGCAAGCTGGTCATGGAAAAGAACGACGAGTACTGGGATGCAGAAACCGTCAATCTGGATAAGGTAGAGTGGGCAATGGTCAACGATACCAACACAGAATATCAAATGTATGAAAGCGGTGACCTGGATACCTCTGGCATTCCGAGCGAGATGGCAGAACAACTGCTGGATAATGAAAATGTAGTGATTGAAGATCAGGCAGGAACATATTTCTACCGCTTCAATGTCAACGAAGAACCGTTTACTAATGAAAAAATCCGCAAAGCGTTCGCAATGGCTGTCAACCAGCAGGACATCGTGGAATATGTAACCAAAAACAAGGAAGAGCCGGCTTATGGCTTTGTATCCTATGGCTTTACCGATCCAGCGGGCAATGATTTCCGTGAACAAAATGGCAAACTTGTCGAGCATGATCCGGAAAAAGCAAAACAGCTGTTAGAAGAAGGAATGGAAGAAGAAGGATATGAAGAACTTCCTCCAGTCACGTTAACTTATAATACCAGTGACTCCCATAAAGCAATCGCAGAAACAATCCAGAACATGTACAAGGAAAATCTGGGTGTCGATATCACACTGGAAAATACCGAGTGGAATGTGTTCTTGCAGGATCAAAAAGATTTGAAGCATCAGTTATCCAGAAGCTCCTTCCTTGCTGACTATGCTGACCCGATCAACTTCCTGGAAAGCTTTACAACGGATTCTTCTATGAACCGTACTGGCTGGTCCAATGAGGAATATGACAAATTGATCGCGAATGCGAAGAACGAAGCAGATGAAGAGAAGCGTTTCGAATATATGTATGAAGCAGAGAAGATTTTATTTGAAGAAATGCCAATCTTCCCGATCCATTTCTACAACCAGGTTGTGTTGCAGAAGGATAAAGTGAGCAATATCGTCCGTCATCCAGTCGGATACTTGGAATTAAAATGGGCAGATATCAAGTAATAGGTGAAAGAAAATAGTTTTCTAATGTGTTAGATATAAAGAGGGACGGGGGCAGGCGCCGATGGAAGCACGGTCTGGGAACAGATCAATGGCTGATCCTTGCTCCCGTTCCCTTTTTACATACGGAAGGCAGGAATGAAAATGTTATTACCAAACCGTTTACATAAAGGGGATAAAATAGGTGTCATTGCACCGGCAAGTCCTCCGAACATCGACCAGATGTATAAGGCTTTCCCGTATATAGAATCGCTTGGTCTGGAGGTCGTACCGGGAAATCATGTGAAAGATGTCCATGGCTACCTGGCAGGAAAAGATGAAGACCGATTGGCTGATTTTCATGCCATGTTCCGGAATCCGGAGATCAAAGGGATATTTTGTGCTGGTGGAGGTTATGGTACAGGCCGAATTGCCGGGAAGATTGATTACAAGCTGATAAAAGAAAACCCTAAGCCTTTCTGGGGCTACAGCGATATCACTTATTTACATACAGCGATACGTCAGCAGACAGGGCTAGTCACCTTCCACGGTCCGATGCTCAGCTCTGATATCGGCAAAGATGATTTTCATGAGAAATCACAGGAGATGTTCCGTCAGCTGTTCGCTCCTACTGAATTGAACTATTCCACCGCTTACTCCGAATTAATGATCATTTCTGAAGGAACAGTTTCCGGAGAGCTGGTGGGCGGCAATTTATCTTTGTTGGTGAGCACCCTTGGTACCCATTATGAATTGGAAGATGAGGGGAAATTATTGTTGATCGAAGATATTGACGAAGAACCCTACCGGGTCGACGGTATGCTGAATCAACTGAAGTTAAGCGGAAAGCTTGATGAGGCAGCGGGTATTCTTGTGGGTGACTTCAAGAATGCTGAACCATCCAAGCGCAAAGAATCTCTCAGTCTTTCACAAGTTTTACATGATTACTTGAGCGATCTGAATAAGCCTGTAATAGCGGGCTTCAAAATTGGCCATTGCCAGCCGCATTTTGCTGTTCCACTCGGCGTACAGGCTGAAATGTCCACAGAAAAATTATCCCTTACTATCGCTCCAGGAGTAAAATAACAAAAAGAGGAGTGCTCCCATGAAACTGCAATCAATAGAAACTTTTCGGATATCCGCTCCCCTGCATACGCCATTTAAAACTGCACTTCGGACGGTTACGGTTGCGGAAACCGTCGTTGTCAAAATCACCTGTGACGATGGCACTATAGGATTCGGAGAAGCACCGCCAACCCATGTCATTACCGGAGAAAGCCTGGGAAGTATAGAGACGGCGGTGGAAACTATTATCGCTCCTAATCTGCTGGGAATGTCTCTGTTAGAGAGGGAGAGAGTTTTTGAGATGCTTCACCGGGTGATGGTCGGTAATACGAGTGCCAAAGCAGCCATCGATATGGCTCTTTATGACTGTCTTTCCCAGCACGCTGGCATGCCGCTTTATCAGTTTCTCGGAGGTTACCGGGACCGTCTGGAAACAGACTACACCGTCAGTGTCAATACGGTTGAAGAAATGGCGGAAGACGCAGTGCGGTACATACAGAATGGTTTCGATGTACTGAAAGTAAAAGTGGGAAAAGATGATATTCATACGGATATAAAGCGAATTGAATCGATTCGTAATGCAGCGGGAAAAGACATCTTGATCAGGCTTGATGCCAACCAGGGCTGGAAGCCGAAAGAAGCAATATATGCAATCAGAAAAATGGAAGATGCAGGTTTGAATATCGAATTGGTTGAACAGCCAGTCAAAGCTCATGATCTAGCAGGTTTAAAGCAAGTGAAGGATCAAGTAGATACACCGATTATGGCAGATGAGAGTGTGTTTTCCCTGTATGATGCAAGGCAGGTATTAGAGACCGATAGTGCAGACTTGATAAATATAAAGCTGATGAAGAGCGGCGGAATCTACCAGGCGCTGAAAATAGCGACCATAGCAGAGAGTTATGGGGTGGAATGCATGGTAGGAAGCATGATTGAAACTAAGATCGGCATAACAGCCGCCTGCCACTTTGCAGCGAGCCAAAAGAATGTGACACGCTACGACTTTGATGCACCTCTGATGCTGGCCGATGATGTACTGGACGGCGGCGTCCAGTATCAAGGAAAATATATTCATCTATCCACGGATACAGGGCTGGGCATTAAGGAAATAAAAAAGCAATTCATTAACAATTAAAAAAGGAGGGAACCTGATGCCTGAAGAAACATATGAAAATTATATCGTGAGTGTAACGGTGGCCACGGTTTGGACAGCTCCGGCATCACCAAGGGAACTGGATGAACCCGGTTTAACCAACCCCGTTAAACTAGACGAATGGCTGAATCGCCTGACTAAAGAGAAACGATTGGAACTGTGCGATGATAATCTGGTCCAGTCCCAGCTTTTATACGGAGAAGAAGTAATGGTAACTGATAAAAATAATGGCTGGGCCCATGTGATCATCCCCACTCAGCCTTCTAAGAAAGATGAACGAGGCTACCCGGGCTGGGTTCCGCTGGCCCAGCTTCAGCCTATTACTACACAGCTATGGGAGACGGACAAAACGGCAGTAGTGACAAGCAAAAAAACTGTGTTGAAAGAGGAATCAGGGGACGAATTGCTTGAATTAAGCTATATGACAATGCTTCCAGTCCAGGAGGTCCTAGAAACTTCTGTCAGGGTGAATTCTCCTCATGGCCCGGCTTATATATCAAGAGAAGATTCGACCATATTTTCTGAATCACTTGGAATGAATAAAGAAAATGGAGTCAATATCGTCCGCCTCGGTGAAGCTTTTATCGGCCTTCCTTATTTTTGGGGAGGGATGAGTGCCTATGGCTATGACTGTTCCGGTTTTGCCTATAATATGCATAAAGCGGCAGGCTATCAAATCCCGCGTGATGCTTCAGACCAGGCTAAAGCAGGGGAGGAGATCTCATTTGACCACCTCATGCCCGGAGATCTTTTGTTTTTCGCTTATGAAGAAGGGCAAGGGAACATCCATCACGTCGGTATCTATTATGGGGACGGAAAAATGCTTCATTCTCCAAGTACAGGAAAGGGGATTGAAGTCAGGACGTTGGCAGGAACTATATATGAAAAAGAACTATGTGCAGCCAGACGCTACTGGCAGGAGACGGAGGAACCAGCATGAGCAGCAAAGTCATACTACAAGTGAATGAATTGAAAAAGCATTTCAACCTCGGCAAAGGTCGTAACCTCAAGGCTGTGGATGATGTCAGTTTTGACGTCTACCAGGGAGAGACTTTTGGTCTTGTCGGTGAGTCTGGCTGTGGCAAATCCACCATCGGAAGAACGATTATGGGATTGTACAACCGGACGGACGGCCAGGTTATCTATGATGGTAAAAATGTTCATGAACTCGACGAACAAGAGAAATTCAAATTCTACCGGAATATGCAAATGATTTTCCAGGACCCATACGCCTCCTTAAATCCGCGTTCTACCGTAGGAGAGATCATATCAGAGCCAATGATTGTGCATGATTTGTATTCTGGTAAAAAGCAGCGGATGGAGCGGGTCTATCAATTGCTGGAAGAGGTAGGGTTGAACCGTGATCATGCTACCAGGTATCCCCATGAATTCAGCGGAGGGCAGAGGCAGCGGATCGGGATTGCTCGTGCTCTGGCACTGGACCCTGACTTTATTATCGCAGACGAACCGATTTCTGCCCTGGATGTTTCTGTCCAGGCCCAAGTGGTGAATCTATTAGAGAGATTACAAGAAGAAAAAGGATTGACCTACTTATTCATTGCCCATGATTTATCGATGGTACGTCACATTTCCGACCGGATCGGAGTCATGTATCTTGGTCATTTAGTAGAATTGACCGACAGCGACAGTCTTTATGAAAACCCGAAACATCCTTATACGCAGGCGTTATTATCAGCGATTCCGATACCTGATCCAGATGTTGAAGAAAGCAGGGAACGTGTCATTTTGGAAGGAGAACTACCCAGCCCAATCGATCCGCCGAGCGGATGTGTGTTCCGGACCCGCTGTCCAATGGCGATGGAAGCATGCGCCACAACTACGCCTGTCTGGCAGGCAGTGGATGACAACCATTTCGTTGCGTGCCATCTTTATAATGATGACATCAAAGACAAAACACCAATAAATCATAAACCCAAACAAATGAATTAAGCTGAAAGGCTACTATCGACAATACCTAAGCTTGTAGATAACCACACGGTTTATCTGCAAGCTTTTGCTTTTTTATATTAATGTATCTATGAGGCAGAAGGTTAACTTCCTTTACGACTTACCGTCAATAGAGCGTTTTTACTTATCTTATACCCTTACTCTTGCATTCGCCTAGTTGGTATTATATATTACTATTAGTACCTAGTCATAATTCGGACGGTGGATGGCAAATATGAAAAGAGATAAACGAACACGTCAAAAAGAATTAAGAGAAACAATCGAATCCACTCCATTCATTACAGATGATGATCTGGCGAAAAAGTTCGGTGTCAGTATCCAGACGATCAGGCTTGACCGTATGGAGCTTTCCATTCCAGAGCTGAGAGAAAGAATTAAATCTGTAGCGAGAAATGAATGGAATGAAACGGTAAAGGCGTTACCGATTGAAGAAGTAATCGGTGAAATAGTAGATTTAGAGTTGGATCAACGGGCGATTTCTATTTTGGATATCGACCGGGAACATGTGTTTTCCCGGAATGATATTGCACGGGGACATCATTTATTCGCCCAGGCTAATTCATTGGCGGTCGCTGTCATCAATGATGAACTGGCACTTACGGCCAAAGCGGAGATCCGTTTTACCCGCCAGGTGACAAAAGGAGAACGTGTGGTAGCAAAAGCCTCTGTCACTGGTGTCGATGAAAAGGGAAGGACCGTCGTCGAAGTGTATAGCTATGTAGAAAATGAACCAGTGTTTTCCGGAGTATTTGAAATGTATCGCTCGAATGAACAGAGGGGGCAGGAACAGTCATGAGAATCGCAATAGACGCAATGGGCGGGGATCATGCACCTGGCGAGATTGTAAAAGGTGCGATAGAAGCGGTGAAAGCTGATACTAACCTTCAAATCACGTTAGTAGGTGATGAAGAACAAATCAAGCCTTTGGTGAAAGATACTAATAATATTACGATCATACATACAAAAGAAAAAATAACCAGTGAGGATGAACCGGTTAGAGCGGTTCGCCGGAAAAAGCAGGCTTCCATGGTGCTGATGGCTCAGGAAGTGAAAGAAGGAAGAGCCGATGCCTGCATCTCCGCCGGCAACACCGGAGCCTTAATGAGTGCCGGGCTCTTTATTGTCGGAAGGATCAAAGGCATCGAACGGCCAGCGTTGAGCCCTACACTTCCGACAGTAGACGGTAAGGGGTTCCTGTTACTCGATGTTGGTGCCAATGTTGATGCTAAAGCGCAGCATCTGGTACAGTATGCCATCATGGGATCCATTTACTCAGAGAAAGTCAGAGGAATCAAGCAGCCGAGAGTCGGCTTGTTGAATGTCGGAACGGAAGATGGAAAAGGCAGTGAGCTTGCCAAAAAAGCTTTTGCCGAATTGCAAGAAGCACCAGTGGATTTTATCGGAAACGTCGAAGCACGAGACCTTCTCGAGGGCGTTGCTGATGTCGTGGTGACGGATGGTTTCAGTGGCAACATAGCGCTGAAAACGATTGAAGGCACTGCAATGACGATGTTTTCTATGATAAAAGAAACATTTATGTCTAACTTCAAAACGAAACTGGCAGCCGGGCTGGTAAAAAGTGATTTGAGACAGCTGAAGGATCAACTTGATTACTCAGAATATGGCGGCGCCGGGTTGTTCGGCCTTGCCGCCCCTGTCATCAAAGCTCATGGTTCTTCTAATGCCAGAGCGGTTTTCAATGCCATTAAACAAGCTTCCCACATGGTGGAAGAGGATGTTACAACAAAAATAGCCGAAACGGTGAAGAATATCCACGAAGCAGAGGAGGAAAAAGCATGAAACGCGTAGCTTTTATTTTCCCCGGCCAAGGTTCTCAGGAAGTCGGAATGGGGAAAGCGTTGTTCGACACTTATGACGAAGTGAAAGAATTATTTGAACAAGCAGATGATCAACTCGGCGTTTCTTTGACAAAGTTGATGTTTGAAGGCCCACAGGAGGAACTGACGAAAACAGAGCATGCTCAGCCGGCGCTGTTAGTAAATAGTGCCGCTATCGTATCCCTTCTTAAAAAAGAAGGAATCGAACCGGTGATGACAGCCGGCCACAGCTTGGGTGAATACAGCGCGCTGGTGGCCTCCGGGGCTTTACAGCCTCTTGAAGCGGCAGCACTGGTTCAAAAGCGTGGACAACTGATGGAGCATGCTTACCCAACTGGTAAGGGGGCTATGGCTGCTGTTCTTGGTCTTGAGCAAGATGCTATCCAGGAAGTTCTGGATAAAATTGAAGGAGAAATTGTAGATCTGGCGAACATTAACTGCCCTGGTCAAATTGTTATCTCAGGCAGCAAAGAAGGTGTAGACAAAGCATCAGATTTATTAAAAGAAGCTGGAGCCAAACGTGTCCTCCCCCTGAATGTGAGCGGTCCGTTCCATTCCCGTCTGATGAAACCGGCAAGTGAGGACTTTACCGAAGCACTGAAGAAGGCCGAACTGTCTGATGCTTCCATTCCTGTGTATGCAAATGTGACTGCAGAACCCGTGACAGACAAGCAAATGATTGAAGAACTGTTAATCGAGCAGCTTTACTCTCCTGTCCGCTTCCAGGAAATTCTGGAAAAGTTTGTCGATCAGGATATCGATGCCATCGTAGAAGTCGGACATGGTAAAGTATTGAGTGGATTGGTTCGTAAAGTAAAACGGAGGATGAAGACGTTCCAAATTCAGGATCCAGAAACATTGCAAGCATTCATTGACTGGTATAAGGAGGATTCGTAATGTTGGAGAATCAAGTAGCGCTGGTTACAGGTGCTTCACGTGGAATTGGACGAGCGATCGCCATGGAGCTTGCTGGTAAAGGTGCCGCAGTCGCTGTCAACTATGCAGGCAGTGAAGCAAAAGCACAGGAAGTTGTAGAAGAAATTGAAGCTAATGGCGGAAAAGCGATCAAAATCCAGGCAGACGTATCAAAAGAAGCCGATGTGAAAGATATGGTCAAACAGACCATTGAAGCTTTTGGCCGCCTGGATATCCTGGTGAACAATGCTGGTATTGCAAAAGATAACCTGTTGATGCGAATGAAAGAAGAGGAATTCGACCAGGTGATTGATACCAACCTGAAAGGTGTGTTCTTAACTACCAAAGCTGTCACCCGTCAAATGATGAAGCAAAAAAGCGGGCGAATCATCAATATCGCATCCATCGTTGGTGTATCCGGAAATCCTGGACAGGCGAATTACGTGGCAGCAAAAGCGGGTGTTATCGGGATGACTAAATCAAATGCGAAAGAATTGGCGACTAGAAATATCCTTGTCAATGCCGTAGCACCAGGGTTCATCACTACGGATATGACCGATGAATTGTCAGAAGAACAAAGGGAAGAAATGTTGAAAATAATTCCTTTGAACCGATTGGGTGAAGGAAAAGATATCGCGAATGTAGTTCGTTTCCTTGCCTCTGAAGACAGCAGCTATATGACTGGCCAGACTATTCATGTGGATGGCGGCATGGTAATGTAAGGATTGACCCGGTGATTTACACCGGTTGAAATCATAAATTTTGAATCATCTAGTTTTTCTATGGAATTTCTACTATAATAACGGAAGGGAGGTGAAGTCTTATGGCAGATACTTTTGATCGTGTCAAACAAATCATTGTTGACCGTCTTGATGTAGAAGAATCTAAGGTTACAATGGAGGCTTCCTTCAAAGACGATCTTGAAGCGGATTCTTTGGATGTAGTTGAGCTTGTTATGGAGCTTGAAGATGAATTCGATACAGAGATCGCTGATGAAGAAGCAGAAAAAATCAATACTGTTGGTGACGCTGTGAATTACATAAACAGCATCCAATAAACAGTTGGCAAGGAGCTGTCCATCAAGTGGACAGCCCTTCCTATATTTCATCAAATCAAACTGAAAGGGTTTAGGTGAGCGATGGAAGACTTTTCAACCTTTCAAGAGAAAATAGGTATCCATTTCAACGATCTCGATATTTTAATACAAGCATTTACCCATTCATCTTATGTGAATGAGCATCGTAAGACAGAACGTAAGGACAACGAGCGTCTTGAATTTTTAGGAGACGCAGTACTTGAGCTTGGGGTGTCCCAGTACCTCTATCGCAAATATCCCGATATGAGTGAAGGTGAACTGACAAAACTCCGTGCCTCCATCGTCTGTGAAATTTCCCTGGTTCGTTTTGCTGATGAATTGAACTTCAGTGAGCTGATCCAGTTAGGGAAAGGCGAAGAGATGACAGGAGGAAGAAACCGTCCGGCACTGCTTGCGGATGTTTTCGAGGCCTTCATTGGTGCACTCTATCTGGATCAAGGGTATGAGGCTGTCCTTGCCTTTTTGGAAAAGTATGTTTATCCAAAAGTTCAAAAAGGTGCTTTTTCGCATGCGATGGATTTCAAAAGCCAGCTGCAGGAGTTTGTCCAGCGTGAAAAAAACAGAGTCATCGAATACGAAATCGTCGAAGAACTTGGTCCTGCACATAACCGTGAATTCGTCGCCCATGTCCGCATCCAGAATGAGACCGCGGGCGTTGGTATCGGTCGAACCAAAAAAGAAGCTGAACAAAAAGCTGCTGAAGAAGCGCTCCGGAAAGCTGGAGCATGTAAATAAGATGGAAAAAAGCCGCGCAGACTCTGCGCGGCTTTCTATTGGGTTTGCTATTTTCGGTAGGCGCCCAGTTCTTGGACAAATGCCTGGGTTTCTGACACACTTAATTGTCCTTTAGTTACAACCATATCATGCAGGGATTTGATTTCATCATAGTTCGCAAGGTCATAATCGGCGGGGTCCATAATGGAACGGTTGACAACCTGCAAGCGGTCAGCCAGGTCGTTGATGATCGTTTCTAAGTTTTCCTGGGTCGGTTCATTCAAGCTCATATTGGTTTCCTCCTTACAACAGGATTGGTTGGCTTCTTCTATAGCCTTATTGTTTATGATAAAATAAATGAGTTGAAATGCAAACTAAAAATCAAAGTGAATGTTAAATACATAGGAGGATGCAAATGTTCCTCAAACGTTTAGATACAGTTGGATTCAAATCTTTTGCTGAACGGGTCACCGTAGATTTTGTACCTGGTGTTACTTCTGTGGTTGGACCGAATGGCAGTGGCAAGAGTAATATTACCGATGCAATCCGTTGGGTACTCGGTGAACAGTCTGCCCGCTCATTAAGAGGCAGCAAAATGGAAGATATCATTTTTGCAGGCAGCGACACAAGAAATGCATTGAATATGGCAGAAGTGACGTTGACATTGGACAATGAAGACCAAACCCTCCCGCTGGATTACCAGGAGGTCAGTGTCACCCGGAGAGTATACCGATCAGGTGAAAGTGCTTTTTATATCAATAAACAAGCCTGCCGTTTGAAGGATATTATCAATTTATTCATGGATTCCGGACTGGGCAGAGAAGCCTTTTCCATCATCAGTCAGGGAAAAGTCGAAGAGATCCTGAGCTCAAAAGCTGAAGAAAGACGAAGTATTTTTGAAGAAGCAGCAGGAGTGTTGAAATACAAGCAACGTAAGAAAAAAGCCGAATATAAACTTGCGGAAACACAAGAAAACCTTAATCGTGTGGAAGATATCATTTATGAAATTGAAGGACAGCTTGAACCTTTGAAGGAACAGGCAGCTATTGCAAAAGATTACCTGGAGAAAAAAGAAGAATTGAAACAAGTCGAGATTTCTTTATTGATCGCCCAGATTGAAACGATTAATGAAGAATGGCAGCACCTTTTGAATAATCTGGAAGAGATGAAATTAAAAAAATCGGAAATAAAGACGGCTATTGAAGAAAAAGAAGCAATAGTCGAAGCCGAACGCGAGCAAATGCTTGCGTTGGATGAATCGCTGGAAAGTCTTCAGGAGAAGCTGCTTGTTTTGACGCAGGAATTAGAGAACTTAGAGGGAAAGAAACAGTTAGTCAAAGAACGTTTTAAGCATTTTGAAGAAAACAAAGCGAAGCTTGAAGAAGAATTCAGCCAACTTTCAGACAGGGTAGCGCAGACAAAGGAATTATGCGAAGAACATGAAAACAAACTGAACAGTTGGAAAGAACAGCGATCCAATACGAAAAAAGCGTTAAAAGAAACAGCCAGACAGCTTGAGCTGGAGACTCAGAATATTGGTGAGCAGATTGAAGAGTTGAAAAGTGATTACATTGAACTGTTGAATGAGCAAGCGGCCAAGCGGAACGAAAAACAATCCATTGCGAGACAGTTGGAACAAATCGGCTCCAAAAGTGAAGTGCAAAAAGATAAATTTAAAGATATGCGAGAAGAAAGAGAACAATTGCTTGTCGAGAAGGAAAAGCTGGAGCGTGAAGTAAACCATATCCACGAGCAGCGGGTACAAAAGGAACAGGAATTGAGCGACCTGGAAGAAAAGCTGAACAACAGCCAGGAACGCTACCAGGAATTGCAGAGCAAGCTTTACCAGGGTTATCAGTATGTAGAGAAATTAAAATCCAAAAAAGAAATGCTGGAAGAAATGAAGGAAGATTTCTCTGGCTATTTCCAAGGCGTTAAAGAAGTCCTGAAGGCGAGAGAGCAACAGTTTTTGTCAGGGGTGGAAGGGGCGGTACTGGAATTGATCGATGTTCCTGGTAATTTAATTACAGCCATCGAGACAGCGCTTGGCGCCCAGGCTCAGCATGTGATCATGCAAAATGAATCTTCCGCCCGCCAGGCCATCCACTGGCTTCGTCAGCACAATAAAGGCAGAGCGACGTTCCTGCCACTTGAAACGATACAGCCACGCTTCATTCCGGCAGATATGACTTCCAGAATAAGCGGACAACCCGGTTTTGTCGGGGTAGCTGCTGATTTGGTTCGATTTGAGGATCGTTATGATCGTGCCATCCGTCATTTACTTGGCCATATTGTGATAGCAGAAAACCTGGAAACAGCGAACAAGCTTGCTCAAACGATGCAGCGGCGTTTCAGGATTGTTACTTTAGAAGGGGATGTCATCAATCCCGGGGGAGCGATGACCGGTGGTGCAAAGAAAAAGACTAACCAATCCTTGTTTACAAGGGAAAGAGAATTGCAGGAACTGAATGACAAGCTTTCATCTTTTGAACAAAAGACCATAGCTGCAGAACAAGAGATGCAGCAATTGAAGAATCTCACTACCAATCAACAAGAGCAGGTGCAGGAACTTCGGACGATAAGAGAAGATTTGAAAGAGCAGGAACAGGAAAAACGGGCTGTCTTGCGTGAGGCCCAGGTGAAACATCAAAACCTGAATGACCAGCTGTTACTGTTCGACCAGGACCAGGAACAATATGAACAGGACCGCGACCAGCTTACGACTAGATTTGAAGACCTTGCTGGTGAATTAGAACAGTTGGAACAGGAGTTGTCAGCTTCCCAAAAAGAAATTGATACACTCACAGAAGCTGAAAAACGACAGTCAGAAAATGAGGAAAACCTGAAAGCAAAGCAGCACGAATTACAGTTGAAGCTAGCGGAGCAGGATTCTGAAGTGAAAAATCAGCAAGAGAAACTGTATGGATATCAAGTTCAAAAGAAAGAACTGGAACAACATGTTGAAGAGAACCGTAAGCAATACGAGCAGCTGATGGATATTGCCCATAACAAGCAAACAGAAGCTGAATTGGAAGCTGCAATTGAAGATAAAAAATCAGCCAAGGAAGAGACAGCTCGCCTGATTACAGAACGCAGAGAACAGCGCAACGAGCATGCTGATACGATCAAACAGATAGAGGTGCAGTTGAAGGAAGAGAACAGGACCCATCACCATTACGTCCAGGATATCCAGGATAAAGAGGTCAAGGCAAACCGTCTTGATGTAGAGTTGGAAAACATGTTGGATTACCTGCAAAAAGAATATTTTCTTACTTTTGAACGAGCGCAGCAAGAGTATGAGCGCACAACCAATATTGAAGAAAGCAAGACAAAAGTAAAACTGATCAAACGTGCCATTGATGAACTGGGTACGGTCAATCTCGGAGCGATCGACGAATATGATCGAATTCAGGAGCGTTACCAATTTTTGAGCGAACAACAGACCGATTTGAATGAAGCGAAGGATACATTATATTCTGTCATTTCCGAAATGGACGGGGAGATGGAGCGCAGGTTTGAGGATACATTTACACAAATCAAGCAGGAGTTCTCGGTCGTTTTCAAAGAGTTATTTGGAGGGGGACGAGCCGACCTTCGACTGACCGACCCTGATAATATGCTGGAGACGGGGGTGGATATCGTAGCTCAGCCGCCAGGTAAAAAGCTGCAGAATCTCAGCCTGCTGTCCGGGGGAGAACGTGCTTTGACAGCGATTGCGCTGCTATTCGCCATCCTCAGAGTGCGTC
Source organism: Halobacillus sp. B23F22_5 (assembly GCF_043497085.1). Classification (NCBI taxonomy): domain Bacteria; kingdom Bacillati; phylum Bacillota; class Bacilli; order Caryophanales; family Bacillaceae; genus Halobacillus; species Halobacillus sp. B23F22_5. The sequence goes on along the minus strand of NZ_JBIEKI010000004.1, from coordinate 223,805 downwards.
CTGTGCCGTTTTGTGTGTTGGATGAAGTGGAAGCAGCACTCGATGATGCCAATGTTGATCGGTTTGCGCGTTATCTGAAAGTCTTCAGTGAAAATACGCAATTCATCGTCATCACGCACCGGAAAGGCACAATGGAAGAGTCGGATGTACTGTACGGAGTCACGATGCAGGAATCCGGCGTTTCCAAGCTTGTTTCAGTAAGGCTGGAAGAATCTCAAGACTTACTAGAAGTATAGAAAGGAAGATTGGATGAGCTTTTTCAAAAAGTTAAAGGATAAATTTATATTAGATCCATTTGAACAAGAGTTGAAGGAACTGGAGCAGGAACAGGCAGAAGAACTGGAAGAGCAAGACCTGGAAATTGATGATACAGATGCACCAGACGAAGAAAACACAACACCAGCACCAGAAACAGACGAAAAGTCTGCTGAAGTAGAAGCGGTCCCAGAAGCAGAAGAGGAGGAAACTATCGAGGAAGCTCCGGTAGAGCAGCTTGAAACGGATGTGGAAGAGCCGGCAGAATTGGAAGCACCCGAACCTGCTCCAGCGTTACCTGTCGAAGATACCAAGCCGGAGATAGAGGAACAGGAGCCTAATATTGAAGGTCGTGAAAAATCGATTGCGGCTAAGTTCCGTATTGGCTTAACGAAAACAAGGGATTCCTTTTCTGGTAAGATCAATGATCTTGTCGCACGTTATCGCACCGTGGATGAAGATTTCTTCGAAGATTTAGAAGAGATCCTCATTTCGGCAGACGTTGGTGTGACTACTGTCATGGATATGATTGATGAACTGCAGCTGGAAGTAAAAAGACGTAATATCAAAGATACCCGTCAAGTAAGAGAAGTCATTTCAGAAAAGCTTGTAGAAATCTATTATGGTGATGACGACAGCGAAGAAATCGAAGGCTTGAACATTGATCATGACGGGTTGTCCATCGTTTTATTCGTCGGTGTCAACGGTGTTGGTAAAACGACCACCATCGGAAAACTTGCCCATCAGCTGAAAAGTGAAGGGAAGAATGTCATGATGGCAGCCGGCGATACTTTCCGTGCCGGCGCCATCGAACAATTGGATGCCTGGGGAGAACGAGTCGGCGTCAATGTGGTCAAGCACAGTGCGGGTAGTGACCCTGCAGCGGTTATCTTTGATGCCATCCAGGCAGCTAAATCACGTGATGCCGATGTGCTGTTATGTGATACGGCAGGCCGGCTGCAGAATAAAGTGAACCTCATGAATGAACTGTCTAAAGTAAAGCGTGTAATCGAACGCGAGGTACCATCAGCCCCACACGAAGTGTTGCTGGTTTTGGATGCTACTACAGGGCAGAACGCGATGAGTCAGGCCAAGACATTCTCAGAAGCTACAGATGTGTCTGGTATTGTGCTGACGAAACTTGATGGGACCGCCAAAGGTGGTATTGTACTTGCGATTCGCAATGAACTGGAGATCCCTGTTAAACTAGTAGGGCTTGGTGAAAAGGTCACTGACCTTCAGCAGTTTGACGCCCACGCTTTTGTATACGGACTATTTGCCGACATGGTGGAAGCCCACGATGAAGAAAAAGAATAGTGATGCTTGACAGCCTAGCCTTTCATTCTGTAATATTCATATATGTAAAGGCATTTCACTTAACAAGGAGTGGTTGCCGTGCTAGAAAAGACGACACGAATCAACTATTTGTTTGATTTCTATGAGACGTTGTTGACCCCTAAACAGCGGAATTACATGGAACTGTATTATTTAGAAGACTATTCTCTAGGGGAAATATCAGAAACGTTTGATGTCTCAAGGCAGGCTGTCTATGACAACATCCGTCGTACGGAAGCCATGCTGGAAGAATATGAGGATAAATTGAACTTATATGAAAAATTCCAGGAGAGACAACAACTGATCAATAAGCTGCAAGACAGGCTGAAGAATCAGGAAGAAGTGCAGGGTTTACTCGAAAGATTAAAAGAATTAGATTAGGAGGGCTCCTTCTATGGCATTTGAAGGTTTAGCCGACCGTTTACAAAATACAATCCAACGTATTAAAGGTAAAGGGAAGGTAACCGAACAAGATGTAAAAGAAATGACCCGGGAAGTCCGTCTCGCCCTCCTTGAGGCAGACGTCAACTTCAAGGTCGTCAAAGAGTTTGTCAAGCGCGTGAAAGAACGTGCAGTAGGCCAGGAAGTCATGGAAAGCTTGACACCTGGCCAGCAAGTCATCAAAGTGGTCAAAGAAGAATTGACCGATTTGATGGGTGGGGACGAGAGTAAAATAGCTGTCGCCAAACGCCCGCCGACCGTCATCATGATGGTCGGTCTCCAGGGTGCCGGTAAGACGACAACCACAGGGAAACTGGCCAATCATTTACGGAAGAAGCACAACCGTAATCCGATGCTGGTAGCGGCAGACGTCTATCGTCCGGCGGCCATCAACCAGCTTCAGACACTTGGAAAGCAGCTGGATTTGCCGGTATATGCCAAAGGCACAGATGCCAATCCAGTAGACATCGCCAATGAAGCAATTGCCGAGGCGAAAGAAAACCATCATGACTATGTCATTATCGATACCGCGGGTCGTCTGCATGTCGATGGCGAACTGATGGGTGAATTGCAGCAGATCAAGGAGAATGTCCAGCCGGATGAAATCTTTTTGGTTGTCGATGCAATGACCGGTCAGGATGCCGTCAACGTCGCAGAAAGTTTCGACGAACAGCTCGAAGTCAGCGGTGTCGTACTGACGAAACTTGATGGGGATACCCGAGGCGGGGCCGCGTTGTCTATCAAGGCAGTGACAGGCAAGCCAATCAAATTCGCCGGTATGGGAGAAAAGCTTGACCAGCTCGAGCCATTCCACCCAGAGCGGATGGCATCCCGTATCCTTGGTATGGGAGACGTCCTGACGCTGATTGAAAAAGCACAGGACAGTGTCGATGAAAAGCGTGCCAAAGAATTGGAAGAAAAGATGCGCTCAGCTTCCTTCACCTTTGATGATTTCCTGGAACAAATGGGGCAGGTCCGAAATATGGGACCCCTGGATGAACTGCTGGATATGATTCCTGGAGCCAATAAGATGAAGGGCTTAAAAAATGCGCAGATTGATGAGAAACAAATTTCGCATGTAGAAGCAATCATCCAGTCAATGACCAAGAAAGAACGTCAGGATCCATCTCTCATGAATGCGAGCCGCAAACGCCGGATCGCCAAGGGGTCTGGTACCTCTGTTTCCGAGGTCAACAGGCTTCTCAAACAATTCGAAGAAATGAAGAAAATGATGAAGCAAATGAGCAACATGCAAAAAGGAAAAAAAGGCAAAGGAATGAATTTTCCATTCATGTAATGGAAAAATCCTTTACACACAGAAAAACATCTGCTAAAATCTAAACTTGTGCGAAACATTAATAATTTATGGAGGTGCTTAAAGATGGCAGTTAAAATTCGCCTAAAGCGCATGGGATCAAAACGTAACCCATTTTACCGTGTAGTTGTAGCTGATTCACGTTCTCCTCGTGATGGACGTTTTATTGAACAAATTGGCACATATAATCCAGTAGCTAACCCAGTAGAGGTTGACATTGATGAAGAAAAGGCATTGAACTGGATGACTAATGGTGCTAAGCCAAGCGACACGGTTCGTAACCTATTTTCTAACGAAGGCATCATGACGAAGTTCCACGAAGCAAAAAACCAAAAGTAAAGTAGTGGTGATACCATGAAAGCCTTGATTGAAACTATTGTCAATCCGCTTGTCGATTACCCGGAAGACATCCGAGTGGACGTGAAGGAAGAGGAACGTAAAATCGTTTATCATCTCACAGTCAACCAGGACGATGTCGGCAAAGTGATCGGAAAGAACGGTCGGATAGCAAAAGCAATCCGGACAGTTGTTTACGCAGCAGGGTCAGACTCTAAGAAGAGAATTTACTTGGATATCATGTAATGAGGGAGAGGGATTAATAACCTTTCCCTTTTTTACACTTTCAAAGTTACAGAGTTTTTAGGAAAGCTTCGGGACAAAGGGGCAGGAACATGAAAATAATTAAAAAAATTCCTGTAAAACAAGTATTAACGGAAGAAAGCAAGAAACAGCTCTCCCAGGACTTCCAGGCACGTTACCAACGATATGACCGCGAATGCCAGCAACTTCGTTTTGAACAGAGAAAGCTGGAGAAAAGAAGTGACATTTCCCCAAGTGAAATCGAAAAACGGTTTACACAGGAAATCAAGCTCCGAAAAGAAAAGATGAACTGGGTGGAGTACAAGCTTCAACAATTAGAAATACTGCCAGAAGGCAGCGAATTGTTCATCGAAGAGGTGGAAGCGATCGTGGATGTCCAGGAAGGTGCTAAATGGAATGAAATATATGAACACCAGACAATCGTCATTAAAGATGGAATAGTAATTCAAGCGAGGTAATGAAAAACTATGGAACAACAAATGTACAATGTAGGTAAAGTTGTCAACACGCATGGGATCAAAGGGGAAGTGAAGGTGATGCGTATCACCGACTTTGACGAAAGATTCCAGCCTGGAGAGCCTTTGTATTGGGTGAAAGACGGGGGAAAGCCTGAAAAGTTGATCGTCTCCGGCCACCGTAACCATAAAGGGTTTGATCTACTCACGTTCGAAGGCCTTCCGACAATCAATGATGTCGAGCGTTTGAAAGGTGGAATCCTTCAAATCCGGGAAGAACAATTGTCTGATTTGGAGGAAGGGGAATTTTACTTTCACGAAATCATTGGGTGCCGCGTCATTCTCGAGGATGGCACGGAACTTGGAAAAGTAAAAGAGATCCTCACCCCTGGTGCGAATGATGTCTGGGTCGTGGAACGGGATGGAAAGCCAGACGCCCTTATTCCTTATATCGAAGATGTCGTCAAGAAAGTGGATATAGAGGAAGAGCAGATAGTCATTGATCCAATAGAAGGGCTGCTCGACTGATGCATATCGATATACTAACGTTGTTTCCAGAAATGTTTGAAGGTGTATTGAATAATTCCATTTTAAAGAAAGCTCAAGACCGTAACATTTTCAGTTATGATTTCATTAACTTTCGTGATTACAGCGTAAACAAGCATCAAAAGGTCGATGATTATCCTTATGGGGGTGGCGCAGGGATGGTGCTTACTCCTCAACCGCTGTTCGATGCAGTCGAAGCGGTCAAGGAACAACGGAAAACCACCCCTCGTGTAATTCTCCTGTGTCCTCAGGGCGAAACCTATACCCAGAGCAAAGCGGTAGAACTTTCGGAAGAGGATCATCTGATTTTCTTATGCGGCCATTATGAAGGTTATGATGAACGCATACGGGAACATGTGGTCACAGACGAAATATCAATCGGGGATTATGTGTTGACTGGCGGAGAGCTTGGGGCGATGGTTGTTATCGATTCTGTCGTACGTCTGTTACCTGAGGCATTAGGGAATAAACGGTCTGCGCCAGAGGATTCCTTTTCAAATGGTTTGCTTGAGCATCCCCATTATACACGTCCTGCCGATTTTCGAGGGATGAAAGTGCCGGACACTTTATTATCCGGTGACCATGCCCGTATTGAAGAATGGCGCCATCAGCAGTCCTTATATCGTACCTGGCAGCGTCGGCCTGATCTGTTAAGAGAAAGAAACTTGACGGATAAAGAAAAATCATGGATAGAAAAATGGGAAAATAACGGATAGCTTGTTGCAGTAGCAATGAAATTATGATATATTAAATTTTGTGCTTAAACGTCGGTTTAAGCGGAAAACGATGTTCCGCTGTCTCCTAGTTAGTCAAGAGCATTAGTTTGGAAGGAGAGTGAAATAGGATGCAAGATTTGATTAACGAAATTACAAAAGATCAACTTCGTACAGACCATCCTGATTTCCGTCCTGGTGATACCGTGAAGGTCCACGTAAAAGTCGTGGAAGGTACTCGCGAGCGTATCCAGGTTTTCGAAGGCGTTGTAATCAAGCGTCAAAACGGCGGAATCAGCGAAACATTCACTGTACGTAAAATTTCTTACGGTGTTGGAATCGAGCGTACATTCCCGCTACATTCCCCACGTATCGAGAAAATCGAACGTACACGCCGTGGTAAAGTTCGTCGTGCGAAGCTATACTATCTACGCAATCTGCGTGGTAAAGCTGCGCGTATTAAAGAAATCATCTAATGAAACAGTAAGGAGCTTGCACATGCCAAGCTCCTTTTTTCTACTTGAAACTACTTATGAACTTATTAGTCAGCTTATAGGAAAGGGATGGCCTTCATGAAGAATGCATGGGTGGAATGGATCAAAGCATTCCTGATCGCTGCCATATTAGCAGTATTGGTAAGAGTCGTACTTTTTGCTCCGGTCGTAGTCGAAGGACCATCGATGCTTCCGACCCTGGAAGATAATGACCATCTGATCGTCAGTAAAATCAATTACACTATCGGTAAGCCGGAACGGTTTGATATCATCGTTTTTCATGCAACCGAACGGCGTGACTATATCAAACGTGTCATCGGTGTGCCTGGTGATCATGTAGCGGTGGAGAATGATGAGTTATACATCAATGGAGAAAGAGTAGAAGAGCCCTACTTGGAAGAACGGAAACAGGAAATGCCAGACAGTCAGATCCTGACACAGGATTTTACTTTGGAACAAGTGACAGAAGAAGGATATGAAACAGTACCGGAAGGACATGTTTTCGTACTGGGCGATAACCGTAATAATTCTACTGATAGTCGTATGTTCGGTGTTGTTCCTATGGATCAGATTGTAGGGGAAGCAGTTCTGACTTACTGGCCGCTGGAACGAATCCGAATCGTACTGGAATAAGGTGATAATATGACAATACAATGGTTTCCAGGCCATATGGCCAAAGCAAAAAGAGAAGTAGGAGAGAAGCTGAAACTCGTCGACTTTGTCATCGAACTGGTCGACGCAAGAGCACCGGAATCCTCACAAAATCCGATGCTGCAGCAATTGCTTCAATCGAAACCGAAAATGATTGTAATGATGAAGAAAGATCTTGCCGATCCAAAGCTTTCCGATCAATGGAGGAATTCATTTAAAAATGCAAATGCTCCGGCTATAGCAGTGAATGCGCAGGATAAGAAAGATATCCAGGCACTCATTCAACTGGCCAAGGAAATGTCGCAGGAAAAGATGGACAAATTGAAAGCGAAAGGGATTAATCCCAGACCGGCGCGTGCTATGATTCTTGGAATACCCAATGTAGGGAAATCTACGCTTATCAACAGTCTGGCCAATAAGAAAATTGCAAAGACAGGCGACCGCCCGGGAGTTACTACCAGTCAACAGTGGATCAAGGTCAAAAAAGATTTTGAACTGCTGGATACCCCCGGGATTCTATGGCCTAAATTCGAAGATGAAGAAGTGGGATACCGACTGGCTGCTATAGGAACAATCAAAGATCAAATCTTGCCTATAGAAGATGTTGCCGCCTATATATTAGACTACCTGAAAAACTTTTATCCAGATCTCATGCAGCAACGGTATGGATTTTCCAGTTTCCATGATATGATGGAAGCATTCGAGACGATCGGTAAAAAACGCGGATGCCTTGAATCCGGGGCCAGAGTCAATTATGAAAAAACCGCAGAGGTGATCATACAAGATTTGAGGTCTGGCAAGCTTGGCCGCATTACTTTTGATGTACCGGAAGGGTATTGATGTACCAGCGCATTTTTGAATTTCAAAAGTGCGCTTTTTTCTTTGTAACTACATAAATGTAATAAATGTCCGATAATAATAGTGACGATAGGGGAGTTAAACGTTGGGAAAATGGACGATAGCTGAAGTGAAAGACATGCTGACTCGTAAACAGCTGGCTGAGAAAGATATAGAGGAATTAAGAAAGGATACCCGTAAAGGAATTCAAAAGTTACTTATGCAACATGAACAACAGCTGCAAAAAGAACATGCCATGCTTCTCAAGTATCAGGAAATGATGGAGTTTGAAAAAAAACAATACCAGCATGGCCATCATTTTGTAGCAGGCATTGATGAGGCTGGCCGAGGGCCATTGGCGGGCCCGGTGGTAGCAGGCTGTGTTGTTTTACATAAGGATTATTATTTAGAGGGTCTGAATGATTCCAAGCAGCTTTCCCCGGAGAAGAGGGAAAAGTTTTTTGAACAGATTGTAACTGACGCATTCGCTTATGGGAGCGGCATCGTAACGAATGAAGAAATTGATCGTTATAACATAAACCAAGCTACAAAAATGGCGATGACAAGAGCAGTTGAAAATCTCGGCATGACGCCGGATCATGTGCTGATTGATGCTGTAAAACTTGAGGGACTGCCTTGTCCATCAGAATCTTTGATTAAGGGCGACCAGCGAAGTGTTTCAATTGCAGCAGCAAGTATTATTGCTAAAGTAACCAGGGACCGGATGATGCGCGCAATTCATGAAGAATTTCCGATGTATGATTTCAAAGCGAATCAAGGATATGGAACCAGCACCCATATGGAAGCACTTGAACAATTCGGGCCATCTCCATATCATCGACGCAGCTTTTCACCTGTTGCAGCTGCAATCAAAAGGTAAGGGAGGAGGCAATGGGATGCAAGCCAGCGCTTCAAATCTTTTTCAAGCTTTACAGCGAGTAGCGGCACCAAATGGACCAGTCTTACGTGCTGGCCAAATGTTATCGGGGAGTGTGAAGAAACTGCTGCCAAATAATATGGCGGTCGTTTCGTTGGGGGACAAGCAAGTGACCGCAAAGCTGGAAGCATCACTGACCTTAGGGAAAAACTATTTGTTCCAGGTTCAATCGACAGACGAAGTAATTCATTTGAAAATGGTTTCGAAACAAGCTGGTGCGCAGATAGAAGAGATGAGTGAGCTGCTCAAGCGTATTGGTATAAAAGCAACATCTGAAAATATCAGGCTCTTGGACCAACTGATAACAAGAAATATTCCTTTTCGCCAATCCTCATTGAAGCAAGCGGCAGCCATTTTGAAGAGCTCCCCCAATGCCCATCACGCACTGCCAGCCCTCATCCATTTATTCGAAAAGCAGCTGCCAGTTCGGCCGGCGATTGTCAATGCTTTAATAGCCAGGCAGCAGTCGCAGTTGACAGGACTCCTGGACAAATTGGAAGATTCGCTCCTTCATAAACAATCATTAAGTAATACGGAAAATAACCTCCTGAACCGAATAACAAGTATACGGGGGAGTGGTTCAGCAGATAAGAGTATACTGACAGCAACCCTTTTGCATCATGTAATGAACGGTAACACCCAAAGCTTTCAGGTCATGAAGCAGGCAGGATTAATTGCTGAGGGTACCAGCTTTGACCGTTTTCAACGGTTGTGGCTGCAATGGGCAGTCAATCAGGGGATAAAGCTACAGACTGGAGAATCAGCTGCTTCCATTCAAGCGAAGTTGACAACACAGCATCTATCCGGTTTCCCTTTTGACTTGACCTCTGAGGCCTTCTCACGTGGAATAATGCAGCTGTACCAGCAGCAGTTACCATGGAATAAAACATCACAGGCAACATTGAATCAATGGATGAAAGCACTGGATGCGCTTCTGGACAATCCGGATAAGGGGGTATCTTCCCGCTTGATCCAGCATCAAAATTACTTAGAAAAGCAGATATTTCCTCAACTTTTTAAGCATTCACCGGATATGCAGGCAGCTCTTCACCATTTACGAGAATCAGCAAGCACAGGTAAGATTCCAACGAATGAACAGCTGAGTCGCCTCCATCAAGTTAGAGAATTGGTAGATGCAGCAGCAGGAAATCAATTAAACTCAGCAGGGAAAAATATCCTGACCACCTTTTTGCACACCATTCCAACTTCACCAGAGTTATCGCAGAGGCTATTGCTGCAAATGAAAACCACGCTTCAATTTGCAGGGCTCGATGATGAAGCGAGCTTTTTGAAACAATTACTGAACAATGAGAACATCCAGGGAAGCCAAAGTCTGAAATCCATCTTACTACAGGCAATACAGGAACAATCGGCGGGCAAGACGCAATCAGAGCGGATGCAGCAGTTGGTCCACTTCCTGAATGGTGTTCAGCTGACTGCTCACCAGGAAAATACGCAGATGGCACAGATGAGCCTTCTTTTTCCAGGTGCGTATTTGAAATCGCGTAATGATATTCAAATCAATATAGAAGGCAGGAAAAATGAAGAAGGGGTTATTGACCCTGAGTTTTGTCATGTCCTGTTTTATTTGGATTTAGAAACTTTAAAGGAAACGGTCATTGATATGTCTATCTATGATAGCAAAGTTATGTTGATCATTTATAATCATGACCAGGCCACCCTCCGAACCACAGCAAATATTCAAACAGAATTAGAAGCAGGATTGGACAAGATCGGGTATCAGCTTACTTCGCTCCAGGTAAAGAAAATCATGGAGACGAATAAGCAATCTGTCTATCCCAGCCATTTTTCAGAGAGAGGAGTGGACTACAGGATATGAATGAAAAACAAAAGCAGGCAATTGCACTTGGTTATGAAGCGGAAACGGATTATGCTCCCAAATTGAAGGCTAAAGGAAAGGGCTATGTAGCGGAAAATATCATCGAGAATGCCCGCAGAAATGAAGTTCCCGTACAAGAGGATGCCTCGTTGGTCGAATTGTTGTCCCAATTGAATATTAATGAACAAATACCAGAGGAATTATACCAGGTCGTCGCGGAAGTTTTTGCGTTTATCTACCGGGCCGATCAGGATGCAACTCCTTCATAAAAAGCTTGTGCAACAATAGGGCCGAAAAGTCGAAGACTTGATTTCGAGATATTGTAAGAGGAGAAGGACGTTGGGAAACAACTCGCTTTCCGTGGGCGAGTGATGAGCCTCCTCGAGCTGACGCTCTGTGGGGTCTCATCTAACACGCATTTCCCACAGGAGTCTCGCAGTTCCCCTACGTCCTTTGCCATAGGAAGTTCTCGAAATCCCACTTGTAAAACGCCATGATGGTAGAAAGAAGCCTTAGTCCCATATACCTCTTTATAATCATGAACATGAAGATTTTAGTTAAACACTCTTTTTTCTTTTGAAGGGTTCGTTTAGTACAAAACTGGCTGGATGGGAAGGGAAACGGCGAGACTCCCGCGGGAGAAGGGGCTAGGCGAGATCCCGCAGGGCTTTAGCCCGAGGAAGCTTGCCAGGTCCCCCGCAGGAAAGAAAAGAATGCGTAATCGCCTTGGGAGACACGACACGCATAAGCAGAACAGCAAAAGGGAAGTGATCTTTCTTCCCGTTGATGGACTGCTTATGTCGCGAGTGTCTAGGCGATGAAGCTGGAAAGCGAGTCTTTTCCCGGACCATCCCATTACTCTTATGGTAACGGACCCCACTATTTCGAAATGAGTCTTCATGGCAATACAGGATAATATAAAAGGAGAAATGTAGTTTACATAATCATATTATAGTCCCTGCAACGCCGTGTATGTCACTTTTTCGACAAGTTCCTGACGCTTACTGTGGACAATTCCCGACGTTTTTTTATACAATGGTAATGCAGTTAAAATGATGGGAGGATGGAACATGAACATTCACGAGTATCAAGGGAAAGACATTCTACGCGAATTTGGCGTTTCAGTACCAAATGGTCATGTGGCATATACCGTAGATGAAGCTGTTGAAGCAGCTGAAAAATTAGGTTCTGGTGTCACAGTTGTGAAAGCACAAATCCATGCGGGAGGCCGCGGTAAAGCCGGCGGTGTCAAAATCGCTAAAAATGCTGATGAAGTGCGTACATATGCCAATGAAATTCTTGGCAAGACGCTCGTAACTCATCAAACTGGACCAGAGGGTAAGGAAGTAAAGCGCTTACTGATTGAAGAAGGCTGCGACATTAAGAGTGAATATTATGTCGGCCTTGTATTAGACCGTGCTACAAGCCGTGTTACCATGATGGCTTCAGAAGAAGGCGGTACGGAAATTGAAGAAGTTGCAGCTGCAACTCCTGAAAAAATCTTTAAAGAAGTCATCGATCCAGTAGTCGGATTGACTCCTTTCCAGGCTCGTCGTCTGGCGTTTAATATCAACATTCCGAAAGAGCAAATTTCAAAAGCAGTTAAATTCATGATGGGCCTTTACAAAGTATTTGTAGAAAAAGATTGCTCCATCGCTGAAATCAATCCACTAGTCACTACAGGTGATGGGGATGTCATGGCGTTAGATGCTAAGTTGAACTTTGACGACAATGCACTTTACCGCCAAAAAGACGTCCAGGAGCTTCGTGATCTCGATGAAGAAGATCCGAAAGAAGTTGAAGCTTCTAAGTATGACCTCAGCTATATTGCACTTGATGGTAATATCGGTTGTATGGTTAATGGTGCCGGTTTAGCAATGGCAACGATGGACACCATCAAACACTATGGCGGCGATCCTGCCAACTTCCTTGATGTAGGGGGCGGAGCCACTACAGAAAAGGTTACAGAGGCATTTAAAATCATCTTGTCTGACGATCATGTCAAAGGAATTTTTGTTAATATCTTCGGCGGTATCATGAAGTGTGATGTCATTGCTGAGGGTGTTGTAGAAGCTACCAAACAGATCGGATTGACACTTCCATTGGTCGTTCGTTTGGAAGGTACGAATGTCGAGCAAGGTAAGAAAATCTTGGATGAATCCGGTTTGAACATCACATCCGCGGATTCAATGGCAGACGGTGCACAAAAAATAGTAGAACTAGTGAAGTAGAAAGGCGGGGAATCAGATGAGTGTATATGTTAATAAAGACACAAAAGTAATCGTGCAAGGAATTACAGGTTCAACAGCCCTTTTCCATACGAAACAAATGCTGGAGTACGGTACGAAAATCGTGGGTGGTGTCACACCAGGCAAAGGCGGCACAGAGGTTGAAGGTGTCCCTGTATTCGATACCGTTTCTGAAGCAGTCGAAAAGACTGGTGCCAATGCTTCTGTCATTTACGTCCCTGCACCTTTCGCAGCGGATGCCATCATGGAAGCGACAGATGCTGAAATGGATTTAGCCATCTGTATCACAGAGCATATTCCTGTGCTTGACATGGTGAAAGTGAAACGTTATATGGAAGGGAAGAAGACACGCTTAGTAGGGCCTAACTGTCCTGGTGTCATTACTCCAGAAGAATGTAAAATTGGTATTATGCCTGGTTATATTCATAAAAAAGGCCATGTCGGGGTCGTTTCCCGTTCTGGTACCTTAACTTATGAGGCAGTACATCAGCTTTCTGAAGCTGGAGTTGGCCAGTCTACAGCTGTAGGTATCGGCGGTGACCCAGTCAATGGTACAGACTTTATCGATGTTCTGCAGGCGTTCAATGAAGATGATGACACAGAAGCAGTTATCATGATCGGGGAGATCGGTGGTACTGCAGAAGAAGAAGCGGCAGAATGGGTTAAAAGCAACATGACCAAACCTGTAGTCGGCTTCATAGGTGGTCGTACTGCACCTCCAGGAAAACGTATGGGCCATGCTGGTGCTATTATTTCTGGTGGTAAAGGTACAGCTGACGAAAAGATTCGTGTCATGAATGAGTGCGGTATCCAAGTAGCAGAAACACCATCCGTTATGGGAGAAACTCTAATTGAAGTGCTTAAAGACAATGGTCTTTATGACAAGTGTAAAACGCATTAAAAACTAGGAAATTAACCAAGATCGTGCATGGCAGCTCCGTGCACGATCTTATTTCTAATGGAAAAAAGGAGTGGTTCTGATTGGATGAAACACGGAAATTGTTGATTTTTCTTCACAATAACCCCTACGCCAGCCGGCCTTTACTTCGTAAATTTCTTCAGCAAGATCCCGGTTTAACAACTATTTTCAACATGTCCCCCCATAACCTCTCTACCAGTTACGGTATCCCCTTGAAACGTGCATCTGCCTTCCTTCACCAACTCCATTCAGAAAATCATAGGTATAAGATGGAACAATTTATGAAAGAATTTTCTATAATGACGATATTAGACAATGATTACCCGACGCTTTTAAAAAATATCCCAGATCCTCCACTAGTCCTTTATCTGGCTGGAAACCGGGCGCTGCTTAATCATTGTCCTGCTTTGAGCGTGGTTGGAACTAGAAACCCATCAGAATCAGCATTTCCGGCGATGGAGCGTGTGCTTGCCCCACTAATCAAAGCGGGGTGGATGTTAGTCAGCGGACTTGCAGTCGGGATAGATAGGTTTGCACACCTGTTGGCTTTACGCTATCATGGTACAACAGTTGGAGTCATAGGATCGGGTTTCCATCATATTTACCCGAAACAAAACATATCCTTATTTCAACAAATGGCACAAAATCATCTGGTCATATCCGAATACGCACCTGATATTAGGCCGCAAAGATACCATTTTCCTGAACGGAATCGTATCGTCAGTGGGTTGTCGGAAGCTACGCTTGTTGTGGAAGCGAAGGCGAGAAGCGGATCTTTGATCACCGTGGATCAGGCATTAGAGCAAGGCAGGGAACTATTTGCATTTCCAGGTTCTCTTTTGCAAGAAAACAGTGAAGGGTGTAACCGTATGATTCAGGAAGGTGCCAAAATGGTTCTAAATACCCAGGATATTGTGGATTCATGGCCGAAATAACTCCATCTGTTTTGTCGAAGTTTGGCAAATAATATTTATTATCTCCTTTTTTTGAAAAAATTCTGACCAATCACGTTTGACAAATGAAAAGAAAGTATTTAATAATAGGGAAAGTTTATCAATGAAATATGCATAAGGTGCACACACCTCTATGGGAGGAACAGTTATGGCAGATTATCTAGTTATCGTCGAATCACCCGCAAAAGCCAAAACAATCGAAAAATACTTAGGAAAAAAGTATAAAGTAAAGGCTTCACTTGGACATGTCCGTGACTTGCCCAAAAGTCAAATGGGTGTAGATGTCGACAAAGAATATGAACCTAAATATATTACGATACGCGGGAAAGGTCCCGTATTGAAAGAATTGAAAACCGCAGCGAAAAAAGCAAAACGCGTTTACCTCGCTGCCGACCCCGACAGAGAAGGGGAGGCAATCGCGTGGCATTTAGCGCATAGCTTAGATATCGATGATAAATCGGAATGCCGGGTAGTTTTCAATGAGATCACTAAAGACGCAGTCAAGAATTCATTCAAAAACCCGAGAACCATTGATATGGACCGTGTTGATGCCCAACAGGCAAGACGTATCCTGGATAGGCTGGTAGGATATAATATCAGTCCTATTCTATGGAAGAAAGTGAAAAAAGGGCTTAGTGCCGGGCGTGTACAATCGGTCGCCGTCCGTTTGATCATTGATCGTGAAAATGAAATCAATAAATTCCAACCGGAAGAATATTGGTCTATTGATGGCACTTTCCTGAAGGGAAAAGAAAAATTCCCTGGTGCATTTTATGGAATCGATGGAAAAAAACAAGAATTAAAAACGAAAGATGATGTCGATAACATCTTGAATAAGATGAAGGGAAAGGAATTCCACATCGACAAAGTCAATAAACGGGAACGTAAGCGGAATCCTTCCGTACCATTTACTACCTCATCCCTGCAACAGGAAGCAGCCCGTAAGCTGAACTTCCGGGCGAAAAAGACGATGATGATCGCCCAGCAGTTATATGAAGGGATCGATTTAGGAAAGAAAGAGGGAACTGTCGGTCTGATCACTTATATGCGTACCGACTCTACCCGTCTTTCAGACTCCGCAAAAGAACAAGCCCGTAATTACATCGAAGGTCAATATGGGAAAGAATATCTTGGAGGCAATAAGAAAAAGAAACAGAAGGAAGGAGCCCAGGATGCTCACGAAGCGATCCGCCCTACTTCTGCCAACCGTGACCCTAAGGCTATGAAAAGCATTTTATCCCGCGATCAATATCGCCTGTACAAATTGATCTGGGATCGGTTCACTGCCAGCCAAATGGCCCCGGCAGTTCTGGACACGATGACGGTGCATATGACTAATCAGGGTGTCGAGTTCCGTGCTACCGGCTCTAAAGTGAAATTCAAAGGTTTCATGAAAGTGTATATCGAAGGAAACGATGACAACAAAAAGGAAGAAGATAAAATGCTTCCTGAGCTGGAAGAGGGAATGACCGTAAAAGCTGATGCGATTGAACCTAATCAGCACTTTACCCAGCCGCCTCCTCGTTATACAGAAGCAAGACTGGTCAAGACTTTGGAAGAGCTCGGAATCGGAAGACCATCCACTTATGCACCAACATTGGATACTATCCAACGGCGTGGCTATGTCGCACTCGATAATAAACGGTTTGTGCCGACTGAACTTGGAAGTATTGTACATGAATCAATCGAACAATACTTTCCTGAAATCATCAATGTGGATTTCACAGCAAAAATGGAAGAAGATCTCGATGCTGTCGAAGAAGGAAAAGTAGAATGGGTTAGTGTCATCGATGATTTTTATAAAGGTTTTGAACCACATTTAGAAAAAGCGGAACAAGAAATGGAGAAAGTCGAAATCAAAGATGAACCCGCAGGTGTGGATTGTGAAAATTGCGGACATGAAATGGTCTACAAAATGGGCCGTTATGGAAAGTTTTTGGCTTGCTCAAACTTTCCTGAATGCAGAAATACAAAACCGATCCTTAAGAAAGTTGGCGTCACCTGCCCGAAATGTAAAGAAGGGGAAGTGGTGGAGCGAAAAAGTAAAAAGCGTCGGACATTCTACGGTTGTGACCGTTATCCTGAATGTGATTTCATATCATGGGATAAGCCGATCAGCAGACCTTGTCCAAAGTGCAGCTCACTCCTGGTTGAGAAGAAATCGAAAAAAGGGGTACAAATTCAATGTACCGAATGTGATTATAAAGAAGAGGCTCAAAAGTAAGCGCAAAGTTTGCGCTTGCTTTTTCTTTTTGTTATGTATGATAGGAGTAAAAAAATTATTGACACTATCAGACCGTATCGATATAATTACCGAATGGTAAGTATATATACTTGACACGTTTTGAAAGGAGCATGCCTGATGAGTGCACAACATGTAACCGTAATCGGAGCTGGTCTGGCTGGTAGTGAAGCTGCCTGGCAGTTGGCTAAAAGGGGTATACAAGTACATTTATATGAAATGAGGCCATCTAAACAGACACCGGCCCACCATACAGATAAATTTGCGGAGCTCGTTTGCAGTAATTCGCTTCGCGCCAACTCCCTTACCAATGCAGTAGGGGTCATCAAAGAGGAAATGCGTACATTGGATTCCATCATCATACAAGCTGCCGATCAATCACAGGTTCCAGCAGGTGGAGCATTGGCGGTCGATCGCCATGAATTTGCGGGATATGTAACAGAGCATGTAAAAAACCACCAGAACGTAACTGTATATAATGAAGAAATCGGAAAGATTCCTGAAGACGGACCAGTAATCGTAGCCACCGGACCATTGACTTCAGAATCACTATCCACTCATCTGAAGGAGATGACAGGAGAAGAATACTTATATTTTTATGATGCAGCGGCACCGATCATAGAGAAGGATTCCATCGATATGGACAAAGTCTATTTAAAGTCACGGTATGATAAGGGAGAAGCCGCTTATCTCAACTGCCCTATGACCGAAGAAGAGTTCAATCGTTTCTACGAGGCATTGATATCAGCTGAGACAGTTCCATTGAAGGAGTTCGAGAAGGAAATATTTTTTGAAGGCTGCATGCCAATCGAGGTCATGGCCCAACGCGGTAAAAAGACAATGACATTCGGGCCGTTAAAGCCTGTAGGTTTAGAAGACCCGAAAACAGGAAAAACTCCATATGCGGTCGTTCAATTACGCCAGGATGATTCTGCAGGAACTTTATATAATATGGTAGGTTTTCAAACACATTTGAAATGGGGGCCGCAAAAAGAAGTTTTCCGTTTAATACCTGGCCTGGAGAACGCTGAAATCGTACGTTACGGTGTTATGCATCGCAATACGTTTATCAATTCTCCTAATTTACTTAAAGCGACCTATCAATACAAAGATAGAGACGATCTGTTCTTCGCTGGGCAGATGACCGGAGTGGAAGGCTACGTAGAATCAGCTGCAGCCGGATTGATCGCAGGCATCAATGCAGCACGTCTGCTGCAAGGAAAAGAGCCGGTTGTGCTTCCCCATGAAACGATGATGGGAAGTATGGCAAACTATATAACGACAACCAATCCTAAACACTTCCAGCCGATGAATGCTAACTTTGGTTTGATCAAACCTCTTGAGAATAAAATAAAGAATAAAAAAGAAAGAAATGATGCATACGCTAAGCGGGCATTGGAAACAATTCAGAATTTTGTTACAATTTAGTTAAAAGGATTGCACGAATTGATTGAATTGTGTTAAAATTTAAACGCCTTGAAGAGGTGGATATATGGACGATTTACAATCAGAAAAACTTCTTTTTCTGGAATACCTGCAAATTGAAAAAAATGCATCTTCACTAACCATCCAACACTATGAGAAAGATGTAGATGCATTTTTTCTTTTTATGCAAACAGAAGGGATCCCCAGTATCAGAGACGTAGATTACCCTTTGATCCGCATATTTCTGACCCGGTTGTACCAGCAGAAACTTTCCAGGAGAAGCGTTTCCCGTAAGCTGTCCTGCATGCGGTCGTTCTATCGTTTTCTTGAACGGGAAGGGAAAGTGAACCATAATCCATTCATCAATGTATCCTTACCGAAGGAAGGAAAGCCGATTCCAGAATTCTTTTATGAAGAAGAGCTGGAGCGGTTATTTTCTGTGAACGACTTGTCTACGCCGCTTGGACAACGTAATCAGGCTTTGCTTGAGTTGATGTATGGTACAGGAATCCGTGTCAGTGAATGTGTAGGCACCAAAGTGGAAGATATAGATTTCACAATCGGTACCATCCTGGTGAGAGGGAAGGGCCGGAAGGAAAGGTATGTCCCATTTGGTCAATTCGCTTCTAAAGCGATGAAGATGTACATCGAGGATGGCCGCTCCAGGCTTCTAAGAAATAGTAACAAAAAGCCGGATCACCTTTTTCTCAATGCGAAAGGGGGCACGCTATCTGATCGAGGTGTACGTCTCATCCTGGATAAAATGGTGGAAAAAGCAGCCATGACCGTAAACATCCATCCACACAAATTAAGGCACAGCTTCGCCACCCATATGTTGAATCAGGGTGCGGATTTACGGGCAGTCCAAGAGCTGCTGGGTCATGAAAATTTATCATCCACACAGATTTATACTCATGTGACGAAGGACCATTTACGTAAGATATATAGGGATAGTCACCCGAGAGCAAATAAATAGAGGTGAGAATAGGATGAGTCAACAGTTTCATGCAACAACAATTTTTGCTGTCCACCATAAAGGACAGTGCGCGATGAGCGGGGATGGCCAGGTTACACTTGGCAACCAGGTGGTTATGAAACATACAGCGAAGAAGGTGAGAAGGCTGTTCAAAGGCCAGGTACTGGCGGGATTTGCCGGATCCGTTGCGGATGCCTTCACTTTATTTGAAAAGTTTGAATCCAACCTGGAAGCGTATGATGGCAATCTAGCTCGCGCGGCGGTGGAATTAGCCAAAGAGTGGCGAAGCGACAAAGTGTTAAGGAAGCTGGAGGCCATGTTGATCGTCATGAACAAGGACGAAATGTTTCTTGTCTCCGGGACAGGGGAAGTAATTGAACCGGATGATGGCATTCTGGCTATCGGTTCAGGCGGTAATTATGCCTTGAGTGCTGGTCGTGCGTTAAAACGGTATTCTTCTGATAAAAGTGCTGAAGAAATTGCCCGTGCCGCATTGGAAATCGCAGGAGAAATCTGTGTTTTCACAAATGACCAGATTACACTCGAGGTCATCGAATAAGGAGGCTGGTATGGATGTCATTTGAGTTGACCCCAAGACAAATTGTCGAGAGACTCGATCAATATATCGTTGGTCAAAAAGATGCGAAGAAGTCGGTTGCGGTAGCATTGAGAAATCGTTACCGGCGGATGCAGCTTGATGATTATCTGAGGGATGAGATTGTACCCAAAAATATTCTCATGATCGGACCTACCGGCGTCGGAAAAACAGAGATTGCACGCCGCCTGGCAAAGCTTGTTGGAGCTCCGTTTGTCAAAGTGGAAGCCACCAAATTCACCGAAGTCGGTTATGTTGGACGTGATGTTGAATCAATGGTTCGGGATTTGACGGAAACAGCGGTCCGAATGGTTAAAGAAGAACAGATGGAAGCTGTGAAGGATCGGGCTGAAGAGCAAGCGAATAAACGCCTGGTTAAACTCATTGTTCCATCAAAAAAGAAACAGACGAATTTCAAAAATCCTTTCGAAATGATTTTCAATCAGCAACCCAATCAGGAGACCCAGGAACAGACGGGCGATGAAGAGGTTGAAGTAGAAAACAAACGGAAACGGATTGCCCAGCAGCTTGCTATGGGAGAGCTGGAAGATCAGATGGTTAACGTAGAAGTCGAAGAACAACAGCCTTCGATGTTTGATATGCTCCAAGGTTCAGGAATGGAACAAATGGGGATGAATATGCAGGATGCCATGGGTCAGTTCATGCCGAAGAAAAAGAAAAAGCGACGGCTTCCTGTTTCTGAAGCTAGAAAAGTACTTACTCAGGAAGAAGCACAAAAATTGATTGATATGGATGAAGTTACCCAGAAAGCTGTTCAGAAGGTCGAGCAATCGGGTATGATCTTCATCGATGAAATCGATAAGGTGGCCGCGAAAAGTGATAACCAGGCCAATGTATCCCGGGAAGGGGTGCAGCGAGACATCCTGCCGATCGTGGAAGGTTCCACAGTAGTGACAAAGCATGGTCCTGTCAAAACGGATCATATCTTGTTTGTTGCTGCCGGTGCTTTTCACATGGCGAGACCTTCTGACCTCATTCCGGAATTACAAGGCCGTTTTCCGATCCGGGTGGAATTAGAGAAGCTCACCATCAGTGACTTCAAACGGATTTTGACGGAGCCATCCAATGCATTATTGAAACAATATAGTGCATTATTAGAAACAGAAGGTATAAAGGTTGAATTTTCTGACGAAGCTGTAACTAAGCTTGCAGAAATCGCCTTTGAGGTTAATCAGGAAACAGATAATATCGGTGCACGGAGACTGCATACGATTCTCGAGAAACTGTTGGAGGATTTATCGTTTGAAGCACCCGATGTAACGATGGATACGATAAAAATCACCCCACAATATGTCGACGAGAAATTAAGCAGTATCGTGAAAAACAAAGATTTAAGCCGATTTATCCTTTAGAAGCGAGTACAGTTAGGAGGAAAACAAATGCAATTATTAGAACGTGCCAGAAAAATCAACTCTATGTTGCAGAAAACAACAGGGAAATCAGTCAATTTCAATGACATGTCCGCAACATTGCGTGATGTCATTGGGGCCAACATTTTTATTTTAAGTCGTAGAGGTAAGCTTTTAGGTTTTGCGATCAAACAGGAAATCGAGAATGAACGTATGAAAGCGATGCTTTCTGAACGTCAGTTTCCGGAAGCGTATACGCAAAACTTGTTCACCATCCAGGAAACAACTGCCAATATTGATATTGACAGTGAGTATACAGCATTCCCGGTAGAGAACAGAGAGCTATTTGAAAATGGCCTGACTACCATCGTACCTATCATTGGTGGTGGGGAGCGCCTTGGAACACTGATCCTAAGCCGTCTCAGCGATAGTTTTGAGGAAGATGACCTATTGCTTGCAGAATACGGGGCAACTGTTGTAGGGATGGAGATTCTTCATGAAAAGACAGAAGAAATCGAACAGGAAGCAAGAAGCAAAGCAGTCGTACAAATGGCGATCAGCTCACTATCCTATAGTGAATTGGAAGCTATTGAACACATTTTTGAGGAACTGGAAGGCAACGAAGGCCTGCTGGTAGCAAGTAAAATTGCCGACCGTGTCGGTATTACGAGATCTGTAATTGTCAACGCTCTTCGTAAACTGGAGAGTGCGGGTGTTATCGAGTCTCGCTCCCTCGGTATGAAAGGGACTTATATCAAAGTGTTGAATAACAATTTCCTGCTGGAACTGCAAAAATTACGTACCAATTAATATAAAAACTAAAAAGGCTGCCGGGATTTCCCGGCAGCCTTTTTATATAAATTATATTTGTTTCGTATCATTGATAACCATATAATAATAAATTTTTCGGAAGATTCCCTTACCCCGGAAAGTATGTAATAATAAAGGTAAGATGTTCATTATTCGCCAAAATGCTACATATTTCCCAGTAAAATACCTCGATGTAAAATATTGTCAAATTAAAAAGTAAAAAGAACTAGGACTATAGTCATTTTTTGTAAGATTTCGTAACATATTGACGATTTCGCATAGACAACCAGTCGCTATTTTCTTACAATGTGTTGGTAGGTTATGGGTCTATGCCCATTAATCAGGAGGTAGATGAAATGAAGTTATTCGGCGGGACAATGCAGACTCTGGAACATTCGCTCAACTATGCAACACAGAAAAATAATACCATATCCAATAATATCGCAAATGTCGACACTCCAGGATACAAGGCTAAAAAAGTAATCTTCAAAGACATCTTAGCGGAACAAACCACAAACAGTATCGAAGGCTTTCGTACCCACCCCAGACATCTTCCCATCGGGAATGGCGCTCTGACTCCTTACCAGGTTGTCACCGACAAAGGAACTACATATAACCACAATGGCAATAACATCGATATTGATAAAGAAATGAACGAACTTGCCAAAAACCAATTGTATTATCAATCCATGGTAGACCGAATGAACGGAAAATTCCGCAGCTTGGAAACTGTAATCAAGGGAGGCAGATAACGTGAGCATCTTTCATTCGATGAATATCAGCGCCAGTGCTTTGACGGCCCAGCGTTTGCGGATGGATACTATTTCATCCAATATTGCCAATGCAGAAACTACTAGAGCTGAATTGAATGACGACGGCAACTGGCAGCCTTATCGCAGAAAGCAGGTAGTATTTGAGCCTCGTGAAAAGGACTTTGGCACTTTTCTTAAACAAGCGAAAGCTTCTTCTGCCACTTCAGGCCAGGGTGTAAGAGTGAGCGAAATACGAGAAGACAATTCCGAACCCTTCAAACTGGAATATAACCCGAATCATCCGGACGCAAATGAAGATGGGTATGTCCAACTTCCTAATGTTGATCCACTAAGAGAAATGGTTGATTTGATGAGTGCTACCCGCTCTTATGAAGCGAACATCACTTCAGTCAACGCCTCTAAATCAATGCTGATGAAAGCATTAGAAATAGGAAAATAAGGCAGGTGACTTAATATGGTCAATTTAAATACAATCAATGGAGTGTCCAGCCTGGTACCTAAATCTCAAAATAATCTCAAAATGACCCCGGGTGATGCACAAGCAAATTTCGCCGCCGATTTAAAGCAGGCAATCGCTGATGTAAATCACAGCCAAAAGCTTTCTGATCAGAAAACGGAGGCTCTTGCTAAGGGAGAGATCGATGACTT
Organism: Halobacillus sp. B23F22_5; assembly: GCF_043497085.1. Lineage (NCBI taxonomy): Bacteria > Bacillati > Bacillota > Bacilli > Caryophanales > Bacillaceae > Halobacillus > Halobacillus sp. B23F22_5. The sequence continues at coordinate 200,426 of NZ_JBIEKI010000004.1, read as the reverse complement.
GCATGATGTGATGATTACTGCACAAAAAGCGAGTGTTACCTTACAAACTTCTGTAGAAGTCCAAAACAAGGTCATCGATGCGTATCGTGAGATTATGAGAATGCAAGTTTAATCGCATTCTATTCCATTTCGACATTATAGTATTCTTTTGAAGTGTGTGTTTTATGGGGGCAATTATGAGAAAAAAATTAATTATTTTTAAAGAAAACATAGCAAGCTTTTGGAAAGAACGTACAAAAGCCCAAAAAAGCACCTTAATTGGCTCTGTATTAGCTTTAGTCATTGTGCTTTTGGTAGTCAGCATCTTATCTTCAAAAAGCAATATGGTCCCCCTTTATCAAAATCTATCGTTACAAGAGATCGGTCAAATGAAAACAGAATTGGATGCCCGTAATGTAAATTATGAACTGACACAAGGTGGGCAGACGATCCTGGTGCCGGAGTCGCAAGTGGATGGCCTTCTAGTAGATTTGGCAGCATCCGGACTTCCGAAAAGTGGAAACATTGATTATTCTTTTTTTAGTGAAAACACGTCATGGGGAATGACAGATAATGAATTTGACATGATTAAATTGGACACGATGCAAACAGAATTAGCGAATTTGATGAAGGGTATCGAAGGGATAACAGATGCACAGGTAATGATTAACCAACCACCTGAACCGGTTTTTATCGGGGATGAACAGCAGGAGGCTACAGCTTCCATCGTATTACATACATCACCAGGTTATCAGTTCAAAGGTAACCAGCTCGAAGGCCTTTATAACTTAGTTTCAAAATCAGTACCCAATCTTACTACAGATAATATCGTCATCATGAACCAGTATTTTGAATACTTCGATCAAAAAAGTTCAGATTCTCCTGGCAGCGGAGATACATATACACAGCAGCAGAACATCAAGAAAGATATTGAACGGGACATTCAAAGGCGAGTCCAGCAGATGCTGGGAACCATGATCGGCATGGATAAGGTAGTGGCATCTGTTACGACTGATATCGATTTTACCCAAGAGAATCGAATAGAAGAATTGGTCGAGCCTGTAGATCCTGACAGTATGGAAGGACTTCCGGTAAGTGTCGAACGTCTGACAGAGACATATACAGGGAACCCTCCTATGGCTGGCGGTGCTCCTGCAGGAGAGGACGATCCGGCAGCCTATAACGCGGAAGATGCAAATGGTGATGGCGAATATGAAATGGTCAAGGAAACGATCAATAATGAATTTGACCGTATCCAACGCGAAATTGTGGAAAGTCCATATAAGGTAAGAGATATCGGCATTCAGGTAGCGATCGATACATCAAAAGGATTAGATGATACCGGTGAGGTTCAGCTTTTATCACAGCAGGAACAAGCGACCGTGGAAGCGAGTGTCAGCTCTATCCTCGATTCGATCATTGCCACCTCTGTTGCAGCTCCTTATGAAGGAGAGGCTATAGGTGAGAATGTTTCGATCGTGTTCCAGGAGTTTAATGGAGCAGCAGAACAACAGCCTGTACCAACAGGTATCCCGCTCTGGGCATATATTGCAGGGGGCGTTTTATTGGCAGTAGTCCTCACACTGCTCTGGGTAGTGTTACGAAGAAACCAGGGACAAGATGAGGATGAAGACAGTTATCAAGAATTCATGCAGGATACCGTAGAATATGATGTTCCGGAGCTGGACGAAGAAAAAGATACCGAAGGCACTGTCAAACGAAAACAACTCGAGCGTATGGCAAGAGAAAAACCGGAAGATTTTGCGAAATTATTACGGTCCTGGATAGCTGAAGATTAGGGGGAGTGACACATGCCGAAAAAAAAGGCACTGACAGGGAAACAGAAAGCAGCCATTCTGCTGATTTCTCTTGGTCCGGACGTGTCCGCGCAAGTATACAAACACTTGACAGAGGAAGAAATTGAAAAACTCACCTTGGAGATTTCTTCCGTGCAAAAAGTGGATTCCAAACAAAAAGAAGAAATCCTCGAACAATTTCACCAAATTGCTCTTGCTCAGGATTATATAACGCAGGGCGGGGTGGGCTACGCGAAAACGGTATTGGAAAAAGCTATGGGGGAACAGGAAGCAGCCAATATCATCGGGCGCCTTACCTCTTCATTGCAGGTCCGTCCTTTTGACTTTGCACGAAAAGCGGACCCTGGTCAAATCTTAAATTTTATCCAAAATGAACATCCGCAAACGATTGCATTGGTATTGTCTTATCTTGATTCCGCTCAATCGGCCCAGGTTCTTTCTGAACTGCCACAGGAAATGCAAGCGGACATCGCCAAACGGATTGCATTAATGGACTCAACTTCACCTGAAATCATCAGCCAGGTGGAACAGATTTTGGAAAGGCATTTATCCTCCTCAGGAACACAGGATTATACACAGACCGGTGGTATCCCTGCAGTTGTGGAAGTATTGAATGGAGTTGACAGAAGTACAGAACGCACGATTCTGGATGCCCTGGAAATTCAAGATCCTGATTTGGCAGAAGAAATCAAGAAGCGGATGTTCGTATTCGAAGATATCGTCACGCTGGATAACCGTGCGATACAGCGTGTCATAAGAGAGGTTGAAAATGATGATCTCCGCCTATCACTGAAGGTAGCTAGTGAAGAAGTAAAAGAGATCGTATTCAACAATATGTCCCAGCGTATGGCGGAAACCTTCCAGGAAGAAATGGAATTCATGGGACCTGTCCGGCTAAAAGATGTAGAAGAGGCACAAACACGTACAGTAGCGGTTATCCGGCGATTAGAAGAAGTCGGTGAAATAGTGATTGCACGTGGCGGAGGTGACGATATCATTGTCTGATATTGGTGGTAATCAAAAAGAAAAGACCAGGCTTATCCAGCTCAGACCTATCCATGTAGCTGAACAAGAATTGGAACAAGACACAGAAGCATCTTTTTTCATAAAAGAAGAGGAGGTTGCCCGAAAACTCCAAGAAGCAGACAGAAAACTGAAGGAAGCTGAGCTGGAGACGGAAAAACGGCTTAAAGAAGCTGAAAAGATTATCGAGCAGCAAAAACAAGCATGGCAACAAGAAAGGTCCGATTTGGTGGAAACAGCACGAAAAGAAGGGCTCGAAACAGGATATAAAGAAGGCAGGCAACAGGGTTATCAAGAAGCGGATGATCATATAAACCAAGCTCGTCAGGTGGTTGAGAAGGCAAAAGAAGATTATCAGCAAATCATCGATTCAAGCGAGACCACCATCCTGGAGATCGCTTTACGCATTGCTGAAAAAATAATGAAACATAAATTAACAGAAACGCCGGAAGTTTTTCTTCCACTAGTTAAAAGGGTGATAGCGGAAGTCCACGATCAGCCGGAGGTGGTTGTTTCTGTCCATCCAGACCAGTACTCCCTGGTCTTAGCTCAAAAAGATGAATTGGAACTGCTCACCTCAAGTAAATCGGTTTTGACAATCTATCCGCAAGCTGAGCTTGAGCCATTCAGTTGCAAGGTCGAATCATCTTTCGGAAGTATTGACGCTTCCATCGATAGTCAATTGACCGAGCTCCGAAAACAATTGCTGGAAGTTTCCCAGGAGGGCGGTTTCGTTGAATCATAAAAGCTATTTGGAAGCCATTGATCAAATAGATACATATAAACGATTTGGGAGGATCCACCGGGTAGTCGGGCTGATGATTGAATCAAAAGGACCGGAAGCTTCGATCGGGGATGTATGTATCATCCATACACCTTCCCATACCAACAAAACCATCCAGGCGGAAGTAGTCGGATTCCATAATGAGAACATATTATTGATGCCTTTCAAAGAGGTGAGGGAAATTAGTCCGGGAAGTCTGGTTGAAGCTACCGGCTCTCCACTCCGGATAAAAGTCGGGACAGGTTTAATCGGATCAGTCGTGGATGCCATGGGGGAATCTATGGATGATCAGCTCCTTCCGAAAGGGCTAAGGTCCTATCCAACGGAACAGTCTCCGCCAAACCCTTTGTCAAGACCGACAATTAAAGAACCCCTCCATGTCGGAGTCCGGGCTATCGATACATTGCTCACTGTAGGTAAAGGTCAGCGAATCGGCATATTTGCCGGAAGCGGAGTTGGAAAGAGTACGTTAATGGGGATGATTGCCCGTAACAGTTCGGCGACAATCAATGTCATTGCACTAATCGGTGAACGAGGCAGAGAAGTCAGGGAGTTCATAGAAAATGATCTTGGTGAGGAAGGATTGAAAAAATCGATCATTGTAGCCGCTACTTCCGATCAGCCCGCACTAATGAGGATGAAAGGTGCTTATACAGCGACCGCTATCAGCGAGTATTTCCGCGACTTAGGCTATCAGGTCAATCTGATGATGGACTCGGTGACACGAGTAGCGATGGCTCAAAGGGAAATCGGGCTCGCCTCGGGAGAGCCCCCGACCACTAAAGGCTATACCCCTTCTGTATTCGCAGTCCTGCCTAAATTATTGGAACGGACAGGTACGAGTAAACAGGGAACCATCACCGCTTTTTATACGGTCCTGGTGGACGGCGATGATATGAATGAACCAATCGCTGATACGGTAAGAGGGATATTGGATGGCCATTTCGTTCTGGATCGAAAGCTGGCGGAACAAAATCAGTTCCCAGCCATTAATGTACTGAAATCGATCAGCAGGGTGATGAATCAAGTAGTTGATGAAGAACATAAACAAGCTGCCGATCGTTTGCGATCGCTGCTCGCTACTTATGAAGAAAATAGTGAATTAATTCAAATTGGCGCCTATAAAAAAGGGGCTAACCATGAAGTGGATGAAGCAATTCGCGCGTATCCGAATATAATCAGTTTTTTAAAGCAAGGCACCCATGAACCGGCACCATTCGCAGAAGCGATGATCCAACTGAAAGAGCTTAATCGCAGGAGTGATAACTGATGGCAAGTTTACATGCTTTCCATAAAATACGGGATATCCATGAAAATGATAAATTGTCTGCACAGGAAGCTTATCAACAAGCGATGAGTAAGTTTGAAGAAGCTGCAAAGCATTTATATGAAACGTTGAAAAAGAAAGAAGACGCCGAACAATTGCTGCAGAATAAATTAGCAAACGGGAAATTGTCTGCGCATTATTTTTCTCAAATGCAAGAATTTATAGCGCGATTAGATCAGAAAGTAATGCAGCTACAGCCAAAAGTGCAAACAGCAAGAAGTGAAATGGAGCAGTGCCAGCGCAAATTGACAGAAGCCTATGTCGAAGTGAAGAAGTTTGATAAATTGATCGATAAAAAAGTGGAAAAGTGGCAAATCCGACAAAAGGAAGCAGAAAAAAGACAAATGGATGAGCTTTCTTTACGTCAATTCTTAATCCAAAGAAACAGGTGAAGTTATGGCAAAATCACGTCCGAAAGAATCAGACAGCACAAATCGTCTCCAATGGTTCTTTTTTGTCATCATCATTCCTGTCATCTTTGCTGTCACATTAACTTGGATTGTATTGATGATAGCAGGAATCAACCTGGGTGATATGGCAGCCAAGTATGGTAAGGAAGTTCCGGTTGTTCAATCTTTGTTTCCTTCCCAGGAAGAAAAGAGCGAAAAACAAAGGTTCAATAAAATGCAGTATAGCTTAGATGAAAAGAACGACAGGATTGGCCAGTTGGAACAAGAAATTGCAGGGAAAAACGCAACCATCGAGGAGTTAGAGCAACAAGTCGGAGATTTGGAAGCAAAGCTGTCAATGGAAGAAAGTACAGACGAAGATAAAGAAGCGCAAGTCAAGCAGGTTTCCTCTTCGTTTAAAGATATGGATCCCGAGCAAGCTGCAGCAATCATCGGCAACTTAGACCAGCCGATTGCAGTTACCGTTCTTCGTAACCTGCCAAATAGCGAGCGGGGAAATATCCTTGGAGAATTGGATCCAGAACAGGCTGCCACATTGACAAGCTTATTGATATCAAGAGGAAATTAATGATAGTACACCTTGAAAGGAGGTGATTATGTGAATACAAGTGCAATGAAACTGGCTTTCTTTACCTCCTCAGCACAGAATGGGAAGGTACAAAAAAACATATCTCAGAACGGGGATGCAGCTACCTTTGAAAACGTATTAGCAGCTCTTCATTTAGAAAAAGGAGAGGGATCAGGAACAGCTACGGTAGCAGGAATGGTCCAGCAATTGTTGTCGGCAATCGAGGAGTCTCAAGGAACTAAGAGGACAGGCCTTCAAGATAAGCTTCAAAATATAGTGCCAAAAACAGCCATGGAGGACTTAGAGCAGCTTTCCTCGGAATTTTCCCTCGAAGATTTACAGTCATTAAAACTATTAATTGGAGGGGATAACACTGAGGCAAAAGAACAAGCTGCGGGAAACCACATATTTTTTCCTGCACCATTAGCTTCTACTCCTGCAACAGACACAGCGGAAGGGGAAGTAATGGAACATGAGAACTTGACATTAGCTATACATATTAAAGATTTAATACAACAGGCACAGCAATGGAGAGGCTCAGATACAAGTGAAACCCAATTCGGAAAGCTGGCAAAACAACTGCTTCAATCATTAGAACAATGGGCAGCTCAACAAAATGGAAATAACAGCAATCCCCAGAAAGCAGCAGCACAGGGGATCAAGGCAGCAAACACCATGGACGAGCCTCTACTGCGTGACTTGATTAAATGGTACCAATCGCGTACAGCTATACAAAATCAGGCGTATCAAAGTCAATCCCAGGTGACAACTAAAGATATGACAAAATGGCTGCAGCACGCTTTGAACAGGTATAGTGCAGACGACAAGGGTACGAAGCAGCAAACCTCTCTACCTGCAGGAGCTTTGACCAAAGTGGAACAATTCATGATCCATATAGAGCAAAAAAAATCGCCTGAAGGGATGCAAAAACAATTGATGCAGGAGTTCGATCGTGTCTTGAAATCGAGTAATATACAACTGTTGAAAAATGGTTCCATGGAAATGCAGCTGAAACTCAGACCCGCTCAGCTTGGAGATGTTGTAGTTAAAATGACACAGTTGAATGGAGAAATGGCTGTAAAAATCATCGTGACTTCTCAAGCCGCTAAAGAAATGCTTGAGGGTAATATGCAGCAGCTTCGTCACATGTTCTCCCCACAACAAGTGGTGGTTGAAAAGGCGGATATGAATACTGCACAGCAACAATTCCAATCGAAAGACCAACAAACCAACGGCAGTGATGAACAATCCCGTCAACAACATACTGCTAAGCAGCAAGAACGAGAAGAAGAGAATAATGAAAACGAAGATAGTTTCCAGGAAATTTTGTTGAACGAGAAAGTGTAGGTGAATGGAATGACCAAAGTCGATGCTTCACTTTATTTAAACCAGCAGCCATCGAGAGGATCAACAAATTCCACATTAGATAAAGATGATTTTATGAAAATTTTGATGACGCAGCTTCAAACCCAGGATCCGATGAATCCAATGGAAGATAAAGAATTCATCTCCCAGATGGCGAGTTTTTCCAGCTTAGAGCAGATGATGAACATGTCAAAAGCAATGGAGAAAATGACGGAATCGCAGTCTTTTGCACCTGTTGTCCAATATAGTTCTTTGATCGGAAAAGAAGTGACTTATCCGGTAGATGAAACAGAGAGTGGCGAAGACAGCCGACAAGAGAATGCAGTAGTTACGGCTGTCAGTCAAAAAAACGGCGAAGTCCTGCTTGAATTGAAGAATGGTAAGACGGTCGATGTCCAGTCAATTTCAAGAGTGAGTGATCTGACGACAGAATGATGTAAAGGAAGGAGACGTCATGGAACCTCGTATCCACCAGCTGCACCAACCGCTGCCTTTACCTAAGACACAATTGAAACAACAAGCAGCAATGTCTGAAGTTTCATTCAAGGATGTCTTGGCTGATGTCCAAACGCTGAAGGTAAGTAAACATGCCGGGGAGCGGCTGCAGGAAAGAAATATAAAGATTTCTCAAACTCAATGGGGAAATATTGCCCACAAAATGAGTGAAGCAAAGCAAAAGGGTATTACAGATTCATTGATATTGCTTCCCGATGCCGCGTTAGTAGTCAGTACAAAAAATAACACGGTGATCACAGCCATGGACCGCGGGGAAGCGGCCACGAAAATATTTTCGAATATCAATGGAACGATTTTAATGGATAAATAGGCTGGACCCAGAAAGGGAGGCCTGCAGAACTGCTGACTGATAGAAGCAGTTCACAAATACATGCGAATAGGAAAGGAATGTCAGCCTCATGTTACGTTCAATGTACGCTGGAATCTCAGGAATGAAAGGTTTCCAAACCAAACTGGATACAATCGGTAACAATATTGCCAATGTCAATACTTTCGGCTACAAAAAAGGCCGTACCACTTTTCAAGACATGATGAGCCAAACAATTTCAGGAGCTCAGGGTCCTACTGAATTTTTAGGAGGGAAAAACCCTTCTCAGGTTGGGCTAGGTTCAAAAATCGGTACTATCGATACGATTCATACCCAAGGGAATCGTCAATCAACCAATCGTCCACTGGACTTAGCTATTGAAGGTGATGGCATGTTTATGGTGGCTGAAGATATAAATGAGACCAACATTCTACAATCAACCATGAGCTTTACCCGTGCAGGAAACTTCTACCTTGATAATGATGGTTATGTAGTCAATAGCAACGGGCAATATCTAATTGCGGAAAATTTAAACGAAGAAACAGGTGTTAGTGAAGGTGCTGGACGTATTCAAATACCGACAGATGCTCAAAGCTTCAGTATACAAAGCAACGGTACGGTGACTTACGTAAACGATGAACAAAAAGCAGTAAATACGGCTCAAATTCGTCTGGCTAATTTTTCTAACCCTGATGGATTGGAGAAAGTTGGTAGTAATATGTATAGAGTTACTGATAATGCAGGTTTTAACTTGCAAAATGAAGAGGCAGGAATAACCCTGGATGATTTAGCAATACCAGGTCAGGGTGGAGTTGGTCAGACTGTAGATGGCGCACTTGAAATGTCCAACGTAGACCTTTCAGAAGAATTCACAGAGATGATTACAGCACAGCGTGGTTTCCAGGCTAATACAAGAATCATTACGACATCCGATGAAATCCTGCAGGAGCTTGTCAACCTGAAGCGATAAATAAGGGATGAAGGAGGATTCAACCACTGGTTTGAATCCTCCCAAATATGATTAAACTGACACGGTTGAACGGAGAAACGTTCCAACTAAATGCTTTATACATAGAACAAATACAGTCCTGCCCGGATGCAACCATTACTACGACTACCGGAAAAAAACTGGTTGTAAAAGAGGATGAAGAAGAGATTAAATTGCGTTTCACAAAGTTTTATCAGGAGATTGGTCTTGCAGGCCGATGGAAAGAAATGGGTGATAAAAGATGAGTTCCAAACTACTCAAATCAATGGTGATTGCACTATCGAGTTTGACCGTGCTTGGAATCGTAGCACTTATTATCGTACTGAACATTGGTGATCAACAAAAAGCGGAAGGGAAGCGATCGATCGATGAAATTATCGAGACTTCCTATGAAACAGAAGAAATCACAACGGATTTGAAAGATAATCGTTTCGTACGTATTCAATTTCGTATTGTAACAAACAGCAAAGATGCCAATGAAGAATTGCAGAAACGCGATTTTCAGTTACAGAATGTCCTGATCAAAGAACTTGCCTCCATGGAAGTGAGTGAGTTCAAGTCAGGTCTCGGTCAGTTGGAAAGTACAGTGAAATTGAAATTGAATGAAATGATGACAGAAGGCGAAGTCACAGATGTATATACCATTAAAAAAGTTTTGCAATGATAAAAAGTTTTTACACCTGAACGGAGGTGACATTATTGGCAGAAGAGGTTCTTTCCCAAAGTGAAATTGATGCCCTTCTTTCCGCTATTTCCACTGGGGAGATGGATGCGGATGAATTGAAGGAAGAAGAAAAAGAAAGAAAGGTAAGAGTATATGATTTCAAACGTGCGCTCCGGTTTTCAAAAGATCAGGTAAGGAGCTTATCAAGAATTCATGAGAATTTCGCACGTTTATTAACTACTTATTTTTCAGCAAAGCTTCGTACGTATGTGAATATTTCAGTTGCTTCAGTCGACCAGGTTCCATACGAAGAGTTTATCCGTTCGATACCAAAAATGACGATTTTAAACATTTTCAGCCTCCCGCCATTGAATGGAAGGATCCTCTTTGAAATCAACCCTAACATCGCTTATACGATGCTTGATCGGGTGTTGGGGGGAAGCGGAGCAAGTGTAAATAAGGTGGAAAATTTAACGGAAATCGAGACGACGATCATGAGCCAGTTATTTGAACATGCCTCTGACAATTTAAAGGAAGCATGGAGTTCTATTGTAGATGTGAATCCAATGATGGAAGAATTCGAAGTCAACCCTCAGTTTCTCCAAATGGTGTCACCGAACGAGACAGTGGTTGTTATCTCTTTGAATACGACAATCGGAGATTCTAGCGGAATGATCAATATTTGCATCCCACATGTCGTCTTAGAACCAATCATTCCTAAGCTCTCTGTCCATTACTGGATGCAGAACCAGCAACCAAAAGAAAGCAAGCCAGAAGAATACCAGGCACTTTCCAAATCGATAAAAAAGACGACGATTGAAGCGAAAGCGATTTTAGGAGAAGCGGATATTTCCATTGAGGAATTTCTTAACTTGAACCGTGATGATGTCATCCAACTTGATCAATTAATCAATGAACCAATGCGGTTATGTATTGATGAGGAACCTAAATTCTATGTACAGCCAGGTAAAAAACGTAAAAAAATGGCTGTACAGGTTCTCGAAGAAATTAAAAGGGGGGAAGATGACGATGATGAATGATGATATGTTATCTCAGGATGAAATTGATGCCCTGTTAAATGGCAGTGGTATCGATGAGGATGATAGTAATGAACAAAGCAGTTCAAACCAACGTGTAAATGTGGATGAATATTTGTCCGAATTAGAACAAGATGCCCTGGGCGAGATCGGGAATATTTCCTTCGGAAGCTCTGCCACGGCCTTATCATCGTTACTGAATCAAAAAGTAGAAATCACCACACCTACTACGAGGGTGGTCGATAGGAATCGGCTGCATGAAGAATTTCCTAAACCGAATGTGGCAATCAAAGTGACCTATACCGATGGATTCTCCGGAGAAAATTTATTAATCATCCGTACCGAAGATGCGGCCGTTATTGCCGATTTGATGCTTGGGGGAGATGGTACTTCTCCGGCGGATGAATTGAATGAAATACATCTAAGTGCTGTGCAGGAAGCGATGAACCAAATGATGGGTTCAGCCGCGACCAGTATGTCAACGGTCTTTGAAAAGCGTGTTGATATTTCGCCGCCGGTCATTGATATGCTGGATATTCCGGAGGATGAAGGACTTGATTATATACCGGATGAAAATATTTTAGTTAAAGTCTCTTTCAACTTAAAAGTGGGTAATTTGATAGATTCTAATATCATGCAGCTTTTGCCATATAAATTTGCTAAAGAACTAGTGGATCAGTTATTAAACCCTGCAGAGCAGGAAAATCAAGCTCGAGCCAAACATTACTCTGAAAAAGAGCAAACACCAACTCAAATGAGTTTAGAGAAAGATAGCCAAGGGTCCCAATCGCCCTCTTACTCTAAGCAGCAGCCGACTACACAAGCTGAAGCAACCAGGCAAGACGCTCAGCTATTAGGAGGAAATGGACAACCGAATCCGGATGCAGCTATCCAGTCAGCTCAGTTTTCTGATTTTGGTAATAACCAAATGATTTCCCATGAACAAAGGAATTTAGACATGTTGTTGGATATTCCCTTGAAGGTGACGGTGGAACTGGGCAGAGCTAAACGTACTATCAAAGACATTTTAGAATTGTCTTCAGGATCCGTTGTAGAACTGGATAAGCTTGCTGGTGAACCGGTCGACATTCATGTCAATAATAAGCTGATCGCCCAAGGTGAAGTAGTCGTCATCGATGAAAACTTTGGCGTCCGGGTGACGGATATATTAAGTCCTAAAGACAGGCTTAAAAAAATTAAATAGCAGCATGGAGAGAGGAGAAATTTTAAATGGCTAATAAAGTATTGATTGTTGACGATGCCGCTTTTATGCGGATGATGATCAAAGATATTTTAACAAAGAATGGGTTTGAAGTGGTGGGTGAAGCTCAAGATGGCCAGGAGGCTATTGATAAGTATGAAGAGACTTCACCTGACCTGGTGACCATGGATATAACCATGCCGGAAATGGATGGCATCACTGCTTTGAAGGAAATCAAACAAAGTCATCCCAATGCCAAAATCATCATGTGTTCAGCTATGGGGCAGCAGGCGATGGTCATCGATGCTATCCAGGCAGGAGCAAAGGACTTTATCGTCAAGCCATTCCAGGCAGATCGCGTTATTGAAGCAATCCAGAAAGCATTAGATTAAGCGAAGAAGTGAGGCTGCTATGATTAACAAAATGATGATCTTCACCCTGGTCATACTGGCTTCTGTCACCCCCTTTTCGCCGAATTTGGTAATAGCAAGCCCTTCCGTCATCGATTGTACGGAAAATCCAGCATTGGAGGGCTGCGCAGAAGGTGGAACAGGAGCTGGTGAAGCGCCAGTGGATGCAGAAGAACAGAGTAATGAGCCTTCCCCGTCAAACGACTCAATGGCCTGGAACCTCATCCAGTTATTATTTTCTCTGCTATTGGTCCTGGGGTTGATTTACGGGCTGCTGAAATTTTTCAATCGAAAAAATAAGATGTTTCAAAAAAATCGCAAGCTGGAAAATATCGGAGGGCTGTCGCTCGGTCCAAACCGCTCCCTTCAGCTTATCCGAATTGCAGATCGTGTGTTAGTGATCGGAGTGGGTGAGAATGTGGACCTGGTGACGGAAATTACGGATGAAGCTTCCAAACAAAATTTATTGGAGGCAGATCAGGAAGAGACGCTGGATGAACAGTTGATTTCCCGTTTTTTCAACAAGAAGGACAAAAAGAAGCCGAAAACCTACCAGCAAGCTTCATCCGTGCAATTCCAACAATTGTTTGAGGGTGAACTTGGAGACCTGAAAGAAAGCCGACAACGACTACTACATAACAAGAAGCAGCGAGAGGATCATCACGATGAATGAATTCGTAGAAATCTTTTCAAGCTCTGACCCTGAAAATGTCTCGACAGCCGTGCGGCTTCTATTATTGTTTACCGTTCTTTCCTTAGCACCAGGTATTTTGATTTTAATGACCAGCTTTACGCGAATACTAATTGTCCTGTCATTTGTACGCACTTCCCTTGCGACGCAGCAGATGCCACCCAACCAGGTATTGATCGGGATTGCCCTGTTTCTCACCTTCTTTATTATGGCTCCGACACTGCAGGAAGTGAATAATGAAGCATTGCAGCCACTTTTCAATGAAGAGATTACATTAGATGAAGCTTATGAAGAGGCAGCTGCTCCTATGAAAGAATTCATGGCGAAGCATACGCGACAAAAGGATCTTGCTTTATTTATGAATTACGCACAAATGGAACGGCCGGAAACCATTCAGGATATTCCAATGACGACGCTCGTCCCTGCTTTTGCTATTAGTGAATTGAAAACCGCTTTTCAAATGGGGTTCATGATATTCGTCCCGTTTCTTGTCATTGATATGGCAGTGGCCAGCGTCTTGATGTCTATGGGGATGATGATGCTTCCCCCTGTGATGATTTCCCTGCCATTCAAAATTCTATTATTCGTACTCGTTGATGGATGGTATTTGATTACGCATTCCTTATTGGAAGGCTTTTAGGGATAGGAGGTAGGTTGGATGAACAGTGAGATGGTCATCTCTCTGGCAGAAAGAGGGATTTATACAGTATTGATGGTAACCGGTCCATTGTTGATATTAGCACTCGGTGTCGGTTTGCTGGTAAGTATTTTCCAGGCGACCACCCAGATCCAGGAACAGACACTTGCCTTCATCCCGAAAATCGTTGCAGTCTTGCTTGGACTGATCTTTTTTGGACCATGGATGCTGACGCAAGTAGTAGAGTTCACTGCGGATATCTTCAAAAATCTTAATATATTGGTAGGTTAGATTATGCTTGAAACTATTAATCTGGCAAGCATTCCTGCATTTTTATTGATTTTAGTCAGGGTTACAGCATTTTTTGTAACATTGCCACTCTTTTCCTACCGCAACGTACCGACTCAGCATAAAGTCGGGTTCAGTTTCTTTTTAGCACTATTGATGTTTTTCACGATTAATATTCCACTCGTTTTGCCGAACGGTACATACATACTCCTTTTATTAAAAGAAGCTTTTGTTGGAATCATGATCGGATTGATTGCTTATATCATATTAGCTGCTGTTCAAATTGCAGGAGGATTCATCGATTTCCAAATGGGTTTTGCGATCGCGAATGTTATTGACCCACAGACAGGAGCCCAAAGTCCATTGATTGGCCAGTACCTTTATACTTTTGCTTTATTGTTCTTATTAGCGGTGAACGGTCACCATTTAATGCTGGATGGCATCTTTTACAGCTATGAATTGATTCCGATGCAGGCCTGGATTCCAATTGGAGACAGCAATATAGCCGCGTTTGTCATCCAGGCATTTAACCAGATGTTCATCATCGCTTTTTTGATGGCAGTGCCTGTTGTCGGCTGTTTGTTTCTTGTGGATGTCGCGTTAGGTATCGTAGCCCGGACAGTGCCGCAATTGAATGTATTCGTTGTCGGCCTTCCTTTGAAAATATTAGTAGCCCTGGCCGTTTTGTTCCTATCGATGGGAATATTCATGATGTTGATCGAAAATCTATTTGAAACCATGCTCGTCACAATGAGAGGCTTGATGCAGCTGTTTGGAGGCGCCTGATATGCACCTGAAGCTAGACTTACAGTTTTTTGCCGGTGAAAAAACAGAAAAAGCAACTCCGAAAAAGCGACAGGATTCCCGAAAAAAAGGCCAGGTCGCAAAAAGCCAGGACGTAAACACGGCTATCCTGATGCTGTTTATGTTTGCGTTGTTCATGGTTTTAGGGGATTACCTTAAAAGCGTCATGACCGGTATGTATCAACATGCTTTCCAGGAATACTTGCACTGGGAAGTCACGGAAAGAAGTGTCTTTCAGGTATTTAATGAAACGACAGTTGAATTAAGTAAAGTCATCGTACCGATTATGGGGACAGCAGTAATAGCCGGCCTTGCTTCGAATTGGCTCCAGGTAGGCTTTATGTTCACTGCGGAACCGTTGAAATTCAAACTGAACAAGATTAATCCAATTGAAGGTGCCAAGAAAATCTTTTCAGCTCGTGCGTTAGTCGAGCTGGTGAAATCGTTATTGAAAATAACCATGATTGGCACGATAACTTTTACGGTCATCTGGCTGAATAAAGACGAAATGATGATGATTTCGCAACGATCTGTCGATGGAGCACTCTCCTTTTTTGGCCATACCACCGTGATTATGGGAATAGCTTCTGCTCTGGCTCTGCTATTGATTTCCGTCCTGGATTACAGCTATCAAAAATACGATTATGAAAAAAGCATCCGGATGTCAAAAAACGATGTCAAAGATGAGTATAAAAATATTGAAGGTGACCCGCAGATCAAATCCAAAATTAAAGAGAAACAGCGTCAAATGGCTATGCAGCGGATGATGAGTGAAGTACCTGAAGCAGATGTTGTCATCACCAATCCTACCCACTATGCCATTGCCATCAAGTACGATGAAAGTAAATCCGATGCACCTTTTGTATCGGCAAAAGGCGTCGATTTTGTAGCTCAGAAAATAAAAGAAGTGGCCAAAGCGAACAAAGTGGTTATGGTAGAAAACCGTCCGTTGGCAAGAGCTTTATACGCTGAAACAGAAATAGGGGAAAACATCGACGAGCAGTTTTATAAAGCGGTAGCAGAAATATTGGCATATGTTTACCGAATTCAAAAGAAAGTCTAGAAAGTAAGGGGAGAAGACAATGGCACCGAGAGATTTATCGGTTTTATTAGGCGTCATCATGATAATCGTAATGTTGGTCATCCCCTTACCGGGCTGGCTGCTAAGCTTTTTAATTCTTATTAATATTTCACTTGCATTGATGGTCATTCTCGTTTCGATGAACATGAGAGAAGCTTTGCAATTTTCGATATTTCCTTCCTTATTATTATTAATGACATTGTTCCGGTTAGGATTGAATGTTTCGACAACCCGGTCCATTCTGTCAAAAGCTGAGGCGGGAGGTGTCGTTGAGACATTCGGAACATTTGTAATCGGCAATAATCCGCTTGTTGGCTTCGTTGTATTCATCATTTTAGTAATCATCCAGTTCTTAGTCATTACCAAGGGTGCTGAGCGTGTATCCGAAGTCGCGGCCCGTTTCACCCTGGATGCGATGCCAGGTAAACAGATGAGTATCGATGCCGACTTGAATGCCGGCATGATTTCTGAGCAGCAGGCTAAAGAACGCCGGGAAAAAATTGAACAGGAAGCCGACTTTTATGGAGCGATGGATGGAGGAAGTAAATTTGTCAAAGGGGATGCCATCGCCGGGATTATTATCGTATTAATCAATATCATCTTTGGCTTGATCATTGGAATGGTCCAGATGGATATGGGGTTTGCAGAAGCGGTGGATGTATATATGCGTCTCACTGTCGGTGACGGACTCGTCAGCCAGATACCTGCCTTATTGATTTCAACGGCAACCGGTATTGTAGTAACCAGGGTAGCTTCCAAAGGGAACCTTGGGACCGATGTATCCGATCAATTGTTACAGGATCCCAAGTTATTATATATTGCCGCTGGAACTATCTTTTTCCTGGGGCTCACACCGATCAACTTTTTCTTGACTACCTTGATTGCCTCCGTTCTCGCTTTTGGAGGTTACTGGTTGTCTCGTCCTTCGGAAACAGATGAATTCGAAGTGGAAGAAGAAGAAGAGGAAGAGGAAAGCAATCAAATGAAATCACCTGAAAATGTTGTCAACTTGATCAGTATGGATCCGGTTGAATTCGAATTCGGCTATGGACTGATTCCGATCGCAGACACAAATCAAGGCGGAGACCTGCTGGACCGTATCGTCATGATCCGGCGCCAGCTTGCGATTGAGCTTGGTATCGTGATTCCGGTAGTCCGCATCAGAGACAATATTCAATTGAGTCCTAACGAATACCGGCTGAAAATCAAAGGCAACGAAGTGGCACGGGGTGAACTAATACTCGATCATTATTTAGCGATGAGTCCAGGACATGAAGAAGATGATATTGATGGAATCGACACGCAGGAGCCCGCTTTCGGCCTGCCGGCCAAATGGGTGACAGAAGAAGTGAAGGACGACGCGGAATTGTCCGGTTATACGGTGGTTGATCCACCTTCTGTCGTGTCCACTCATATTACCGAAGTCATCAAACAGCATGCCCATCAATTGTTGGGAAGACAGGAAACACAGCAATTGATTGATCACTTGAAGGAATCTTACCCAATTCTGGTAGATGAGGTTACACCTGAACCACTTGGTGTCGGAGACATCCAGAAAGTGCTGGCTAAACTGCTGCGTGAAAATGTTTCCATTAAAAATCTGCCAATCATTTTCGAAACGCTCGCAGACTTCGGCAAGATGACTACCGATACAGAATTGCTCGGAGAATATGCCAGGCAGGCTCTTTCACACCAAATCACCCGACAGTTCACCAATGACGGTCAATCGATGAAAGTGATTACGGTTTCCGGCAAAGTGGAAAAACTGCTTGCTGATCATATTCAACAAACAGAGCATGGCAGCTACCTCACCCTGGACCCGGAAACGCAGCAAACGATCATCCAATCCGTTGCGGAACAGGTAGAACAGCTTTCTTTACAAGAGGAAACGGCCATTGTGCTTTGCTCGCCGGCAGTAAGGATGTATTTGAAACAATTGCTCGAACGCTTCCTGCCGCAAGTTAATGTGTTGTCTTATAATGAGCTGGAGCCAACAATTGAAGTCCAAAGTGTAGGGGTGGTGAACGTAGCATGAAAGTGAAAAAATTCGAAGCAGAATCGATGCCTAAAGTAATGAGCCAGGTGAAAAAAGAAATGGGCAACGACGCAGTCATTTTAAATTCCAAAGTAGTTCATCGTGGTGGTTTCCTTGGCCTTTTCAAGAAAAAAAACATTGAAGTGATTGCTGCAATCGACCCGGCAGATAAGCAGCCTCCAAGGAAACAAGCATGGAAAATGGAGAAGAAGAAGGAAGCAGCTGCGGCCACTTCCGATAACAGCTTAGTTTCTGATCAAACAGTCTTGAGCGAAATAAAAGCTCTAAAAAAGTTGGTGGAGAAAAAGCAGTCTGTCCAGCCTACAGGTTATCCACAACCCTATCAGGAACTTTATGATCATCTTGTTGCTCAGGAGATTACGGCAGAGTTAGCTGATGGTTTGCTTGCCAGGTTAAAAGCAAACGAGGAAAAGGTATCTGTCTCTATCGATGGTTTAAAATCTATCATACTTGATTCACTTGAAAGTAAAGGAACTTCCTGCACCTTTGGAGGGGTAGATTATAGCCGCCAGTTCGTTCATTTCGTGGGCCCAACAGGCGTGGGGAAAACTACTACGATCGCAAAAGTAGCCGCTCGGGCAGTATTGAATGATCAGAAAAAAGTAGCGTTCATAACTACGGATACCTATCGCATTGCAGCAATAGATCAATTGAAAACATACGCAAAACTATTAGATGTGCCTATAGAAGTAGCCTATTCGCTGGAAGATTATATGGAAGCAAGGAATAAATTCACACATTATGATTTGGTCCTGGTAGATACTGCGGGCAGGAATTTCCGGGACCCACAATATGTCTACGAGTTAAGTAAACTGATTGAT
The DNA here is from genome assembly GCF_043497085.1 of Halobacillus sp. B23F22_5. NCBI lineage: Bacteria > Bacillati > Bacillota > Bacilli > Caryophanales > Bacillaceae > Halobacillus > Halobacillus sp. B23F22_5. Next base: position 181,652 of record NZ_JBIEKI010000004.1, on the reverse strand, counting down.
TTCCGTACAGATATGGAAACCTATCTTGTGCTGTCTTTGACCTCCCGTTATAAAGATATGCAGGCAATTTTTGATCAGTTCAGTAATATACCCATCAGGAAATTCATCTTTACCAAATCTGATGAAACTTCCACATATGGAAGTGCATTGAATTTGTTGCTTAACAATGAGGTCGGGGCAGCTTACATTACCAACGGTCAAAATGTACCGGATGACATACAGACAGCATCAGCACAATGGATAGCTTCCCGAATCGCAGGTGACCGCCGTGATGCATGATCAGGCACAACAGCTACGGGACCGTTTATTGGCTAAACAACAATCCTCTCGGGCAAAAACGTTAGCAGTAATCAGTGGTAAAGGAGGAGTCGGTAAGTCGAATTTTGCGTTAAACTTTGCCCTGGCGCTGTCACAGCGCCAGCAGCGGGTGTTGGTATTTGATCTCGATATCGGTATGGGTAACATTGATATTTTAACAGGCTCGTCAGCTAAATATAATTTAGTCGATTTATTCGAGCATGGTTTGTCGATGAAAGACCTTCTTACACAAGGACCAGAATCACTGACATACATAGCAGGGGGATCGGGGTTAAGTGATTTTTTTCAGCTGGATGACACAAGGTTCGAGTATTTCTTGTCTCAATTCGATCAGATTGCCAAAGATTATGAATATATCATTTTTGATATGGGGGCAGGAATCAGCCAGGACAGTTTAAGTTTCATCCTTGCTGCAGAGGAAGCAATATTGGTAACTACTCATGAGCCTACCTCAATGACCGATGCTTATGCCATATTGAAACATATCTATCGAATGGATAAGGAGATCAAAATATACACTCTGATCAATCGTGCATACAGCCGGCAAACCGGTAAAGAAGCAATGGAACGACTCCAAAAGGTTGTACAGCAGTTCCTGACCAAAGATTTGCATCCGATGGGGATTCTCCCCGACGATAATCAGGTAATGAAAGCCGTTGCCCGACAGGTACCATTTTTACTTCTTAACCAGCATTCTCCTGCCTCAAAGGCGTTACAGCATATAACCGATCAATATTTGGAGAATAAACTTGATATCACTCCACCGCTAGCCACAAGCTTTATCGCAAAGCTTAAGCGGCTGGTTACAGAAAGGTAGAACTTATGGCTAGGACATTATTTCAGGATAAAGTGCCTCACCCTTTTAATGGCGGTCACTTTCCACAGTCGAAACCAATTGTTGCTATTGGCACTTCCACCGGGGGACCAAGGGCATTGCAGCATGTCTTAGGCAGTCTTCCTGCTGAATTCCCTTCTCCTGTGCTCATCGTCCAACATATGCCGGCAGGTTTTACTAAGTCTCTTGCACATCGGTTGGATATAGCCGCTCCAATGAAAGTGAAGGAAGCTGAACATAGAGAAATACTCGAGAATGGCACGGCATACATAACCCCGGGTAATTATCATTTGAGATTAAAAGAAGCAGGTAAGTGCTTACAAGTGGACCTGAGCCAAACCGACCGTGTGAACGGGCACCGTCCATCGGTTGATGTGTTGATGGAATCGGTTGCCTGGTTAACGGATTACCATCCGGTTGCTGTGATAATGACAGGAATGGGAACAGATGGATGGAAAGGCATCGAGAAACTGAAACAAGCTAATCGACACGCTTATGTTATTGCGGAAGCGCGGGAATCCTGTGTAGTTTATGGGATGCCAAAGGCAGTTGTGAGCCGTGGATTGCACGATAGCATGGTTTCAGTGGATGCAATTGGAAAAACAATCTTGGACGTTATGAGGGTGTAGGGGGAAATTTAAATGGAAGTGAATCAATATTTGGATATTTTCATCGAGGAAAGCAAAGAAAATCTCCAGACGGTAAATGACCAGCTGCTTGAGCTCGAACGCAACCCGAAGGATTTAACCATTATCCAGGAAATTTTTCGTTCTGCCCATACATTGAAAGGGATGTCAGCAACCATGGGATTTCAGGACCTGGCTGACTTGACCCATAAAATGGAGAACGTATTGGACGCTTTACGGAATGGTGAGATTATTGTTGACACACTGGTGGTGGATGTCCTTTTTGAAGCGGTTGAATACTTAGAAGCTATTATTATGGATATTTCGGATGGTGGACAAGGAAGAAGGGATGTTACGGCGATCGCATCCAGCATAGAAGCAATCGAATCAGGAAAAATGACGGTGGCTGAAGATGCAGAACTTGCACGTGTTTTGTCTGATTCCATAGAGCAGCCCACAGAATATCATTTGGATGAGTTCGAAACAACTGTGTTACAAGAAGCGGAAGCGACTGGTTATCACATCCTGGATATCACCATTTCTCTGCATGAAGATTGCCTCTTGAAAGCGGCCAGGGTTTATATGGTTTTCGAAGTTTTGGAGCGGGCAGGCGAAGTCATAAAGGCATTACCTTCTATTGATGAATTGGAGAATGAGCAATTTGAAAGTAGTTTTTCTGTCCTTTTAGTTACCCAGGAAAAGGGAGAAAACGTGCAAAGCAGTATTATGAAAGTATCTGAAATCGAAGAGGTCGTTGTCGCCCCTTTTTCCTTAACTGTAACAGGAGGGGAACCTCCTCAATCTGACCTGCCTGAAGATGAAAACCATCTTCCCATCGAAAAGCCTACAGAAGAAAACAGGGTAAAAGAGCAATCATCTTTGACATCAGGAAAACGTGCCCCCGGTAACAAAACCATTCGTGTTAACATCGATCGGCTCGATATTTTAATGAACTTATTTGAAGAGCTTGTCATAGACAGGGGCAGACTGGAACAACTATCAAAAGAATTAGAGCACAAGGAATTACAGGAAACGGTAGAAAGAATGGCCAGAACTTCCGGAGACCTGCAGGATATTATTTTAAACATGCGAATGGTTCCAGTCGATCAGGTTTTCAATCGTTTTCCTCGTATGGTCAGGCAGTTGGCAAAAGATCTGGGAAAAAGGATCAACCTTGAAATTTCAGGCGCTGATACGGAACTGGACCGGACGGTAATTGATGAGGTCGGAGACCCTATCGTCCATTTGATTCGGAATGCCGTAGACCATGGGATTGAAACTCCGGATGAAAGGGCAGGAAAAGGAAAACCCAGGGAAGGGACACTGAAGCTCCATGCCTATCATAGCGGCAACCATGTATTTATTGAAATATCGGATGATGGCGCTGGAATCAGTCGTGAAAAAGTTCTAAACAAGGCAATCCATCATGCTGTAATCACCCAGGAACAATCAGAGAAGCTTTCGGACAAGCAAGTCTATGAATTGCTCATGGCAAGCGGTTTTTCTACGGCAGATAGAATTTCAGATGTTTCCGGACGCGGTGTCGGGTTAGACGTGGTCAAGAATACGATAGAGTCATTGGGCGGGACGATAGAGATTTCTTCTGTTTTTGGTGAAGGCAGTAAATTTTCAATCCAATTGCCATTAACCCTGTCCATTATCTCTGCCTTACTAGTGAAACTGGATTCAGATACTTTTGCGATACCTTTATCTTCTATTATCGAAACCGCGATAATATCCCCTGCTGAAATGAAGGATGCCCACAATCAAAAAATGATTGATTTTCGAGGCAGGATGATTCCCTTGATCTTTATTAAGCAACTATTTGATATGCCAGATAAGAAAGAAACTGAAAATTGCCATGTAGTGATTGTTAGAAAAGGTGATAAGTTTGCCGGGATAGTAGTAGATTCGTTTATTGGACAGCAAGAAATTGTCCTGAAATCAGTAGGAGACTATTTATCTGAAGCTTTCGCGATCTCAGGAGCTACTATCCTTGGAGATGGACAGGTCGCACTGGTAATTGATAGTGATACTTTAATCAGGTAAAAAGAATGTAAATCAATAACGGAGGGCTAATAGGTGAACACAATAGTAGAAGAGGATTTGAAAGTGATCGTATTTGAATTGAATAAAGAAGAATATGCAGTTCCAGTGCAACAAGTAGGATCGATAGAGCGGACACAGTCGATTACTCGTGTGCCGAATACAGCTGATTTTGTCAAAGGTGTCATAAATCTTCGTGGGGTGGTTACTCCAGTCATCGATTTACGGACCCGTTTCGGGATGAAAGAAAGTGATCAATCAGAAAACACCAGAATCATCATAGTATATATGGATGATATCAAGGTGGGAATGATTGTCGATGCTGCTAACGATGTAACCGACATCCCCGGGTCTTCGGTAGAACCGCCTCCGTCTGTTGTCGGTACCGTAGAAACAGACTACATAAGAGGAATTGCAAAACTAGAAGACCGGTTGTTAATACTGCTGGATCTTCACAAAGTACTACATGAAGATGAGGTAGAAGTCATTAAGACGGTAGAAGGGTAACGTTAAATGATGAATAAATTCAGTGATTTGCACTTAGATGTATTGAAAGAAATAGGCAATATTGGGGCAGGTCATGCAGCGACTTCCCTATCCTTATTATTAGATAGAAAAATTGAAATGCATGTACCGGCAGTGAAAGTAGTAGATTTCGATGAAATGATGAATTTGGCAGGCGGTCCGGAAGAAAGGGTAGTTGCTATTTTCCTTCGCATTCATGGTGATGCCCCGGGGAATATGTTTTTCGTATTGCCCCCAATGCAGGCTGGCATGTTTGTCAAGACGATGACCGGTGTCGTTTCATGTCAATTCACACAACCTCCTTATGATGATATGGCAGTCTCTGCTATGCAGGAATTGGGCAATATTCTTACTGGATCTTACTTAACATCGTTAGCTGATTTTACAAACATGAACCTCCAGCCCTCTGTGCCTGCATTAGCGATTGATATGGTGGGTGCTGTTTTAAGCTATGGATTACTTGAATTATCTCAGTACAGCGATCAGGCGATAGTCATTGAAACGCTGCTGGCGGACGAAGCCGGGTCCACGAAGGATATCCGCGGTCACTTTTTTCTGTTGCCTGACCCAGGTTCTTATCAGAAGATATTCACTTCACTGGGGGTAAACACCCATGATTAAAGCGGCGAAGGTCGTGAAAGTGGGTATTGCAGACATGAATTTTGTAACAGCACCTGACGTGCTCAAGACCTCGGGGCTGGGTTCCTGTGTGGCTGTCATATTATTTACCAGCCATAGGCAAGTGGCAGGGATGGCCCATGTCATGCTGCCAAGTAGCAGTTTAAACCATAGTCAGTCGCTCAATCATGCTAAATATGCCGACACAGCCATCCAGGCATTATTAGCAGGTTTTAAGAAACACCATATTGCCGGTTACATGTTAAAAGCTAAAATTGCAGGTGGAGCGCAAATGTTTCCGTTCGCTTCACAAAACGATGATGGGTTGGCTCGCATAGGACCGAGAAACGTAAAGGCTGTCAGGCAGCAGCTGGAAGCTTACCGGATTCCGTTGATAGCGGAGGATATTGGCGGCACAGCTGGCCGGACAGTGGTGTTTGACCCTGCTACCAGCATACTGCAGGTGAAGACGGCCGATAGAGGGGTGGCTGAAATATAATGGCAGGAAATCTTTTATGGAACTTATCCTTTGCCGTGTTCGGTTTTTGTTTATCATTCATTTTATCACTGCAAAATAATTCACTTGATACATCCATGATCCGGGCCGCTGCCGTATTTATTTTCATGTACGTGATTGCTTTTTCATTCCGGTGGGCATGTCACTATATTAATAGAACTAATCACGAAACAGCTGAGGACGATAGGAAGAAGATGTCAAGAATTAAAGATGATAGAAACCATACCAGAGAAGATCCGGTCGCTAAACAAGCATCGGAAACGATCAGACAGCTGTTAAACGAAGACTAAAGATAAACTATGGATGAACATGTAAGAAGGAGGGGTTGTATGGCAAACTCGTTAACTGCTAAGGAACAAGAACTATGGAGTCAGTGGCAGCACGAAGAAGATATGGAAGCTGCAAATGAATTGATTGAAAAACATCTTCATCTTGTAAACTTTCATGTGCAACGAATATCTGCCCATTTACCTTCAAGTGTAAATAAAGAGGATATTAAAAGTTTAGGATTGTTAGGGTTATATGACGCCCTTAAAAAATTTGATGTCAATCGCGATTTGAAATTTGATACATATGCCTCTTTTAGAATTCGCGGAGCCATTATGGACGGACTGCGTAAAGAAGATTGGCTGCCTCGGTCTGTAAGAGACAAGGCTAAAAAAATCGAACAAGTATCAGAACGTATGGAACAGCAGTTGCAGCGTCCCCCTTCCGCAAAAGAAATAGGGGAAGCATTGGACATGGGGGAAGAAGAAGTAGCTGAAGTCATTAAAGATTCTTTATTTGCCCATGTGCTATCGATGGAGGATAAATCTAAGGATGGCGACAGTGAACATAAGGAAGGGATAGGCTATACACTCCCCGACACGAAAACATTGACCCCTGAAAAAAATATTGTACAACAGGAAAACCATCAAGATCTGGCAGAAGGGATAAAAAAGTTAAAAGAGAAAGAGCAGCTGGTCATCAGCCTTTTTTATTATGAAGAACTTACGTTGACCGAAATCGGTCATGTGCTAGGGTTGACGACTTCCCGGATTTCCCAAATTCATGCAAAGGCATTATTCAAATTGAAAGATGGCCTTGCAGGATTATTGTTGGATTGATGATCAGCTAGAGGTGATAGCATGGAAATGGCTCACGATTTTTTAATTATAAGAATAGCAAAAGATAAGATGAAGGTGGAATTGGACATCAGAAAAGATGATTTGCCATTTCCGCTATCAAGGGAAGTGCTGTTGGAATTTTTACAACACCATCATGTACAGTTCGGCATTAATCTCGAATTGATTGAGCATGTGGCATCAACAGAAGATATCACGTTGTTTCCTATCATAGCCGCTGTAGGAAGGGAACCTGTTAAAGGAGAAGATGGGCAAGTATTATTTTATAAGCCATACACCCATACGATTAATGAAAAAGAGAAAGTGAGTTTCAGGGATATCATCCACATCCCTTCCGTAGAAACAGGAGAACGTATTGCAGACATTGTACCTCCTGGACCAGGAACGCCTGGGAAAAACATACATGGCGAAAAAGTACAAGCAAAACCAGGACGTGCCGCACGTATGGTTGCTGGTGAAAACGTTAAAATGAACCAGGCGGATCATGCTTTTTATGCCAAGGCTTCCGGACAGTTGAACATAAGGGGTCATGCACTAAATGTACTCCCTTCTTATGAGGTTAACGGTGATTTAGATATGCGTACAGGAAATTTAGACTTTGTCGGTTCGGTCACTGTAAGAGGAAATGTTCCAACAGGTTACCATATTAAAGCAGAGGGCGACATCACTGTGAAAGGGCTGGTAGAGGGAGCGAAACTGGATGCAGGTGGAACGATTACGATAACAGAAGGAATAGCCGGACAAGGAAAAGCGGAAATCTCTGCTGGGATGGACATTCGTCTTGGATATATCAATCAAAGCAGGGTGGAGGCTGGTGGAAACCTTTTTGTAGAAAAATCCATACTCCACAGTGAAGTGACAGCGAAAGGCGATATCTATTGTCAACAAGGTCATATTATCGGCGGTGTATTATCGGCCGGACGTGCAATCGAGGCGAAAGATGCCGGAAACCGTATGAGCACCAAAACAGAATTGTATTTAGGTGTGAATAAAAAGGTAAAAGCAAGAGAAAAAACGTTACACGATGAATATAAGAGTCTTGAAGATAATATGAAAAAATTACGATTGATCGGAAATCTCCTGGATAATAAGAAACACAAAACAGGAGAATTAACCCCGAAAGAACGGGTGACGAAGCTGCGTCAAAAAAATTCATTACATAATTATGAACTTAGAAGGCAAGTTCTTTTAGAAGAGTTGAGTGAACTGAAGAGTGATATTGGGGAATTAAAAGATACAAGGCTGTGCGTCAATGGCACGCTGTACTCTAATGTAGAAATCGGTTTCGGCAAGTATCATAGGAAAATCTCCCGTCCGATTACTAATATATATGCTACACTTACTGATGGAGAAATCGTGATTCGCTCACTGGGATAAGAAAAGTATATAGTTGAATGGATTTTGGAAATAGCGAGGGTTGTTTAATGGTTACTTTTTTATTGATCATTAGTTTTATATTACACGGCGTTCTGATACTGAGCATGGTTATCTTGTCCGCGAGGGTGAAGAAAGCAGAAGAACTCGAGAGTCGTCAAAAGCAAGTAGCAGAAGACATTGAACAAATGTTTACCGCATACCTGCTTGAAATCAAAGAAGAAAATGAACGTTTTCAGCAAATGCTTAATATGGAAGAGAAAACGGCGACCCATTATTCACCTTCACACCCAGAGCGAAATCGTGTTTCTGAGGCAGAAAATCCTGTCCATACCGGACAACAGGACTTCGAGAAGCAATCAAAGCCGGTTTACCAGCCACTTATGCCGGGAAATGAACAAGTAAACTATGAACCTTCTTTCTCAACCCAGGTATTTGCACTCCAAGATCAGGGTTATTCTATTGAGGAAATCGCCCGCAAATTAAACAGGGGTAAGACAGAAATTGCTTTAATTTTAAAATTCAATCAACAAAATATGTGATTATACTTGATTGCACCAATGGCTTATGATATATTTACTTTTGGTGTCAATACACACGGTTGCAGATTCCCGCCGAGGGTGCTCTATACATGAGTTTCGGTAGGAAGATGAAGTGGCCGGAGGATACTAAAAAAACCAAACAGGAGGAATTAACATGTCTGTAATTTCAATGAAACAGCTGCTTGAAGCTGGTGTTCATTTCGGACACCAAACTCGCCGCTGGAACCCGAAGATGAAAAAATACATCTTCACTGAGCGTAACGGCATCTACATCATCGACCTTCAAAAGACGGTCAAAAAAGTAGATGAAGCATTCAACTACGTCAAGGACGTAGCTGCTGACGGCGGAAACATTCTTTTCGTCGGTACAAAAAAACAAGCACAAGAAACGGTACGTGATGAAGCTACCCGTTGTGGTATGTATTACATCAACCAACGCTGGTTGGGTGGTACATTGACAAACTTCCAAACTATCCGCAAGCGTATCAATCGTTTGAAAGATATCGAACGCATGGAAGAAGACGGAACTTTCGACGTACTTCCTAAGAAAGAAGTAGTCGGTCTTCTTAAAGAAAAAGATCGTCTAGTCAAATTCTTAGGCGGTATTAAAGAAATGAAGAGTCTTCCTGATGCAATGTTCGTTATTGACCCACGTAAAGAGCGCATTGCTATTGCTGAAGCTCATAAACTGAACATTCCAATTGTCGGAATTGTAGATACAAACTGTGACCCGGACGAAATCGATTATGTCATTCCAGCAAATGACGATGCGATTCGTGCTGTTAAATTGCTTACTTCTAAAATGGCTGACGCTGTTCTTGAAGCGAAGCAAGGGGAAGAAACTGAAGTTGCAGAAGAATCTGCTCCAGCTGAAGAAGCAGAAGCTGCAACCGAGTAACAAAGGTTTCAAAGGTGATAAGAGGGGAGAACCTTTTATCACCTTTTTTAAAGAGGATGTTCAGAGGCCTTAGGACGCAAGTGTATGCAATCTAGCTTCCACCCAAAGCCGGACTTCCTTTTCTTCTTTGTTTGAATTTAACTAATAAAGCATACGTTGAATGCTAAATTTCTAAAGGAGGAAATTACATGGCTGTAACTGCTAAAATGGTAAAAGAACTGCGCGAAAAAACTGGTGCAGGTATGATGGATTGTAAAAAAGCACTAACTGAAACGGATGGAGATATGGACAAAGCGATGGAATGGCTTCGCGAAAAAGGTATCTCTAAAGCACAAAAGAAAGCGGATCGTATCGCAGCAGAAGGTTCTGCACACGTTGAAGTTGACGGAAACACTGCTGTATTGCTTGAAGTCAACTGCGAAACTGACTTCGTAACAAAGAACGATCAATTCAAAGCTCTTCTTCAGGAGCTTGGCAAGCACTTGCTTTCTCAAAAGCCTGCTACAGCAGAAGAAGCATTGGAGCAAAAGCTTCATGGGGAAGGCGATACTGTAAACGAATATATCAATTCCACGATTGCTAAAATCGGTGAGAAAATTTCTCTTCGCCGTTTCACCATTCTTGACAAAACAGATAACGACGCTTTCGGTGCTTACATTCACATGGGTGGAAACATCGGCGTACTGACTCTTCTAGAGGGTACGACTGACGAAGCTGCAGCTAAAGATGTAGCGATGCATATCGCTGCTGTTAACCCTCGTTATGTATCCCGTGATGAGGTTTCTGAAGAAGAAGTAAACAAAGAACGTGAAATGCTTAAGACTCAAGCGTTGAATGAAGGCAAGCCTGAACATATCGTTGAAAAAATGGTAGAAGGCCGTTTAGGTAAATTCTTCGAAGAAATTTGCCTGCTTGAACAAAGCTTTGTAAAAGATCCAGATCAAAAAGTTAAAAAATTCGTCGAATCTACAGGCGGTTCTGTAAAAGGTTTCGTACGCTATGCAGTAGGCGAAGGCATGGAAAAGCGCGAAGACAACTTTGCTGAAGAAGTTATGAGCCAAGTTAAAAAATAAGCATGCCTGAAAAATAGGGGACACACATGGTGTTCCCTATTTTCAAACATGCTACATATTTTGAAATCAGCTTCTTTTTAAGAACGAATGATAAACAATCAGATAAAATAGGTATATGGAGGTTACTATGACTGCAGCTCGTTACCGTCGAATCGTATTGAAACTAAGTGGTGAAGCCTTAAGTGGAAAGCAAGGATATGGCATTGATCCTGCTATTATCCAATCTGTAGCCAAACAAATCAAAGAAGTTGCCGAACTAGGAGTAGAAATTGCCGTGGTAGTAGGTGGCGGTAACATTTGGCGAGGAAAAGTCGGAAGTGAGATGGGCATGGACAGGGCAAATGCTGATTATATGGGGATGCTTGCCACTGTCATGAACTCTCTTGCATTGCAAGACAGCCTGGAAAATAACGGCATTCCTACCCGTGTCCAAACTTCGATTGAAATGCGCCAGGTGGCTGAACCTTACATCCGTAGAAAAGCAATCCGTCACCTAGAGAAAAAACGAGTCGTCATTTTTGCGGCAGGTACGGGTAACCCTTATTTCTCCACGGATACCACTGCGGCGCTTCGTGCTGCAGAAGTAGAAGCAGATGTGATTCTTATGGCTAAGAATAATGTGGATGGTGTCTATAATGCGGACCCTAAACTAAATAAAGATGCTGAAAAGTATGATCAGCTTTCTTATATGGATGTTTTGAATGAGGGATTAGGTGTTATGGATTCAACGGCATCATCTTTATGTATGGACAATGATATTGCTTTACTGGTATTCTCGATAACTGAAGAGGGTAATATCAAAAAAGCAGTTCTAGGTGAAAATATCGGAACGATTGTAAGGGGGAAATAAACATGTCCAATGAAGTGATCAAAGAAACGAAAACGAAAATGGAACAAGCTGTGCAAGCTTATTCCCGTCAGTTGGCAACAGTACGTGCAGGTCGCGCGAACCCTAATCTATTAGATAGTGTCCATGTCGACTACTATGGAGCTTCTACCCCTTTGAACCAACTGGCTCAAGTCTCTGCACCAGAAGCGAGATTGCTGGTCATCACACCTTATGACAAATCTGCGATTGCGGATATTGAAAAAGGAATCCAGAAAGCTGATCTTGGCTTATCTCCTTCAAGTGATGGCAACATCATCCGTATCAATATTCCCGCTTTAACAGAAGAACGTCGTAAAGATCTTGTAAAAGTAGTAGGGAAGTACGCGGAAGAAGCAAAAGTTCAAATCCGGAACATCCGTCGTGACAGCAATGACAAATTGAAAAAGCTTGAGAAAGACGGAGATCTTACTGAAGATGAATTACGTGGATTCCAGGACGATGTGCAGAAAGCCACGGATAAGCATGTTGCGAAAGTCGATGAGCTTTCCAAAAACAAAGAAGCAGAAATCATGGAAGTTTAACCAAAAGCGCAAGCGTCCCATTCAGTGACGTATCGATTGGACGCGGAATGAACTGTTTCCTTTTAATAGTACTTTAAAGTAAAAAGCCGCGCTGTAACTGGCGCGGCTTTCTATTTTGCCGTTCTTTTTAAGAAAAAGTAAGCGAATCTTTTCGTGTTTTGCTTTATGTCATTATACGCATGGTGTAGGATTATAGTATAATAAATAAGATAAGTATCCTTATTGGAGGATGTCGAAATGCCAATCAAATTTCCATTTACGAAACAAAAAACAAAACCTGAACCTCAAACTCCTGGGTTGGATTATAAGCAATTGCCACGTCATGTCGCTATTATCATGGATGGAAATGGAAGATGGGCAAAAAGTAAAGGACTGCCTAGAATTGCAGGTCACAAAGAGGGCATGAATGTCGTCAAAAAAATTGTCAGGCATGCCTCAAACCTGGGAATTGAAGTACTGACTCTTTATGCTTTCTCCACAGAAAATTGGAAGCGCCCGAAAACGGAAGTGGAATTCCTGATGAAATTACCCATGGAGTTTTTAAATACATATCTCCCGGAACTGATTGAAAAGAACGTACGCGTTGAAACAATCGGTGATTTCGAGAGATTACCTGAGCATACAAAAACGGCCGTCCAAGAGGCGAAAGACCGTACCAAAAATAATACCGGTCTTATATTGAACTTTGCATTGAATTACGGCAGCCGGTATGAAATGGTAGAAGCTGTCAAGGTAGTAGCTGATGAAGTGAAACAAGGAAACCTGGATGTTGATGAAATAGATGAAGGCTGTATTTCCAGGCATTTGTATACAGCTGATTTAAAAGAACCGGATTTATTAATACGTACAAGCGGGGAACAGCGTCTGAGCAACTTCCTGCTCTGGCAGCTGGCCTATAGTGAATTCTGGTTCACCGATGTATACTGGCCGGATTTTGACGAAGCATATTTTGAAAAAGCGCTGTACGATTATCAAAACAGAAAACGTCGTTACGGCGGAGTATAAGGTGTTGAAGTAGCATGAAACAAAGAACCATTACAGCAATTGTGGGAGCACTTATCTTCCTTCCCTTGATAGTACTGGGTGAATGGCCTTTTAAAATATTCGTTTACCTCATTGCCAGTATAGGAATTTTTGAATTGATCCGTATGAAAAGGATATCCCGTTATTCTTTTCCATCGATTATTACACTTCTTTTGTTATGGGCGCTAATGTTTCCATTCGGAGAAGTTTTTGGAATGGAAGATGTGGAGGTCACCAAGTCTGAATTGACATTGCTGGCAGTATTGATATTACTAAGCTATACCGTGCTGGTGAAAAATCGTTTTACTTTTGATGATGCAGGTTTTCTATTAATTTCCGCAATTTATGTAGGGATGGGCTTTCATTATTTGATTGAGACGCGCGATAGCGGATTGCATTTCGTTTTTTATGCGCTGTTTGTTATTTGGGCAACGGATACAGGAGCCTATTTGTTTGGCCGCGCATTCGGTAAGCATAAGCTCTGGCCGAAAATCAGCCCTAAAAAGACGATCGAAGGGGCAATAGGTGGTGTTGTCCTGGCATGTATCGTGGCGCTCATCTTCCAGTACTTCTACCCTGTGCACTCATCAACAATCATCGTCGTGATCGTTACGATTGTAGTTTCGTTCTTTGGTCAGATCGGCGACCTCGTCGAGTCTGCATTTAAACGTCACTACGCTGTGAAGGATTCTGGAAATATCCTTCCCGGTCATGGCGGGGTACTCGACCGGTTTGACAGCCTGATTTTCATTTTACCGGTATTACATTTCATAAATTTCATTTCATAGCATTCAATAGAAGTGGGAGAGATTTATCTTATGAAGCAAATAACACTCCTGGGAGCGACCGGTTCGATTGGAATCCAGACGCTTGATGTCATTCGTCTGCACCCCGATCATTTTTCCGTCTATGCGCTTGCCTTTGGAAAAAATATTAATAAAGCATTACCCTTAATAAAAGAATTCAAACCAGAAGTAGTGGTGGTACAAGACCACTCAGTCAAGCAACAGGTAGAAAGTGAGTTTCCGACTATTAGGGTATTGCAAGGAACTGAGGGAATGATTGCTGCCAGTACAGCGGAAAAAGTAGATATCCTGGTCAACGCAGTGATGGGGAGTGTAGGACTGCCGGCAACAATGGCAGCGATTGAAGCACGTAAACTGATTGCCATCGCAAATAAAGAAACTCTTGTTACAGCCGGGCATCTTGTCATGGAAGCAGCCAGAAAATACCAGGTAGACTTATTGCCGGTAGACAGTGAACATTCCGCTATTTTTCAAAGTTTAAATGGAGAGAAAAATGAATCGGTAGAACGGCTGATTCTTACTGCCTCCGGCGGAAGCTTCCGCGACAAAACCAGGGAGGACCTTGCAGGTGTCACCGTTGATGATGCCTTGAACCATCCGAATTGGAGTATGGGTGCTAAAATTACGATAGATTCAGCCTCCATGATGAATAAGGGCCTCGAAGTGATCGAGGCCCACTGGCTATTTGATATTCCTTATGAGCAAATAGATGTTATACTTCATAGAGAGAGTGTCATACATTCCATGGTGGAATATAAAGACAGAAGTGTCATCGCCCAGTTAGGGACTCCTGATATGAAAGTTCCGATCCAGTATGCTCTCACTTATCCTGACCGTCTTGATTTATCGATGACAAAACGGTTAAACTTAGAAGAAATTGCCACATTACACTTTAAGCCGATGGATTATGAGCGGTTCCGCTGCTTGAAATTAGCATATCAGGCAGGAAAGGAAGGTGGTTCCATGACCACTGTACTTAACGCCGCTAATGAACAAGCTGTCGATTTATTCCTTAAAGGGGAAATATCATTTTTAGACATAGAAACATTGATTGAACAAGCTTTAGAGCGTCATCAAACGATCCGCAAACCTGATTTAGAGACAATCATCACTATCGATCAGGAGACCCGGCAGCAGGTGCGCTCGTATTTAAAATAAAGGAAGGTGCTTCTTTTGACGACTGTTATCGCTTTTATACTCATGTTCGGTGTGTTGGTATTTGTACATGAGTGGGGGCATCTGATCTTTGCCAAGAGGGCAGGGATGCTTGCAAGAGAATTCGCGATCGGGTTTGGTCCGAAAATCTTTGCCTTCACAAAGAATGAAACGCTTTATACAATCCGACTGCTTCCTGTTGGAGGATATGTAAGGGTCGCTGGTGAAGATCCGGAAATAATCGAATTGAAAGCTGGACATCATGTCGGATTGGAGTTCAATGATCAAGGCAAAGTCAACAAAATTATAGTCAATAACAAGTCCAAACACCCTAACGCACGCGTGATTGAAGTTGAAAGAGCTGATCTTGATCACCGTCTTGTCATCGAAGGTTATGAACTCGACGAAGATGAGAAGCTGGTTTTTGAAGTAGATCCTAAAGCCTACTTCGTTATGGATGAGAAAGAAACGCAAATTGCTCCGTATAATCGCCAGTTCGCTTCTAAGACAATAGGACAGCGAGCGATGCAGCTGTTTGCAGGTCCAATGATGAACTTTGTATTGGCCATCATCGTCTTTTTCATTTTGGGATTCATCCAGGGTGTGCCAGTGGATGAAGCTCAAATAGGAAACGTTGTCGAGGATACTCCTGCTCAACAGTCCGGCCTCCAGACCGGGGATGAAATTATTGCAATCGATGGTCAGCAAGTATCTACCTGGGAGGAGTTTACAGAAATTGTCCGTAATCACCCCGATGAGGAATTGGACTTTACAGTCGTGAGAAACGGACAGGAACAGGAGCTTTCTGTAACACCTGCTTCCATTGAGCAACAGGATGTGAAGATTGGTCAAATCGGAGTGGAACGTGCTTTTGATGATTCATTTGTAAAAACGATCCAATTTGGTTTTACTCAAACATATGACTGGACAAAGCTGATCCTCGTCAATTTAGGCAAGCTCGTGACAGGTCAGTTTTCCTTAGATATGCTTTCTGGTCCAGTTGGCATCTATGATGCTACAGATAAAGTGGTTCAAACAGGATTCATCAACTATTTGATGTGGTCAGCGATTTTGAGTATCAACCTTGGTATTGTCAATCTACTGCCATTACCTGCACTGGATGGAGGACGGCTATTGTTCGTAGCCATTGAAGCAGTAAGAGGCAAGCCGATTGATCCACAAAAAGAAGGCGTCGTCCATTTCATCGGCTTCGCATTGCTTATGCTGCTGATGCTGGTGGTTACCTGGAATGATATCCAGCGCCTTTTCCTATGATAACCCGACAAGTTATAATAGAAGATAGATCATTATCTTGTAATATGGAGAACTGGAAGTAAGGTCTACAGCGATTACTTCCAGTTTTCCTATCAGTAGTATGGAATAGAGGTGTCGACTATGAGACAAAGTGAAATGTTATTGCCAACCTTGCGAGAAACCCCGGCAGATGCGGAAATTAAAAGCCATCAGTTGTTAGTCAGAGCGGGGTATATCCGTCAGATTGCTTCTGGAGTCTACAGTTTCCTGCCGATTGGCCGCAGGGTATTACGGAAAGTTGAAGAGATTGTAAGAGAAGAAATGGAAAAGGCCGGAGCTCACGAAATGTTGATGGCAGCTTTGCAGCCAGCAGAGTTATGGAAAGAAACGGGTCGCTGGGATACTTTCGGACCTGAACTTATGCGTCTGCATGACCGCCATGAACGGGAGTTCGCTCTCGGGGCTACCCATGAAGAAGTTATTACAAGTATCGTTAGAGATGAAGTGAAAAGCTATAAGAAACTGCCACTGACTGTCTATCAGATTCAAAATAAATTCCGTGATGAAAAACGTCCGCGTTTCGGTTTATTACGCGGCCGGGAATTTTTAATGAAGGACGCTTATTCGTTCCATGATTCTTTTGAAAGCCTTGATGGTACATACCAAAGGATTTTTGATGCGTATTCAAACATCTTCCGGCGCTGCGGTTTGAATTTCCGTGCGGTAATTGCGGATTCAGGAGCAATGGGTGGTAAGGATACTCATGAATTCATGGTTTTGTCAGAAGTGGGAGAAGATACAATTGCTTATTCTGATACTTCCCGCTATGCCGCTAATATTGAAATGGCGCCTGTCATTACAGAATATACAAAGTCTGAAGAAGAGCCGAAAGACATGGAGAAGGTGGAAACTCCTGATCAGAAGACCATGCAGCAGGTTGCTGATTACCTTGGCCATTCCCTTGAAGAAGGTCTGAAATCAATCATGTTCAAAGTAGATGACCGCTTTGTTATGGTTGTTACACGAGGGGATCATGAAGTGAATGATGTAAAACTCAAAAATCTTTATGATGCCAGCTTGATTGATCTCGCTTCTGAAGAAGAAACAAGAGAAATGATCGGTGCCGGTTTTGGTTCACTCGGACCTGTTGGTGTACCGGAAAAGGTAGAAGTAATCGCTGATCTTGCTGTGGAGGCAATGGTGAACACCACCTGCGGCGCCAATGAAGAGGGTTATCACTATAAGAATGTAACGCCAGGCAAAGACTTTACCGTGGATAAATACGCCGATCTCCGTTTTATTAAAGAAGGTGATCCATCTCCGGATGGAGAAGGTACCATTAAATTTGCCAGAGGTATTGAAGTAGGACATGTATTCAAGTTAGGTAAATTCTATGCAGATAAGATGGACGCTTCTTACCTGAATGACCAGGGCAAGTCCAATACCATGATCATGGGATGCTACGGCATAGGTGTTTCAAGAACATTGGCATCGATCGTGGAGCAATACCATGATGAAGACGGGATTACATGGCCGGCAAATGTTGCACCTTACCAAGTACATGTATTGACCCTGAACCCTAAAAAGGAAGAGCAGGCAGCACTTGGAGAAGAGTTGTACCAGAAGCTGTTAGCTCAAGGGATTGAGGTTTTATATGATGACCGGAAAGAGCGCCCAGGAGTGAAATTTGCGGATAGTGATCTGATCGGTATCCCGCTTCGTGTGACAATTGGAAAACGTGCAGGAGAAGGCATCGTCGAATTTAAAGATAGGGCCACCAAGGAACAAATCGAGCTTGAAGCGGATCAAGTTATCGATCATGTGAAACAGTTCCTGAACAAATAAACGCTTCAATTGTATCTTGATTTAACGGATATACCCTTGCTACATTAATAATGCGAGGGTATATTTTATTGTTTCGATGAAGTTGTTATTGGTCTGCCAAAATCGAAGGCTGTAACTCAGCCGCGAGGGCTACGATTTATTGGGAGGAATCATCGTGGGAGTTTCAAGTAGAGAAAAGATGGAGCTGTTATTAGAGCAAATTCAGTTCCCTGAAGAAATAGCAGAACAGCACTTGAGCAAAAGCTCATTAAAAAAATTGGAAGTATACAAACAGACGAAAACATGGCACTTTCACTTTCAACTGGAGTCTCCGATGCCTCCATCAGTGTATCAATTATTCATTACTAAACTGCAGGAAGGTTTCCGCCATATTGCTCCTGTGGTGGATTGGACATTCCACACAGACCAGCAAACCATCCAGGAAAGTGACTTGCTGGATTATTGGAAGTGTTTTGTACAGACAGTACCTCAGTTATCTCCTGCCTACAAGGATTTAGTGTTAGAACAGCAGCCGGAGATAAACGGGAATAAGATTATGTTAACCTGTCGCAACGAAGCAGAAAGTCATGCCGTTCAGAAACGCCTGCATGAGCCATTGCTTTCCTTCTGCAAAAAAGTAGGAATTACTCCATGTACAGTTGCGACACAAGTAAAAAGCCAGGAAGAGGAAATCAAGAAGTTTCAGGAAGCGCGGCAAAAAGAAGATCAGTTATTCGTCCAGCAGGCAGTCAAAGAGAAAGAAGAACGTGCCAAGCAGCAGGGGGAAAAAGAGCATGAAGGTCCTGTCATGATTGGGTATAACATCCAGGAGGATCCTGATAAGATGTGCGATATTCTCGAAGAAGAACGGAGAAAAATCGTTCAGGGTCATGTCTTCGATGCCGAAGTGAAGGAATTACGTTCCGGCCGCCATCTGCTTTTGTTGAAAGTTACAGATTATACGGATTCTTTCTCCATCAAGATGTTCTCTCGCGGTGATGATCATGCTGAACAGTTCAAGGCGATTAAAAAAGGAATGTGGATCAAAGCACGGGGAAGTATCCAAACAGACAATTTCACATCTGAACTGACCATGATGGCGAATGACATCAATGAAATCAAACCGCTTCAACGCGTCGATGAAGCACCAGAAGGTGAAAAACGGGTAGAGCTGCATGCGCACACTACCATGAGCCAAATGGATGCTCCTGTTGCTCCCGGACGTCTTATTGAAACTGCAGCAAGATGGGGACACGAAGCAATTGCCATTACCGACCATGCGGTTGTACAAGCCTACCCAGAAGCACATTCGGCAGGAAGTAAACACGGCATCAAGATCATTTATGGGGTGGAAGCGAACCTGGTCGATGATGGAGTGCCAATAGCTTATGAAGAACAGGATCGCGACTTGGCCAGCGATACGTATGTAGTGTTTGACGTCGAGACGACCGGTTTATCAGCGGTCTATGATAAAATCATTGAACTTGCTGCGGTTAAAGTAAAAGACGGGGATATCATTGATCGTTTTGAATCATTTGCAAACCCGCATCACCCGCTATCCCAAACGACTACTGACCTGACTGGAATTACCGATGATATGGTGAAAGATGCTCCTGAAATTGAGGATGTGTTAAAGGAATTCCATGAGTGGACAGGAGATTCCATTTTAGTCGCTCATAACGCTAGCTTTGACATGGGCTTTTTGAATGCCGGTTATAAAAATTTAGGTATCGGTAAATCAACTTTGCCTGTCATCGATACGCTCGAGCTGGCTCGTCTGCTCGTGCCAGAATTGAAAAACCACCGTTTGAATACGTTATGTAAGTTTTTTGATATTGAACTTACCCAGCATCACCGGGCAATCTATGATGCTGAAGCAACTGGATATTTGCTTTGGAAGTTAATTAAAAAAGCTTTAGAAAGAGGAATCACCAACCATAAGAACTTGAATGATTATATGGGAGAAGGGAACGCGTATCAGCGTTCACGTCCCTTCCATTGCACATTGCTTGCCACCAGTCTTACAGGCTTGAAAAATATCTATCGCCTTGTTTCTCATGCTCATGTCGATTATTTTTACCGGGTGCCCAGGATACCTCGTTCTAAATTGACAAAGCTGCGGGAAGGAATCCTTATCGGATCTGGATGCGACAAAGGTGAAGTGTTCGAAACGATGATGCAAAAGTCTGAAGAGGAAGCGGAGAAAACGGCTGAGTTTTATGATTATATTGAGATCCAGCCACCTGGAAACTACTACCACTTGATAGAGAAAGAACTGGTACAGAACGAAGCACAGATTTACGATATTTTAAAAAAGCTGATTGCGATGGCGGATCGTCTTGGCAAAAAAGCGGTGGTAACCGGGAATACGCATTACATTGAACCGCATGAAAAAATGTATCGCCAAATTCTTATTTCTTCCCAAAACGGTAATCCGTTGAATCGCCAGACACTACCGGAAGTCCACTTCAAAACGACCAACGAACTTTTAAAAGAATTCGCTTTTCTTGGAGAAGACACCGCTAAGGAAGTAGTGGTGACCAACACGCAGGCAATAGCCAATCAGATAGAAGAAATTTCTCCGGTCAAAGATGATCTGTTCACTCCGAATATCGAAGGTGCTGACCAGGAAATCCGTGAAATGTCCTACAATAAAGCAAAAAGTCTTTATGGCGATGTGCTGCCTGAGTTGGTTGAGAAACGTTTGGAAAAAGAATTGGACAGTATTATCGGACACGGGTTTGCCGTCATCTATTTGATTTCTCAAAAGCTGGTTAAAAAATCACTGGACGATGGCTACCTTGTCGGTTCACGTGGTTCTGTCGGTTCCTCTTTCGTAGCGACGATGACCGGAATCACCGAAGTCAATCCATTGCCTCCGCATTATGTCTGTAAACATTGCCGTGAGCCGGAATTCTTTACAGACGGTTCCGTCGGAAGTGGGTTTGATCTCCCTGAGAAGGATTGTCCGAAGTGTGGAGAACCGATGAATAAAGATGGCCAGGACATTCCGTTTGAAACTTTCCTTGGTTTCAAAGGAGATAAGGTCCCTGATATCGATTTGAACTTTTCTGGGGAATATCAGCCGCACGCTCATAATTATACAAAAGTACTGTTCGGGGAAGAAAAAGTCTACCGTGCGGGAACAATTGGTACGATTGCAGAAAAAACTGCTTACGGCTACGTAAAAGGGTATGCAGGAGATCATCAATTACAAATTAAAAATGCCGAAGTGGATCGACTTGTCCATGGGTGCACTGGGGTGAAACGAACCTCTGGGCAGCACCCGGGCGGTATCATTGTTGTACCGGATGATATGGAAATTTACGATTTTACCCCGATACAATATCCGGCGGATGATACGAAATCGGAGTGGCGTACGACTCACTTCGACTTCCATTCCATTCACGACAACCTGCTCAAACTTGATATCCTCGGTCACGATGACCCGACTGTCATCCGTATGCTGCAGGATTTGAGTGGCATCGACCAAAAAGAAATCCCTGTCGATGATCCGGAAGTCATGAAAATTTTCAGTGGGCCGGAGACTCTGGGAGTCACCGCCGATGAGATTTTATGTAAAACCGGTACACTTGGTGTTCCGGAATTCGGGACACGCTTTGTTCGTCAGATGCTTGAAGACACCAGGCCGAAGACATTTGCTGAACTAGTAATCATTTCAGGCTTGTCACACGGTACGGATGTATGGCTCGGTAACGCCCAGGAATTGATCAATGATGGCATCTGTACATTGCCGGAAGTAATCGGCTGTCGTGATGACATCATGGTTTATTTGATGCACAAGGGGCTTGAACCTTCACTTGCCTTTAAGATCATGGAATTTGTTCGTAAGGGACGCGGACTTCAGGATGAGTGGATTGAAGAAATGAAGAAACACGGGGTCCCTGACTGGTACATTGATTCCTGTAAAAAAATCAAATACATGTTCCCGAAAGCCCACGCGGCTGCTTACGTATTAATGGCAGTGCGGATCGCCTACTTCAAGGTTCACTATCCGATCTATTTCTATGCTGCTTACTTTACCGTCAGAGCAAGCGATTATGAATTGGAGACGATGGTCAAAGGGGCAGATGCGATCAAGAAACGAATTGAAGAGATTCTGGCTAAAGGAAATGACGCTTCGCCGAAAGAGAAGAGTTTGCTGACAGTGCTCGAACTATCTCTGGAGATGTGCCAGCGAGGCTATTCCTTCCAGACAGTTGACCTGTATAAATCAAGTGCATCCGAGTTTCTTGTCGATGGCAATACCCTGATTCCACCTTTCAATGCCATTGACGGCCTTGGAACGAATGCCGCTATCAATATAGTGAAAGCGCGGGAAGATGGCGAGTTTTTATCCAAACAGGACTTGCGAGAGAGAAGCCGGATTTCCAAAACAGTGCTTGAATATCTAGACCAGCAGGGCTGTTTAGAAGGGATGCCGGAAGAAAACCAGCTTTCTTTATTCTGATGGTTAGGAATGGCCTTTCTTGCAATAAATAGCAACGTATGATATATTTTTATTGGTTAGAAAAGTGATACGAAGGACGGCGAAAGAGTGGGGCAACCCGCTCTTTCGTTTATCTTTACGGTTATTTTTCTGTGTCGAATTGGCTTAGCACCTGTTGCGCACTACATATGCTGTAGTGCCGTATTTTTGTAGAGATACATTACCCGACAACTACAGAATTCAATTGAATGAAGAAAACCCGCCAATCATGCATGATAGGAATGGTTATATTAGAAATACTAAGGGGAAGAAGAAGGAGGGAACGACATGGGTGAAAATGTTATACGCTTGACAGAAGAGCTGGTTCAGCCGGTATTGGAAGACATGAACCTGGAGCTCGTCGATGTTGAATTCAAAAAAGAAGGGAAGAACTGGTTCCTTCGTGTGTTTGTAGATAAAGAAGATGGCGTAGATATCGAGGAATGCGGGTATGTCTCTGAACAGCTTAGTGAAAAGCTGGATGACGTGGATCCGATTGAATTCCCTTATTTTCTCGAAGTAGCCTCACCAGGAGCGGAACGACCGTTGAAAAACAAGGAAGCAATTCAAAAGCATGTCGGCCGCCGCGTTCATGTGAAGCTATATGAACCGATAGATGGTGACAAAGAATACGAAGGTGACTTGAAATCCTTTGATAATGATGTCGCTGAAATTGAATTCCGAATTAAAACGAAAACAAAAACAGTTGAAATTCCTTATGATAAAATCGCTAAAGCCCGTCTGGCAGTGAGTTTCAATTAAAGGGGGAGAAGATAGTTGAGCAACGAACTTTTTGAAGCAATCCATTATCTAGAGAAGGAAAAAGGCATCGATAAAGATATATTGATTGATGCCCTTGAAGCTGCGTTGATTTCTGCTTACAAGAAAAACTTCAATTCAGCTACTAACGTACGAGTGGATTTGAACGAAGAGGAAGGATCCATGCGGGTGTATGCAAGGAAAACAGTAGTTGAGGAAGTTATGGACCCTCAGCAGGAGGTTTCAACGGAAGAAGCAAAAGAAATTAATCCGAATTATGAGCTGGAAGATGTCATTGAAGTGGAAGTTACACCGAAGGACTTCGGACGTATCGCAGCTCAGGCAGCTAAACAAGTAGTGACCCAGCGTGTCAGGGAAGCGGAACGTGGTATTATCTATGGCGAATACAGCGACCGCGAAGAAGATGTCATGACGGGGATTATCCAACGGAAAGATCCACGCTTCATATATGTGAATCTTGGTAAAATCGAAGCCCGTCTTCCTGAAGCTGAACAAATGCCGACGGAAACATATGAAATCCACGACCGCCTGAAAGTATTGGTCACAAAAGTGGAAAACACCAATAAAGGTCCACAGATTTATGTATCACGTACTCACCCGGGCCTTCTGAAGCGCCTGTTTGAAATGGAAGTTCCAGAAATTTTTGACGGGACTGTAGAAGTTAAGTCAGTAGCACGGGAAGCGGGAGACCGTTCTAAAATCTCTGTCTTTGCGGAAGACCAGGAAATTGATCCGGTCGGTTCCTGCGTTGGCCAGCGGGGGCAGCGTGTTCAGGCTATTGTCAATGAATTGAAAGGCGAGAAAATAGATATTGTCCAATGGTCTGAAGACCCGGTAACCTATGTTTCCAACGCCTTGAGCCCTTCCAAAGTGGTGAAAGTGCTTGTTAATGAGGAAGAAAAAGCAACCACCGTCATCGTACCCGATTACCAGCTATCCTTAGCGATCGGTAAACGTGGTCAGAATGCCCGTCTTGCTGCCAAATTGACTGGCTGGAAGATCGACATCAAGAGCGAATCAGAGGCTGAAGAAGAAGGCCTATTGGATGATAATGCCGATAATTTAGAAGAAAACGATACAGTTGAAGCTTTTTCTGACACAGACGAAGAACGCTTTGAATAAGGAGTGGTAGTTATGGCTGCTTCCAGAAAAGTACCATTACGTAAATGTGTAGTAACGAAAGAAATGAAACCAAAACAGCAGCTGATACGTGTCGTGCGCAACAAAGAAGGAGAAGTATTTGTTGATCCGACTGGAAAGAAAAATGGCAGAGGCGCTTATGTTTCAAAAGACACAAAAGTGATCGAAACAGCCCAGGACCAGGATGTCCTCAGCCGGCAGTTGAATACAAAAGTGGATGTTTCCATTTATGAAGAACTGAAAGAAATTGCTGGAGAATGACGAAATGCAAAAAGCATTGAATTTACTAGGACTTGCCTTTCGAGCCGGCAAGTGTACACTCGGTGAAGAATTAATCACAAGAGATATCCAGAAAAAAAGAGCCAAACTTGTATGGATAGCAGAAGATACAGGCTACCAGACGAAAAAAAAGCTGATAGACAAATGCAGCTTTTACAATATACCCTACTATCTTGCAGCCGACAGGGATACACTTTCCCAGGCTATTGGTAAGGAGGGGAGAGTCGCGATCGCAGTTCTTGACCAAGGATTTGCGAAAAAGTTGCAATCGCTGCTCGATGAATCTATTCGGGGGTGAACGTATGAGTAAGATGAGAGTATATGAATATGCGAAAAAAAATGAAATGACAAGTAAGAAAGTGATCAATAAATTGGAGTCCTTGAATATCGAGGTATCCAACCATATGTCAACGATTTCAGACGAAACAAAATCTAAGTTGGACCAGGAATTCGGCTTTGGGAAAAAGGAACAAAAGCCAGAAAAACAGCAAAAAAACGATTCCAACAAAAAGGATGCTCAAAAACAAAACAATATGAATAATCAACCAGGCAAGCAAGGAAACAACAAGAAAAAATCCAATCAGAATAAAAAGAAGAGCAACAATCAGAAGAAGAACCAAAAACAAGAACGAAACCAGCAGCAGCAAAACCAAAAGCCGGCTAAAAAGGGCACTCCGGAGAAAATTTTATTCTCTGGCACGCTTACAGTAGCTGAGTTGGCGGAAAAACTGAACAAAGACACTTCCGAAATCATCAAAAAATTGATGATGTTAGGTGTCATGGCAACGAAAAACCAGGATCTTGATGTAGATGCGATCGAATTGATCTGTTCCGAGTATGGGGTAGAAGTCGAAGAAGAAGTACAAGTCGACGAAACCGATATTGAAAACTACCAATTCGAAGATGCGGCGGAAGATTTAGAAGAACGTCCTGCAGTGGTCACTATCATGGGGCACGTCGACCATGGTAAAACAACATTACTTGACTCTATCCGTGATACCAAAGTGACCGAAGGGGAAGCAGGCGGCATCACCCAGCACATCGGTGCTTACCAGGTAGAGGAAAATGGCAAGAAAATCACTTTCCTTGATACACCAGGTCACGCTGCTTTTACGAGCATGCGATCCCGTGGTGCCCAGGTAACGGATATTGCAATTTTAGTTGTAGCAGCAGATGACGGTGTCATGCCGCAGACAGTAGAAGCGATCAACCATGCAAAAGCTGCTGAGGTACCGATCATCGTAGCTGTCAACAAAATGGATAAAGAAGGTGCAAACCCTGACCGTGTCATGCAGGAACTGATGGAATATGAGTTGATTTCCGAGGACTTCGGGGGCGAAACCATTTTCGTCAAGATGTCTGCAGTCAAGCATGAGGGCATCGACGATTTATTAGAAATGATCGTACTTGTATCTGAAATGGAAGAATTGAAAGCCAACCCGAACCGTCCAGCATATGGTACAGTCATTGAAGCAGAGCTTGATAAAGGCCGCGGGTCCGTAGCTACCTTGCTTGTGCAAAATGGTACATTGCGTGTCGGTGATGCACTCGTGGTAGGAAATACGTTTGGCAGGGTCCGTGCAATGGTTAATGACCTTGGCCGTCGAGTGAAGTCGGCTGGACCTTCTACTCCAGTAGAAATCACGGGCTTAAATGAAGTTCCGCATGCCGGAGATCGTTTCCTTGCCTTTAAAGATGAGAAGAAAGCCCGTGCAATCGGAGAGGCTCGCCAGCAGAAGCAAATCGAAGCACAACGTAGCGATAGAACAAAAGTAAGCCTGGATGACTTGTTTGAACAGATCAAACAAGGGGATATTAAAGATATCAATCTGATTTTGAAAGCTGACGTTCAAGGTTCAGTTGAAGCTCTTGCTTCTTCCCTGGAAAAGATCGATGTCGAAGGTGTCAAAGTCAACATCATCCACACCGGTGTAGGTGCCATCAATGAATCAGATATCAATTTAGCATCTGCATCTAATGGCATTGTGATCGGGTTCAATGTCCGTCCTGACGCCAACGCTAAAAAAGCGGCCGAATCTGAAGATGTAGAAATCCGTTTACACCGCGTCATTTATAAAGTAATGGAAGAAATTGAAGCGGCTATGAAAGGGATGCTTGATCCTGAATATGAAGAAAAAATCATCGGTCAAGTGGAAGTCCGTGAAACATTCAAAGTGTCTAAAATCGGTACAATTGCCGGCGGTTATGTAACTGATGGTAAAATAACTAGAAACTCCGGAGTGCGGGTTGTACGTGATGGCGTCGTTATTTTCGAAGGTGAAATTGATACGTTGAAGCGTTTCAAAGACGACGTGAAAGAAGTAGCGCAAAACTATGAGTGTGGTATTACAATCAAGAATTATAATGATATCAAAGAAGGCGACATCATCGAAGCATATGTCATGGAGGAAGTAGAGCGTACATGATCCTTAGTGCTGAAGTAGAATGCTTCATCTATGACGCTCAGTCGTTGAAGGAGAAACGTTCTGTCATTAAAAGGATTACTACCCGGCTGCATAACGAGTACAACGTTGCTGTAAGTGAACTGGATTACCAGGACTTATGGCAGCGTACTGTAATCGGCATCGTGACGATTTCAAGTGACCGGGTTCAGGCAGAACGTCTAATCCAACAAGCGTTAGCCTTCATTGACTCATATCCTGAAATTGAAAGGGCAGAGACGACATTGGATTGGTGTTAACCTGCCTTAGCATAGAAGAGGTGGATGACATGAGTGATTTACGTGCCAATCGCGTAGCAGAACAAATGAAGAAAGAGCTTGGAGATATTATCAGCAAAAAGATCAAAGACCCTCGTGTAGGTTTTGTGACGGTGACAGATGTAAGTGTTACCGGTGACCTTCAGCAAGCGAAAGTTTATATCTCCGTTTTAGGTGACGATAAACAACAGCAGGATACATTGCTCGGTTTGGCCAAGGCAAAAGGGTTCATCCGTTCTGAGATAGGAAAAAGAATCCGCCTGCGCAAAACACCAGAAATATCTTTTGAATTCGATGAAGCGATTGAACGAGGCAATCGTATCGAAGAGATACTCCGTGATTTGAATGATACGCATAGCAATTAATCCAGAAGAAGACTGTCCTCTTTTTGCCTGCTCTTGTGCCTGAGTATATACAGCTGCCGAATTCCGACTGTATCCGAAAGGGCATAGAGAGGGCTCCTAAGAGAGACGGTCTTTTCTTTTACTTTAAGAAAGTTTAACTTTGTTAAAGGATTAAAGTATAAGAAATACTAAGGCTTTCGCCATAAGTACTTGGCGACAAGCCACGTTTTTCTAATGATTAGGGGGTGTATAGTTTGGATGGTATACTGCCGGTTTGGAAACCAAAGGGTTGGACTTCCCATGATTGTGTGATGAAGGTAAGAAAAATTCTGCATACCAAGAAAGTCGGCCATACAGGTACCCTTGATCCTGATGTAGAAGGAGTACTTCCATTATGTATCGGACGTGCTACCAAGATCGTACCTTTTTTGACTGATACAATAAAAGTCTATGAAGCTGTCGTGACTCTCGGTTATGCAACGGATACAGAAGATAGCTCCGGAGAAGCAGTCGAATCCCGGGAAGTGTCCGAGCCGTTCGATGAGAAGGCTGTCAGTGAAATACTGAACTCCTTTCAAGGAAAAATTAAACAAGTTCCCCCGATGTACTCTGCGGTTAAAGTAAAAGGAAAAAAACTTTATGAATATGCCAGAGAAGGAAAAATAGTTGAACGTCCTGTCCGTGAGGTTTATATTCATAATATAGAAAAGCTCGGCTCCATGCGATATGAGGATGGAAAAGCAAGTTTTCCATTTCAAGTCATCTGTTCAAAAGGTACCTATATTCGGACTTTATGCGTCGACATCGGCAGGGAACTTGGCTATCCTGCCCATATGTCATTTCTGGAACGTACGCGTACAGGTGATATCAGCAAAGAGGATTGTTTCCCATTAGAAGAAATCCAAAAGCTTGCTGACCATGAAGCTTATGACAAACTGTTGCTGCCGCTTGAAAGAGGTTTAAATCATTTGGATGCCTGGCAGGTAGATGAGGAAACAAGCGAAAAAATTAAACATGGACAAGTACTGCCTGCACCAGCTCAAAACTTTACAAGTGATGTTTTTTGTGTCAAATTTCAAGATGAAGTTCTGGCAATCTATCAATTCCATCCGGAAAAAAAAGGGAAAGTGAAACCGGTAAGAGTTTTCTGATGGAGGCTTTATCTGTAGTAAAAGTAGGTGAACACCGTGAAAATTACCGAATTGAAATATCCCCATGATTTTGATACCGATGATTTTCCTCCCTCCGCACTAGCGCTAGGATTTTTTGATGGCGTCCATAAAGGCCATCAGAAGCTGATTAATACTGCAGTGGCTAAAGCACGGGAGGATAAGCTTCAAAGCGCTGTGATGACATTTTATCCTCATCCTTCTGTTGTATTGAAAAAACAGGAACAACATGCTAAATACATTACACCAATGCGGGAGAAACAACAGATATTGGAAGATCTTGGAGTGGAACAATTGTTCATCGTTAATTTTGATGAGCAGCTAGCGGACCTTTTACCCCAGGAATTTGTCGATCATTTTCTTATCCAGTTGAACGTCCGACATGTCATAGCGGGATTCGATTATAGCTATGGGAGGATGGGGAGAGGCAACATGGAGACACTGCCATTTCATTCCCGGGGAAAATTTGACCAGACTGTTATTGAAAAAGTACAAGATGATGAAGAGAAAATAAGTTCGACCCGTATTCGTCATGAATTGAAACTGGGTAATATGCGAGAGGTATCCTGGCTGCTTGATCGTCCCTTTTCCACTTATGGAAGAGTGGTGGAAGGTGATCAACGCGGAAGGACGATTGGATTTCCTACCGCAAATATCGAGTTGCACGAGGACTATTTATTGCCTCGAGTAGGAGTGTATGCTGTCAGTGTCAAACACAAGGGGCAGGTCTATACTGGTATGGCCAATCTTGGATATAAGCCGACCTTTCAAGATGATGCTGAAAAACCAAACCTCGAAGTGTATATTTTTGACTTTTCTGGAGATATTTATAATGATTGGCTGGAAGTCTATTGGCATGCTTTCATTCGAAAGGAAGAAAAGTTCAATGGAGTCGAAGCTCTGATTGAACAACTAAAGCAGGATGAACTGGAAATCCGTCGTTTTTTCTCTGATCACCAGAACTAATCCTTGCATTTTTTATGCAAAAGTTGTACCCTTAAATACGGAACCTTCGCTTGGCAATGCGTTCCTCCAACGCTTGCTAGGGGAAAGGGAATTTTTATAGAAATCTAGGAGGTGTAGCCGTATGGCCATCACACAAGAACGTAAAAACGAAATCATTAATGAGTATAAGACTCATGACAACGACACTGGATCTCCAGAAGTACAAGTTGCTGTTTTGACTGAGCAGATCACCAGCTTGAATGAACATTTGCGCACGCATAAGAAAGACCATCATTCTCGCCGTGGTTTGTTGAAAATGGTAGGTAAGCGTCGTAACCTATTGAACTACCTACGTAATAAAGACGTTACACGTTACCGCGAGTTGATCAAGAGTCTTGGCTTGCGTCGTTAATGGTAAAGACAAAAAGCGGGAGTTTATCCCGCTTTTTCTGTATGTTTGAATACATAAAGATGCATCCTTTGGTTGCATACTTTTATAAACGCACATCTCTTCATCCTTTTGCAACAAGCGTAAACATCCATGCTTCAACTACTGAGCAAAGGGTATAAGGAGAGATTGTTTTCACTTTATCAGTGAGTATTGAGAGGAGTATAGAAATTTATGGCAGATGAAAAACAAATTTTTTCGATCGAAGTCGGCGGTCGGACCTTCTCCATCGAAGTAGGAGAATTAGCTAAGCAGGCCAATGGAGCTTGCATGATACGTTATGGCGATACTTCTGTATTGTCCACTGCGACTGGATCAAAGGAACCGAAAGACCTACCTTTCTTTCCGTTGACTGTCAATTATGAAGAACGCCTGTATGCTGTCGGGAAAATTCCTGGTGGGTTCATTAAAAGGGAAGGACGTCCAAGTGACAAAGCAGTTCTTGCTTCCCGTCTGATTGACCGTCCTATCCGTCCAATGTTCCCGGATGGATTTCGTAATGATGTACAAGTCATCAGCACCGTTATGAGTGTTGATCAGGACTGTTCATCTGAAATGGCAGCCATGCTTGGTTCATCATTGTCCCTGGGTATTTCAGATATCCCATTCGCAGGCCCAATTGCCGGAGTGATTGTGGGACGTATCGATGGTGAGTTCGTTATCAATCCGACAACGGAACAACAAGATAAAAGTGATATCAACTTAACAGTTGCCGGAACAAGGGATGCTGTCAACATGGTAGAAGCGGGAGCTTTGGAAGTTCCTGAAGAAGACATGCTGGAAGCAATCATGTTCGGTCACGAAGAAATCAAACGCCTGGTAGCATTCCAGGAAGAAGTTATCGAAGCAGTCGGTAAAGAAAAGATGGAAGTGACTTTAGTTGACCTTGATCAGGAATTAAAGCAGCAGCTGGAAGCTGACGCAAAAGAGACAATGGTCAATGCTATTCAGACGCACGAAAAGAAAGCCCGTGAAGCAGCGATCGATACGGCTAAAAAAGACATTATCGCCAGCTACGAAGAACAGGAAGCGGATGAAGAAACCATCCAGAAGGTTAAAGCTATTTTGGATGATATGGTGAAAGAGGAAGTACGCCGGTTAATCACCAAAGAAAAAGTACGTCCAGACGGCCGTAGTCCCGAAGAAATCCGCCCACTTTCTTCCCGTGTCGGTGTATTGCCACGTACGCATGGGTCAGGTTTGTTCACTCGTGGACAGACACAGGCGCTTAGTATTTGTACCCTTGGACCGCTGGGTGACGTCCAGATACTGGATGGTTTGGATCTGGAGGAATCGAAGCGTTTTATGCACCACTATAACTTCCCGCATTTTTCCGTCGGCGAAACTGGACCGATTCGTGGGCCAGGCCGTCGTGAAATTGGTCACGGGGCACTAGGCGAGCGCGCTCTTGAAGTGGTTGTACCATCTGAAAAGGATTTCCCTTATACCATCCGTCTTGTTTCAGAAGTACTGGAGTCCAATGGTTCTACATCCCAGGCAAGTATTTGCGCGAGTACATTAGCGATGATGGATGCAGGTGTGCCAATCAAAGCTCCTGTTGCCGGTATCGCGATGGGACTTGTTAAATCGGGAGAAGATTATACAATCCTGAGTGATATCCAGGGTATGGAAGATTTCCTTGGGGACATGGACTTCAAAGTAGCCGGTACAGCTGAAGGTGTCACCGCATTGCAAATGGATATCAAAATCGAAGGACTTTCCCGTGAAATCCTGGAAGAAGCATTAACCCAGGCGAAAAAAGGCCGTATGCACATTTTAGAAAGCATGCTGGCTACGATTCCGGAGTCCCGTCAGGAACTATCCCAATATGCACCTAAGATTTTGACGATGCAGATCAAACCAGACAAAATCCGTGATGTCATTGGGCCAAGCGGAAAACAGATTAACAAGATTATTGAAGATACAGGGGTTAAAATCGATATCGAGCAGGATGGAAAAGTATTCATCTCTTCCACAGATTCAGAGATGAACTTGAAAGCGAAGCAGATCATCGAAGATATCGTCCGTGAAGTAGAAGTCGGAGAAATTTACGAAGGTAAAGTTAAACGTATCGAGAAATTCGGTGCCTTTGTGGAACTCTTTAAAGGCAAAGACGGCCTGGTCCATATTTCTGAAATGGCAGAAGAACGGATCGGTAAAGTGGAAGATGTCGCAAAAATTGGTGATATTCTGAAGGTCAAGGTTAAAGAAATCGATAACCAGGGCAGGGTCAACCTTTCACGCAAAGCCGTATTGCTTGATGAAAAGAAAAAGCAAGAAGCAGCAAACAATAACGAAGCATAATGAAAAAGAAGCTGGGCAGCCAGTTTCTTTTTTTTATGCTTTCATTTCATTGCACAGTTCTACCTCGTCCTCCTTCTCCATAAGGTAATAATAGAGGGGAGGGATACATGTGAAAATACGCTACATATGGGCAGCTGCATTCGTTATTTTCATCATCTTTATTTGCTTTTTTACTATTAACAGTAAATACGGGCTTACTAAAAATGTTTATCTCCCACTTACTGCCTCCAAAGAATCAAATCCTCTCTACCAAGAGATCAAAGAAAGACGTAGTGAATTCGAAATTGCTCCCGAGGATGCTTACATTGATCAAGTGTGGAAAAAAACACCGGGATTGAACGGAAAAAAGGTTAACATAAAAAAATCCTTTGACAATATGAAAAAAGAAGGCGTTTTTAATGAAAAAAAGTTAGTGTTTGATCCTGTGCGTCCTCAGAAATCGCTGGAAGATCTCCCCGCTTCACCCATTTATCGAGGTCATCCTGATAAGGAAATGGTTACCTTTCTAATCAATGTTTCCTGGGGAGCTGAGCATATTCCTTCCATGTTAAAAACGCTGAAGGAAAAAAAGGTAAAAGCCAATTTTTTCATTGAGGGAAAATTTGCTGAGAAAAATCCAGATTTGGTAAAAATGATCAAGGAAGAGGGGCATATAATAGGAAACCATGCATATAACCACCCTGATATGAGTAGAATGAACAGCGGAGAAATTCAGGAACAAATAGAACGAACGAACCAAATTTTAGCCTCGTTGACAGATGAAAATCCAAAATGGTTTGCACCGCCTTCTGGCAGCTATAATGATGCTGTCATAGAAACTGCCGCAGCATTGGAGATGGAAACTGTGCTATGGACGGTCGACACCGTAGATTGGAAAAAGCCAACAAAACAAGTGATGGTCCAACGGGTAGTTTCTAAAATTCACCCTGGGGCCATGGTATTAATGCACCCAACAGCAGTAACAGCTCAAAGTCTCGGAGAAATGATCGAGCAGATAAGCGAAAAAGGATTGAAAATAAATGATATTGAGGCCTTGATGAGTGAATCAAGATAAAAAGGAGGCAGATCATGCGATTCAGAAGCCTTAGCGGAAAAGAAATCGTGGATGTAGCCAGTGGCACCAAACTTGGCATCTTAGGTCAGACCGATTTAGAGATAGATGAAAAAACAGGGCAAATTAAATCATTTGTCATTCCTGAATATAAATGGTTTGGTGTGAAATCAGGTAACGAGGGTCATCGGATTACCTGGAATGAAATCATTCGGGTCGGGGAAGATATGATTTTGATACAGCCTAAAAAAGAATAGAGGTACGAATCGATGGACGATTCGTACCTCGTTTTTTTATTCACGCTTTGTTCATAAGAAGTTTATTCAACTAAAGGCCCGTAAAGTAGAAGACTCAGTTTCAAGATAGTAGGGGTTCTTTACCAAAAAAGTGTTATGGGTGGCTTGGAAACTACTCGCTTTCCTGCGGGGGAACTGGCAAGTCTCCTCGGTCGTTACACTTCCTGTGGGGTCTTGCCTAGCTCCTTCTCCCGCGGGGTTCTCGCAGTTTCCCAACCACCCCATCCGAAGGATGAGAGAAACGAACCCCCGCCATAGACGAAGCTGTCTTCTACAAATCATATGGAGCTATGATGTAGGTTATAAGCACGCTTTTATGAGTAGCTCTCTCTATGCTTGTAGCACGGCATACCGATGTTTCCGTTTCTCTTATAAAAGCAAGGAGGTCCGGGAAATTGCGAGACTCCTATGGGATGAACATGATCGGTGAGATCCCGCAAGGCGAAGCCTGAGGAAGCTCACCACATGCCCATGGAAAGCGAGTGATTTCCCGGACCTCCAAACGCTCACCCCTATAATGGAAACAGTTTCTCTTGAAACGGAGTATTCAGCTAAAGGGAGCTTAACTGTAAAATCCAGCAAAAGCTTTTGAGATAGCGAATAAAATAAACGAATACGCTACAAGTCGCTCAGTTTAAACGCTGAGCTTTTTTTAGTTTTACACAAATAAATGACCTGGTAATGATACAAGGAACGAACATTACGCTCCCACATAGGATAGAGGGAGAACATAAAGCACCCATGCAAAAGGAGGTGTCCGGTATGCTGACCGGATGGAATGTGGCAATCCTCGGCGGTGATGCCAGACAGATCGAAATGATACGCAAACTGAGTGAATGGGATGCTACGCTTCACTTAGTTGGATTCGATCAATTGGATTATGGCTTTACCGGAGCAAATCATATCGATATGGATGATGATGAAGTAGAAAAATTTGATGTCGTAATTCTGCCTGTCGCCGGGACAGACGAAAACGGCAATATTGATAGTATTTTTTCCAATCAAAACATGGTGCTGGATGAAAAATGGGTGGAGCGGACGAAAGAAGATTGTATCTTCTTAACCGGGATAGCCAACGGTTATTTAACCAAGTTGCTTGAAACTTCTAATCGCTTGTTAATTCCATTGCTCTCCAGAGATGATGTAGCAATTTACAATTCAGTCCCTACCGTAGAAGGCGCGATCATGATGGTCATCCAGAATACAGATTTCACCATCCACTCATCAAGAGTTCATGTGCTGGGGCTAGGGAGGGTCGGGATGAGTGTCGCCAGGGCGTTCCATGGCCTGGGGGCAAAGGTCTTTGTAGGGGTAAGAAAACCCGCGCATTATGCCAGGGTACAGGAAATGGGGCTCGAACCATTTTATTTGAATAGACTGGATGAAGTTTCAGAGAACACAGATATCATGATTAATACGATTCCCGCCCCCATTATAAATGCCTCAGTCATTAGGAAAATGCCTAGTCATACGTTCATTTTGGATCTTGCATCCAAACCCGGGGGTACTGACTTCCGCTATGCGGAAAAACGTGGTATCAAGGCCCTGATTGCTCCAAGTCTGCCTGGTATTGTCGCACCGAAAACTGCTGGCAGGATTTTGGCAAATACTGTTTTACAGATTTTGAAGGATCAACAGAGAAAGGAAGGAGAAACCAAATGAGTCTAGCTGGTAAAACAATTGGTTTCGGATTGACTGGTTCACACTGTACGTATGATGCGGTGTTTCCAGAGATAAAACGTCTGATTGATATGAAAGCTACCGTGATACCCATACTATCTTATACCGTACAAAAAACCGATACGAGGTTTGGAGATGCAGAAGACCACTTGAAAAAGCTGAAAGAGCTGACCGGAGAAGAGTTGATCATGACCATTCCGGATGCGGAACCATTAGGACCGAAACGTCCACTTGATTGTATGGTAATCGCCCCATTGACGGGCAACTCGATGAGTAAAATGGCCAATGCTTTGACTGATTCTCCTGTATTGATGGCAGCCAAAGCAACATTAAGAAATGGCGGTCCCGTTGTACTTGGTATATCAACGAACGATGCGCTTGGTTTGAACGGGGTTAACCTGATGAGACTGATGGCCACTAAAAATATCTATTTTATTCCATATGGCCAGGATAACCCATATAAAAAACCGAATTCCCTTGTCGCTGATATGACAAAATTGCCAGAAACCGTTGAAGCAGCCATCAACGGCAGGCAGAAACAACCTGTACTCATTCAGCGTCATTTCGAAGAAGCTTAGATATGATTAACATTGTCTCCCCTTAATATGATAGAATACAAGAATAGTGACTCTATTTCAGAGAATTTTCAATTATTCAAACGAGAAAGGGGACACAGATATGAGTCAAACTAAACAATACAATGTAGCAGTAGTAGGTGCCACAGGTGCTGTAGGCCAGAAAATGATAGAAACATTAGCGGATAGAGACTTTCCAATCAAAAGTCTGAAGCTTCTGTCTTCCTCCCGTTCAGCGGGAAAGAAGATAACATATAAAGGGGAAGAGATCACGGTAGAAGAAGCAAAGCCTGAAAGCTTTGAAGGAATTGATATCGCTTTGTTTTCCGCCGGGGGATCCATTTCCAAGAAATTCGCTCCTGAAGCAGTTAAAAGAGGAGCTGTGGTTGTAGATAACACAAGTGCATACCGTATGGATCCAGAAGTTCCGCTGGTTGTGCCTGAAGTAAACAAAGAAGACATCAAGGAACATAAAGGGATTATTGCCAATCCGAATTGCTCTACCATCCAAATGGTAGCAGCGCTTGAACCGATTAAAAAGGCCTTTGGATTAAAGCGAATCATCGTTTCCACTTACCAGGCTGTATCAGGTTCCGGTACGGAGGCAATCGATGAATTACGTGAGCAATCTCAGTCTTTCCTTGATGGAGAGGATATGAAAGCAGAAATCCTGCCAGTAAAAGGCGACAAAAAGCATTTTCCTATTGCATTCAATGCTTTACCGCAAATTGATACCTTTGAGGAAAATGGCTACACCTTTGAAGAAATGAAAATGATCAATGAAACGAAAAAAATTATGCATGCAGAAGATTTATCAGTGTCGGCAACTTGTGTAAGACTTCCGATTTTCACATCTCATGCGGAAAGTGTATATATTGAATTAGAGAAAGACGGTTTATCAGTCAAAGACCTTCATCAATCCCTTACAAATGCTCCTGGAATTGTATTAGAAGACGATCCGGCAACCCAAACGTATCCTACTCCATTGAGCGCTGCCGAAAAGCGGGAAGTGTTTGTAGGCAGGGTGCGTAAGGACTTGGACCAACCAAATGGGTTCCATCTTTGGGTAGTCTCTGATAATCTATTAAAGGGAGCGGCTTGGAATTCTGTACAAATCGCAGAACAACTGGTTGCTAATGATTGGTTGTAATTTCTTAGTTGATGGGGTGTCAACATGAAAGTAGTTGTACAAAAATTTGGTGGAACATCTGTAAGAGATACAGCAGGTAGAAAAAAAGCGATCGAACATATCCAGACAGCAATTGAGCAAGGTTTTAAGGTGGTTGTCACCGTTTCTGCAATGGGCAGGAAGGGTGACCCTTACGCCACCGATACGTTGCTTGACCTCGTGGGTTTTCCCGCCTCAAATATTTCTTCCCGTGAACGTGATTTATTAATGTCATGCGGAGAAACAATTTCATCTGTAGTTTTTTCCAATGAGTTGAAACGGGCAGGTATCCATGCGATCGCCTTGACTGGCGGTCAGGCTGGATTCATAACAAATGGAGATTTTACAAAAGCTAAGATTACCAAAATGGATTCCACACGAGTGGAAGAAGAATTGAACTCACATGATGTGGTGGTGGTTGCCGGTTTCCAGGGGAGATCGGAAGAGAATGAAATCACTACCATCGGCCGCGGAGGCAGTGACACAACAGCTGCAGCATTAGGTGCGGCTCTTCAGGCCGATTTTGTAGACATTTTCACAGATGTGGAAGGGATTATGACAGCGGATCCTCGAATCGTAGATTCCGCACGTGCCCTTGATAAGGTTACTTATAATGATATTTGTAATCTGGCTTATCAGGGGGCGAAAGTCATTCATCCAAGAGCAGTTGAAATTGCCATGCAGGCAGAAGTACCAATTCGTGTACGGTCAACTTATTCCCTCGATGAAGGTACGCTTGTAACTTCCTCCAGGGAGTCAGAAGCCGGAAAAGATATTCCAGATCGGTTAGTAACAGGGATCGCTCACATTTCAGGTATCACTCAAATCAGAGTGCTTGCAAAAGAAGAACCATACCAGCTGCAATCCGAGGTATTTAAATCCATGGCTGAAGCTGGGATATCGGTAGATTTCATTAACATT
Source organism: Halobacillus sp. B23F22_5 (assembly GCF_043497085.1). Lineage (NCBI taxonomy): Bacteria > Bacillati > Bacillota > Bacilli > Caryophanales > Bacillaceae > Halobacillus > Halobacillus sp. B23F22_5. Next base: position 143,376 of record NZ_JBIEKI010000004.1, on the reverse strand, counting down.
TCTCCAAGTGGAGTCGTTTATACGATAGAAGATTTATACACGAACCGAGCTGTGGAAATTTTGGAAAACCTGGGTTATACACCTGAGGTGATCCGTAATTGTGCCAAAGTATCGACAGTGGGTGCGGGTATGACCGGTGTTCCAGGTGTAACTGCGAAAATCGTTCATACTTTGACAGAAGCGGGGGTACAGATATTACAATCTGCCGACTCCCATACGACGATATGGGTGTTGATCCCGCAGGATGACTTAGTCACGGCTGTCAATGCCTTGCACAACGTTTTTGAACTTGACACTGAATAACAGTGAGTGAGAAGGGAGAAAGTGCAAGATGAATTTCGGCAGAGTATTGACAGCAATGGTCACTCCATTTGATAACAAAGGTAATATTGATTTCGAAAAGACGACTAATCTTGTCAACTATTTAATCAATAATGGATCAGATGGGCTGGTCGTTGCAGGAACTACAGGCGAGTCTCCAACCTTGACATCAGAAGAGAAAGCAGCACTATGGAAGCATACGGTGGAGGTCGTTGATAAACGTGTGCCTGTAATTGCTGGCAGTGGCAGCAATAATACACATGCTTCCATTGAGTTGACCAGGAAAGCGGAAAATGCCGGTGTAGATGCTGTCATGCTAGTGACTCCTTATTACAATAAGCCGAACCAGCATGGGCTTTATGAACACTTTAAGAGTATTGCCTATGAAACGAAACTCCCTGTAATGTTATATAATGTTCCAGGTCGCTCCATTGTACCGATAGCAGCGGAAACTGTTATCGCGCTCTCAAAAATACCGAATATCGTTTCATTAAAAGATGCAAGTAAAGATTTTGAAGCAATTTCAGAAATAATCGAGCGGACACCTGAGAATTTTACTGTATATGGGGGAGAGGATAGTCTGACCTTGCCGATTCGATCTGTCGGTGCTTCAGGCATCGTCTCGGTTTCTTCCCATGTAATTGGAAAAGAGATGCAGGAGATGCTTGAAAAGTTTGAACAGGGTGATGTGAAAGGTGCTGCTCAGGTACATCGTCAGCTTATTCCAATAATGAGTGAGTTATTCAAAGCGCCTTCACCAGCACCTGTGAAAACAGCATTACAAATAAAAGGAATCGATGTCGGAGGAGTAAGACTTCCTCTTGTGCCATTGAGTCCTGAAGAGCGGGAACGGTTAGTCAAAATGCTCCATGTTTCCGTTTAAAACAAAATTTGGCTACGTATAATAGGAAAGCAGCATTTGCCATTATGGCATCTGCTGCTTTTTCATTTGCCCCTCCACTTACCCTCTTCTCATTAATTTATGAAGTTAGTTTAACACTTTATATTTCATAATATAACTTGCCATAAACAAAATCCCATTAATATTACCAAAGCCTTTACCAGGGTTTGTATTGGATGATAATGTCTGGTTCATACTAATCATAAAGAAAGGGGTATGATCATGACAGATTTTAATAATCAACCGCAACAACCTCAGAAAGAACAGCCTGAAGAGCAGCCGAAGAAATCAGAACTGGTGGAAAAGATCCAACAGCTTGGACAATCAAACGTTCCCCAGGCTCCCGATTCTAATATTCATGTTCTGCCTATAATTGGACAAGTGGAAGGGCATATGCAGCTTCCTCCACAAAATAAAACGACTAAATATGAACATTTGATTCCACAGCTCGTCGCTATCGAACAAAACCCGAAAATCGAAGGGTTAGTAGTTCTGCTGAACACGGTAGGTGGAGATGTGGAAGCAGGACTTGCTATCTCGGAAATGATTGCTTCGCTTTCCAAGCCAACCGCATCAATTGTGCTCGGGGGAGGCCATTCCATCGGTGTACCGATTGCTGTTTCTACGGATCATTCATTTATCACAGAGACTGCAACGATGACCATTCACCCTATCCGGATGACCGGCCTGGTGATTGGAGTGCCTCAGACCTTCGAATATATGGATAAGATGCAGGATCGCGTAGTAAATTTCGTAACCCAGCATTCCAACATCACTGAGGATAAATTCAAAGAATTAATGTTTGCAAAAGGTAACCTTACCAGAGACATCGGAACAAATGTAGTAGGGCAGGACGCTGTTGATTATGGGCTGATCGATGCTGTCGGTGGAGTGAAAGAAGCAATGGAAAAATTGAACGAAGAGATTGATAAAAGAAAACCTGACAATGATGAGCAGGTGATTCAGTGATGGTACTTTATACTCCACTTAGTGAAGTAGACATTTTCCCGGCAGCTCAGGCAGACTACGATAATATAGTGATAACGCAATATAATCAAAAGACTGTTAAAGCTTTGAAGCTGGAAAATGGAAACTATCAAATCGTCCAGGTTTTATCGACCGATCCCTCTGATTACTTACATCCCGATTACCAGCCGGGAATGCAATTTAACGCTTAAACAGACACCAAACACATGCTTGCCTGTGCTATAATGAAAATAACTTTAAACGAACAGGGATGTCGCTCACAATGGATTATTCATTTGCGCCGGCATCCTTGTCTTTTCATTATGGAAGATAGAGGTGACAGCATGGCAAAAAAGAGAAACAAAAAGAAACAGGCCAAGTTGAAAAAACAATTGAAAGTTGAATTGCTTGGTCTCTTATTCATATTGCTTGCGGTATTCGGAAGTGGGGCTAGCGCAATCAGTGATGGAGCCATACCCGGTGGCCTGGAGCACATATTTCAATTTTTCTTCGGCGTGTGGTATTTTATAGCATCGGTCTTTCTCCTGGTGCTGGGTTTATTTTTGATGATCAAAAGAAAATGGCCGGTATTCTTACATAAGCGATTGGTGGGATTTTATATCATCTTCCTTTCCACAATTCTTTTCACACATATTCAGTCGTTTGAAAGCATTCTGGCAGGTTCTGTACAGCCATCGATTTTAAAAACGACATGGGAGCATTATTTTGCCTATTTGGATGGCAGTCTGCCATTCTCCGTTATTGGCGGTGGAATGACTGGAGCCGTGTTATTTGCACTTACGTATTTTCTCTTTTCAGCAGCAGGAGCTAAGATATTATCGGTGTTCGGAATTATCATCGGAATTATTTTTCTTACTGAATGGTCGCTTGGCAGTTGGTTGGAAAGTGTGTTCAGCAAGTTCCTTTCATTTATTCGTAATCAATGGGACGCTATCAAATCCAACCGGGTAACAAAAGAGAAAGCACCGAAGAACAAAGACAAAAAGAAGAAACAAAAAGCGGATAAAGAGGAAATCCCGGAAGAAACCGAACCGGAAGTCGCAGGAATTTCTGATAACGAAGAACCGATTATCCAGGATTTCACCGATATTGCTTATTCTTCGGAACTGAAACAGCAGCAGGATCAAACCGAACCAGCTGCTAAGATTGAAACAGACGAAAAGGATGATGATCAGCTGACCCAGTCATTGCCGATGACGGAGGTAGAGAATAAGGATTATCAATTACCGAGCATGGACTTGTTAGCAGAGCCTACGCATAACTCCCAGTCGCAGGAGCGTTCCCAAATCCAGGCCACGGTACGTAAATTGGAAAAGACCTTCCATAGCTTTGGAGTAAAAGCCAAAGTTACCAAAGTCCATGTCGGGCCGGCTGTTACGAAATATGAAGTTTATCCTGATGTCGGGGTTAAAGTAAGTAAGATTGTTAATTTACATGATGACCTTGCCTTGGCATTGGCCGCAAAAGATATACGGATTGAAGCTCCAATACCAGGGAAATCTGCTGTCGGAATCGAAGTACCGAACACAGAGGTGGCGATGGTTTCCTTGCGGGAGGTTTTAGAATCCAATTACGCCAAGCAGGGCCAGAAACTTGGATTTGCACTCGGGCGTGATATTTCCGGTGATGCTGTAATAGGGGAATTGAATAAAATGCCCCATCTGCTTGTAGCAGGTGCTACCGGAAGCGGGAAAAGTGTATGCATCAACGGCATAATCACCAGTATATTGATGCGCGCTAAACCACATGAAGTGAAAATGATGATGATCGATCCGAAAAAAGTGGAACTGAATGTCTACAATGGCATCCCTCACTTGCTGTCTCCAGTGGTGACGGATCCAAAAAAAGCGGCAAGGGCATTGAAAAAAGTAGTAGCTGAAATGGAACGCCGTTACGATTTATTTTCGGATACAGGGACAAGAAATATTGAAGGCTATAACGAATATATCAAAAAGCAGAACCAGGACACGGATGATACACAGCCGCAACTGCCATATATCGTCGTGCTGGTTGATGAGCTGGCTGACTTGATGATGGTTGCCTCGAATGATGTGGAAGATGCAATCACCCGGCTTGCACAAATGGCACGTGCAGCCGGCATCCATTTAATTATCGCTACCCAGCGTCCTTCGGTGGATGTCATTACGGGGATTATTAAAGCCAACATTCCATCAAGGATTGCGTTCAGCGTTTCTTCCCAAACGGATTCAAGGACGATCCTTGATTCCGGTGGGGCAGAGAAGCTGCTTGGCAGAGGGGATATGTTGTTCATGCCGGTAGGCGCCTCGAAACCAACACGGGTACAGGGTGCGTTCTTGTCGGATGAAGAGGTTGAACGAATCGTTAATTTCTGTGTCGAGCAGCAACGTGCGCAATACCAAGAGGAAATGATTCCAGAAGAGGAAAGCGAAGTAAAGCAGGAAGTAGATGATGATCTTTATCCAGAAGCGGTCCAATTAGTCATTGAAATGCAAAGCGCAAGTGTTTCCATGCTCCAAAGACGATTCCGGGTCGGTTATACAAGAGCGGCCAGATTGATTGATGCTATGGAAGACAACGGAGTGGTTGGCCCTTATGAGGGCAGTAAACCGAGAACTGTGCTTGTATCACAAACCAGTGAAGAACAGCAAAGCTCGTAAACGATCTATATTTGTTTTTCTTTACACAAAAAATCCTATGCCTTTTTAATCGGGCATAGGATTTTTTTACAGTAACATTATAAAATTGTTTAGGGTGAAAATAGCCCTATTTAATCACACTAATTTAAAAAGTTGTGTCTTAATTAGTAAAAATGAGAAAACACTATTTATTTATGACTAGTTTAGTGGTATATTATTGTCTGACAAGATGTGTCGAACGTCAGATGTCAGATCTCATACGTTAGGAAAATTGGAGGGAACTCTATGTCAATCAGACAGGACACCCGGCATTTGTATTTACAAGTGATCGAACAGGTGAAACGGGATATAGAAAACGGTATCTATAAAGAAAAAGAAAAACTGCCATCTGAATTTCAACTCTCCAAAAAACTAGGGGTTTCCCGAGCGACATTACGTGAAGCTTTAAGAATCCTTGAAGAAGAAAACATTGTAACACGACGACATGGTGTAGGTACCTTTGTCAATCCTAAACCAGTGTTTTCATCAGGTATTGAAGAGTTGATCAGTGTTACGGCAATGATACAGAAATCGGGTATGACTCCTGGAACCCAATTTCTTTCGACAGATTTCATTGAACCCACAGATGAAGACAAATCACGCTTTGAACCCATTCATATACATAGTTTAGCACAAATAGAGCGGGTCAGGACTGCTGATTCGCAGCCAGTGGTTTATTGTATCGATAAACTCCCTGATGGGCTTATACCCGTCAAAGATGTGTTGGAGAGAGATTCCATTTTTGACAGTCTGGAAGAGTATGCCAATAAGCGTGTAAGCTATGCAGTCACTTATATTGAGCCAATCGGATATCACGATCGCATTTCCCCTATTTTAGAATGCGAACCAGAACAATCGTTGCTTCTTCTCAAGCAGATGCATTATACGGAAATGGATGAGCCTGTGTTGTATTCATCAAATTACTTCCGGGCAGACAAGTTCAGTTTCCATGTTTTACGAAAAAGAGTGTAAGCGATTTCAAAGAAGGTTTTGGTTGCAAATACACTTTTAGGGGGTGATGGACGGCAATCAAGTAAATTATGAAAGCGGTTTTAGTTAGATTTTTGCTAATTTTATTACTATTAGGGGGTAATTATTTTGAAAAATCGTCGTTTTCTATTAGTTTTTTCTTTATTGCTGGCGATTGGTATGATTTTGGGTGCATGTGGATCTTCTGATGGCGGCTCCAACGAATCAGAAGGCAGCAATGGTAGTGATGGAGACAATGGAAATAGTGAAGAAGCATCTGAAGGTGATTTCTCAGTTGCAATGGTTACGGACGTAGGGGGAATTGATGATAAATCATTCAACCAGTCCGCATGGGAAGGTTTGCAGGCTTTTGGTGAAGAGAATGGCATGGAAAAAGGACAAGGCATCGATTATGCCCAATCCGCCAGTGATGCCGACTATAACACGAACTTAAACCGTCTGGTTCGCAGTGATTATAACTTGATTTTCGGAATCGGCTTTTTGCTTGCTCCAGCAATCGAAGAGGTTGCAGATCAAAACCCGGAAACCAATTTCAGCATTGTTGACTCTGTGGTTGAAAAAGATAACGTGGCGAGCATTGTATTTAAAGAACACCAAGGGTCTTTCCTTGTTGGGGTAGCAGCTGCTATGAAGACAGAATCTGACCAAGTAGGCTTTATCGGCGGTGTAGACAGTGACTTGATTAACAAATTCGAAGCTGGTTTCCGTGCTGGTGTCAAATCTGTCAATCCTGACATTGAAGTGAAAGTTCAATATGCAGGCGCATTTGATGCTCCGGATGATGGTAAAGCTATCGCTTCTAACATGTATTCTCAAGGAGTGGATGTAATTTATCACGCTTCAGGTGGTACAGGAAACGGTGTTTTTGCCCAAGCTAAAGACCTGAAGCAAAACGATCCAGACCGTAACGTTTGGGTTATCGGTGTTGACCGTGACCAGCATGAAGAGGGTCAAATTGATGATATGAACGTTACCTTGACTTCTATGGTCAAGCGAGTGGATATCGCAGTACAGGATATCTCCACAAAAGCGATGAACGACGAATTCCCTGGTGGAGAAGTCGTAGAATACGGGCTTGAAGATGATGCTATCAGTGTCGCAACTTCGAATGAAGAGGCAATGACTGATGAAATCAAAACTGCTGTTGAGGATTGGAAGCAAAAAATCGTCGACGGTGAAGTAGAAGTACCAAGCACACAAGATGAAGCAAAATCATTTGAAGATTCCCTTTAAGTTTGCATGGAAAGGTTGGAGCCCCAGCCTTTCCTTCTCTTACATAAAAAACATCAAATGAAAAGCAGGCAGCCCTTTTCATTTGATGTTTTTAAAGAAAGAAATCTATTAACTTATCTATCTATTACACAATGGTTTACGTTCGATAAAGAAAGTGGGGGAAACCATGGATTATGTTATTGAAATGTTAGACATCCGAAAAGAATTTCCTGGTATCGTCGCAAACGATAATATCACGCTCCAAGTGCAAAAAGGCGAAATACATGCTTTATTAGGTGAAAACGGTGCCGGTAAATCTACGTTGATGAATGTTCTTTTTGGCCTGTATCAACCAGAAAAAGGTGAAATTAAAGTACGCGGGGAAAAAGTCAAAATAAGTGATCCAAATGTTGCCAATCGGCTTGGAATCGGGATGGTCCATCAGCACTTCATGTTAGTGGACAAGTTTACGGTCACAGAAAATATCATTTTAGGAAGCGAACCTAAAAAGAAAGGTACCGTAGACCTCAAGAAAGCGGAAAAAGAAGTAGAGCGGCTGTCTGAGCTTTACGGTCTGAAAGTCGATCCTAGAGCGAAAATCCGTGATATTTCTGTCGGGATGCAACAACGTGTCGAGATTTTAAAAACCCTATACCGTGGTGCTGAAATATTGATTTTTGACGAGCCGACAGCCGTATTGACACCACAGGAGATCAAAGAACTTATTGAAATCATGCGTGCTCTGATAAGAGAAGGTAAATCTATCATTCTCATTACTCATAAGCTGAAAGAAATCATGCAGGTCTGTGATCGATGTACAGTAATTCGTAAAGGGAAGGGAATTGGCACCGTGGATGTAGCTGCTACCAATCCGACTGAACTGGCTTCCTTAATGGTTGGCCGCGAAGTCACTTTTTCCACGGAAAAAACACCTGCCAATCCAAAAGATGTCACACTATCTATCAAGGATTTATCGGTGAAAGATGCCAGGCAGGTAAAGATGGTCAAAAACCTGAGCCTCGATGTGAAAGCTGGAGAGATTGTTGGTCTGGCCGGGGTAGATGGCAACGGCCAATCGGAATTGATTGAGGCGATTACAGGCTTAAGAAAATCGGCGAGTGGCTCTATTCACTTAAATGGTAAGCCAATTACCAACTTGACACCACGAAAAGTAACAGATGCAGGTATCTCGCATATCCCGCAAGACCGACACCGGTTCGGGTTAGTACTGGATTTTCCAGTTGGAGAGAACATGGTGCTGCAAACTTATAATAAAAAACCATTTTCGAAAAATGGCATCCTGAATTACAAAGAAATCTATAAAAAAGCAGAATCATTGATTAAAGAATACGATGTGCGTACGCCTTCTGTTTTCACCAAAGCCAGAGCGCTCTCAGGAGGTAACCAGCAGAAAGCGATCATCGGCAGGGAAGTGGACCGTTCTCCTGATTTAATCATTGCAGCCCAACCGACCAGGGGACTGGACGTAGGGGCCATCGAGTTCATTCACAAAAAATTGATTGAAGAGCGGGATAAAGGCCGTGCCGTATTACTGCTATCCTTCGAACTTGATGAGATTATGAACTTGAGTGATCGGATTGCAGTAATGTTTGATGGGAAAATCGTTTCAGAAGTGAAGCCAGAAGAAACGACAGAACAAGAACTCGGTCTGCTTATGGCTGGCAGTAAACAGCAGAAAGCTGGTGAGCAGTAATGTTTTCAAATCGTTTAGTAAATATACTAATTCCTATTGTGTCCGTCTTTCTCGGTTTATTAGTGGGAGCATTCATCATGCTTGGTTTTGGTTATAACCCATTCCTTGGCTACTTATCCTTATGGAACGGAGCTTTTGGGGATTCTTACTTCTTTGGAGAAACCCTGAGGCAAGTCACCCCTTATATTCTTTCCGGTTTAGCTGTAGCATTCGCTTTCCGGACTGGTTTGTTCAATATCGGGGTAGAAGGTCAGGTCATCGTTGGCTGGTTAGCCTCTGTCTGGGTTGGTCTGGCGATTGACGCGCCAATGATCATCCATCTCCCCTTAGCGGTATTAGCGGCGGCTTTGGCTGGTGCAGCCTGGGGGTTTTTACCAGGATTGTTAAAAGCCAAGCTCGGTGTCCATGAAGTTATTGTCACCATCATGATGAACTACATCGCATTATATACTTCCAACGCTTTGGTACGTAACGTCATTAGTGATGGTAAAGACCGTACGGAACGGGTGCCTGAGACGGCATCATTGACTTCAGAATGGCTGGCGTCTCTTACCCAATATTCCAGATTGCACTTCGGTCTATTAATTGCATTATTTGCAGCTGCAGTCATGTGGTTTTTACTGAATAAGACAGCAAGGGGCTATGAGCTTCGGGCGGTCGGTTTCAATCAGGATGCTTCCAGATATGCGGGGATGAATGTCGGACGTAACATTATTTTATCGATGGTCATCTCAGGTGCTTTTGCAGGACTTGCAGGTGCCATGGAAGGTATCGGTACATTCGGCTACCAATCTGTAAAGGGTGGTTTTACCAATATTGGATTTGATGGTATCGCCGTAGCCTTGCTCGGTGGCAACGCTGCAATAGGTGTCGTGCTGGCAGCCTTATTATTCGGTACTTTGAAAATCGGTGCACTGAACATGCCGACAGGCGCTGGGGTGCCGACTGAGTTGGTGGATATTGTCATTGCTATGATCATTTTCTTTGTCGCTTCTAGTTATATGATTCGCTGGTTCCTGTTGAAAATTAAAAAGGAGGGGAAATAATATGGGGTTCTTAGATATTCTGCAATCAATCATCGGCCCGGCTATTTTCTTCTCAGCCCCTCTGATTCTTACCGCCATCGGTGGTGTATTTAGTGAAAGGTCCGGCGTCGTTAATATCGGGCTCGAAGGACTTATGGTGATGGGAGCATTTGTCGGTATTGTTTTCAATCTTACTTTCATAGAAACGTTCGGTTCCTGGACACCCTGGATATCTATTTTTGTAGCAATGATTGTCTCTGCAATTTTTGCAATCATTCATGCTATTGCATCGGTTACTTTTCGCGCTGATCAGGTAGTCAGCGGGGTAGCTATCAACTTTTTAGCCTTGGGACTAGGGTTGTTTTTGACAAAGCAATGGTATGGAAAAGGACAGACAGATATGGTAGACAGACCTTTTTATACAACAGACGTACCTTTCTTGTCAGATATTCCGGTCATTGGAGAGTTGTTTTTCTCAGGAATGTACTTGACTTCCTATTTAGCAATAGCAGTCGCTGTTCTCGGTTGGTATGTATTGTACAAAACCCCATTTGGATTGCGTCTTCGCTCGGTGGGAGAGCATCCGATGGCTGCTGATACAAATGGTATCAATGTCACAAAAATGCGTTATGTCGCTGTCATGATCTCGGGCGCGATGGCCGGTCTCGGGGGTTCGGTGTTCGCACTTACGATTGCACTCAATTTTTCTCATTCTACAATCGTAGGCCAAGGGTTCATGTCGTTAGCTGCCGTCATTTTTGGTAAATGGCATCCCCTTGGAGCAATGGGGGCGGCGTTGTTCTTCGGCTTTGCCCAAAGCCTGAGTATTATCAGTTCAGGTGTTCCATTGCTGCAGGATGTTCCGCAGGTCTTCTTATTGATTGCACCTTATGTGTTGACGATATTAGCTCTGGCCGGAGTCATCGGTCGAGCAGAAGCACCAAAAGCGATTGGTACACCATACATCAAAGGAACCCGCTAAATCAAAATTCACCCGGTCTTTAAAACCCGGGTGAATTTTTTTACATTTCGGAAGTAATCACGTAGGATAATAAATGGAATGAATTTTTTAGAATGGATAAATATAGATTGAATTGAAAAAATAAGAGAAGCAGATTGAATGAGGAGGACTGGATTATGAAGATAACTAAAGAAAAAATGTTAGAAAAGAAAGGGTATCGGTTACATATCCTTCCCAGTAAGAAATATAAAACCATTAACATAGTAGCAAAATTCAAATCTGAATTAAAAAAAGAGTGGATGACAAAGCGGGCATTGCTGCCGATGGTGCTGCAAAAAGCGACCCAAAACCATTCCAGCCCACGCGAGTTGCAATCCGCATTAGAAAATTTATATGGTACTATTCTGAGCAGTGATGGGACCAAAAAAGGTGAGAATCACGTCATCAGTTTTCGAATGGAAGTTGCTAACGAAGCTTATTTGAATGACCAGACGCCGTTACTGGAAGAAGCACTTCGTCTTCTCCATGATGTCCTCTTCAACCCTAAAACAGAAAATGGCGCCTTCGATGAGAAAATATTCAACCGTGAAAAACAGACGTTGGAGCAAAAGATCACCTCCATTAAAGATGACAAAATGAGTTATGCGAATATGCGTCTGATCGATAATATGTGTAAGGAGGAGCCATATTCCTATCATGTCCACGGGTATCCGGAAGATCTGGAAAAATTGACCGCTGCTGACTTATATGAGTATTACCAATCCTTCATCACGAATGACTTGTTAGATGTATATGTAATCGGGGACTTTGACGAAAATGAAACAGAGCGTTTGATGGATAAGTATTTTACAAGGGAGCAGTCCAGCAACGATACAAGCATAATGCAAAACTCAGCTACGCCAAACGTAGACGAATATCAGGAAATCATCGAACAAGATGAACTGAACCAGGGTAAACTTCATCTGGGCTTCCGCACGCATACGACATTTGGTGATGAAGATTATTATGCACTGCAGATTTTTAATGGCCTCTTCGGCGGGTTCCCAAGTTCCAAGTTGTTTATGAATGTACGGGAAAAGCACAGTCTTGCTTACTATGCTGCATCGAGGTTTGAGAGCCATAAAGGTTTGCTGCTTGTATTCAGTGGTATCGCTCCTCATGATTACGACCAGGCAAAAACGATTATTCTCGAGCAAGTGGAAGCGATGCGAAAAGGGGAGTTTAGCGAAGAAGAAGTGGAACAAACAAAAGAATTAGTGATCAATCAACTATTAGAAACGATGGACAGCGCACAAGGATTGATTGAAATTCTCTATCACCAAGTATTATCGGGCCATATGATCGAGGCCGAAGAGCTTGTTAATAATATCCGCTATGTTTCCAAGCAAGACGTAGTTGATATGGCCGCTAAAATTGAATTAGATACCATTTACTTCTTAACAAGCAAAGAAGGGGGAGCACAATAATGAAGGAACTCGTCTACGATCAGCTTAAAGAAAAAATATATACAGAGACGTTAGATAACGGGCTGAAGGTCTTTTTATTAAGTAAACCGGATATGGTAAAAACGTTCGGCATCTTTGCTACGGATTACGGTTCAATCGATCAGACTTTCACTCCGATCGGTAAAAATGAAAAAGTAACTGTCCCTGAAGGCATTGCTCACTTTTTAGAGCATAAACTATTCGAAAAAGAAGACAGGGACGTTTTTCAGGATTTCACCAAGCAGGGTGCATCCGCAAATGCATTTACATCATTTACAAAAACAGCCTACCTTTTCTCTGCCACAAGCAACATTGAAAAGAATGTGGAAACGTTATTGAATTTTGTGCAAGATCCTTTCTTTTCTGATCAATCGGTAGAAAAAGAAAAAGGCATAATCGCTCAGGAAATTAAGATGTATGATGACCAGCCTGACTGGCGTGCATTTTTCGGTACAATTCAAAGCCTTTTCCACGAACACCCTGTCCGTGTAGATATTGCCGGTACCGTCGAGTCGATCGAAGAGATCACCAAAGAAGATCTTTATACGTGCTATGAAACTTTTTATCATCCATCCAATATGACTTTGTTCATAGCGGGGAATTTCAACCCTGAAGAAATGATGAAGCAGGTCAAGGATAACCAGAACGCGAAAGAATTTGCAGACACACCATCCATCCAACGGTCTTATCCTGAAGAGCCGGATACAGTAGCAAAATCATATGGAAAAATAGAGATGCCAGTAACTACTTCCAAATGCATGGTCGGCATTAAAGAGAAAGTAGCAGGATTATCAGGGAAAGAACTTTTGAAAGCAGAACTTTTATCCAGCATGATTCTAAGCCACTACTTTTCAAAGAGTGGAGAATTTTATGAAGAGTTGTATGAAAACGATTTGATCGATGACAGCTTTCATTACGAAACAGACCTTGACCGCCAATTCGGTTTTACGATTTTAGGTGGTGATTCAAGGAAACCGGATGAACTGGCGGACCGGGTAAAAGAGATGCTCCATCAACTGAAAGAACGGGAAATTGCCGAGGTAGATTTCGACCGTATGAAAAAGAAAAAAATAGGTCAGTTTTTACGAGCGATGAATTCGATGGAGTTCATAGCCAATCAGTTCTCCCATTATCACCTGCTTGGTATCGATTTGTTCGAAGTGCTTCCTGAAATTGAGTCGTTGACCACAAAGGATGCAAATGAATTTTTGAAAGACTGGATTAATGAAGAACGAATCGCAGTTTTCCAGGTAATTCCACAGCAAGCTGGCTGAACGAGAATATGAGTAATAACATATTGATTATTGGTGCAAGTGGAGATATTGGGAGTGCTATTACCAGAGTCTTATCCGATCAAGGTAAACGTGTGTTACTGCAGTATCACTCGAATGAAAAATCTATCACACAGCTGGAAAAATCCATTCCAAAAGAGCAGTGGCTCGGAGCTGTAAAAGCAAACTTGGAGACTTCAGCCGGCATCCACGATTTTTTAGAAAATCTATCGTACCACATCGATGGGGTAGTTTTTGCGGGCGGCCGGGCTTTAATTGGATTATTTCAAGATATGACAGAACCGGAGATGGATCAGCTTTTCCATCTCCATGTCAAAACGCCCTGGCTGGTCACCAGGCATCTCCTCCCAAGTATGATCAGGCAGAGATATGGCCGAATTATACTTCTGTCTTCCATTTGGGGAGATATAGGGGCGAGCATGGAGGTGCTATATAGTTCCGTAAAAGGGGCCCAAAACAGCTTTGTGAAAGCCCTGGCAAAAGAAACTGCCAGAAGCGGCATTGCAGTGAATGGGGTTAGCCCTGGATTTATCGATACAAAAATGAATGAGGCTTTCAATAATGAGGAACGCGCCTCATTATTAGAAGAAATTCCTTCCGGTCGAGCAGGAACCCCGGAAGAAGTTGCTAAAGTAGTTGGATTTTTGTTAAGTGAAGATACGAACTATATTAATGGAGAAATCATCAAAGTCAATGGAGCCTGGAGCTAAGGCAGTCAAAAATTTTTTCCTCCTGTTCCTTCTTTTGCGTATAATATTTCCCATTTTTCTTAAACTAAGGGTGTATTTTAAACAAAGGAGGAAACAGTATGTCTGTACTTGACAACTTTGATTCATGGAAAGATTTCTTAGGCGATCGTCTTCACCAGGCGGAAGGGCAAGGGATGAATCAGAACGCCGTATCTGATCTTGCTTATGAAATCGGTGGTTATCTGGCTAAGCAGGTCGATGCAAAGAATGATCAAGAAGCAATCCTTCGCGATCTATGGAATGTGGCTGACAAAGAGGAACAGCATGCCATTGCAAATATGATGGTGAAATTAGTTCAAGATCAAGGTACCCAACGCTGAATAGAAAGTCTACATCTGAAAGTCGCGCTGTTGCATCAGCGCGGCTTTTGTCTGATTGTGTCGATATTACCATCAGTAAAGTTTGCAATAGGACTAATTGTGGAACTCTCCAAAATATATAAACACTCCTTTTCTAATATATGAAAATCATTTATTATAAAAGAAGGGTTGAAGCTGGTTTTTTTTGCTGGTACATAACATTTGATTCCAGAGGAGTTGTCGTATGGAGAAAAAAGAGTGGTATCTGGAATATGAAATTCAATATAATCGACCAGGACTATTAGGGGACATTTCTTCTTTACTGGGGATGCTGGCGATTAATATTATTACGATCAACGGTGTCGAAAACTCTCACCGCGGTATGCTGTTGCTGTGTAAAAATGAGGAGCAGATCGACCGATTGAAATCTATTGTAAAAACCATGGACACCATCAAAATCACGAAATTGAGACGCCCTAAACTTCGTGATACTCTGGCGGTGCGTCATGGTCGGTATATCCATAGTGATGTAGATGACCGGAAAACATTCCGGTTTATTCGTGAGGACCTGGGTTTACTGGTTGATTTTTTGGCAGAACTATTTATGAAAGACGGCCATAAGCTTGTGGGAATCAGAGGAATGCCTCGGGTTGGCAAAACGGAATCCATTGTCGCTTCCAGTGTATGTGCAAACAAACGCTGGTTGTTTGTATCCAGTACACTCCTGAAACAAACGATCCGAAGCCAGTTGATCGAGGATGAATATAGTGAAGATACATTATATATCATAGATGGAATCGTTTCGACTCGACGAGCGAATGAAAAGCATTGGCAGTTAGTACGGGAAATTATGAGGCTGCCAGCCACTAAGGTTGTAGAACACCCTGATATATTTGTGCAGGAGTCGGAATATAAAATGGAGGATTTCGACTATATCATCGAATTAAGAAATACAGAAGACGAAGAAATAACTTATGAGACAGTAGAAAAGCCAGAACTTTCACCAAACGATGGTTTTTCCATGTTTGATTTTTAATAGTAATGGATGGTGTTATACATGGAGCTCGGTACTCGCTTGAGAGAAGCGCGAGAGTCAAAAGGCTTGTCGTTAGAAGATATCCAGCAAGTCACTAAAATACAAAAACGTTATCTTCAAGCTATAGAAAAAGGGGATCATAGTGTGCTGCCCGGGACTTTTTACGCCAGGGCCTTCATCCGGGAATATGCAGCAGCAGTTGGACTTAGCCCTGATGAAATTATGGAGGAGTATAAAAATGAGCTCCCCGCATCCCCGGAGGAAAGTGCAGTCAGCTACAATCGCATGCAGCGATCCAAAGAAGAGGCATCTCCTTCAAATGGAAGTTTTTCAAGAGTTTTTCCTACTATAATTACAATTATTTTAATAGGAATCATTATTTTTGCCGCCTATTTTTTCCTATCTAAACTCGATTCAGAAAATGATAATGACTCGACACAGCAGAGAGACAGCGGTGATGAAATCATTGTCGAAGATTCTGCCGGGGAAAATAGTTCAACAGATGAAAATTCCGAAGAAAAAGCTTCCAAGGATGAGGAAGAATCAAAAGAAACAGCCACACAGGAAGACGATTCCGACAAGAAAATTGAAAACGAATCAGAAGAAATATCAGCGGAAGTGACTGAGACCGGTTCTGGCAGTTTCCCGCAACATACGGTAGAAGTCTCTCAGGCAGAAGAACTTGAGTTGACGATTGAGCTGAATAAGACCAGCTATTTGGAAGTAAAGAAGGGCCCCAATGGGGAAACCTTCATTCCTAGCATTGAATATGGAAAAGACGATTCTCCAATAACAATAGATATAAGCGGTGAAAAGCAGATTTACATCAAATCCGGCTTTGTCCCGGCTACTACGATAAAGCTGAACGGGAAAAAGATTGAATTCCCGGTGGATAAAATGCAGCAAAAGTTTCTCATCAAAGTAGCGGAATGAACGATTCTATAGAAGCTGTTCCAAAGGAACGCAAGGGGTCCCGGAAGACCCCTGTAACATTTCTTTATGGAACAGCTTTAATCATGCAGGAAGCCATTTAGGAGTGTGTTAACAATGAATATACCAAATCGAATTACCATTTCACGAATTTTATTGATTCCTATTTTTATTATCCTTATGAGTGTGCCCTTTAATTGGGGGGATATCGCTATGGGTGATCGTGAGCTACCGGTCTCCCACCTGGCAGCTGCTATCCTTTTTATTATCGCTTCAACTACCGATTGGATTGATGGCTATTACGCCAGAAAACATAATTTAGTCACGAATCTTGGTAAATTTCTTGATCCACTTGCCGACAAACTGCTCGTGTCTGCCGCTATGATTTTATTAGTGGAGCAAGGACTGGCGCCAGGCTGGGTTGTAATCACTATTATCAGCAGGGAATTTGCTGTCACAGGGTTGCGCCTGGTTGCGGCAGGGGAAGGTATCGTCCTTGCAGCGAGTAATATGGGTAAATGGAAAACAACCCTGCAAATTGTTGCTATATCCGCGTTGCTCCTTCATAACTGGCCGTTTGCTTATATTGGGTTCCCATTTGGAATCATCACTTTATACGCAGCATTAATCATCACGGTTATTTCCGGCTATGATTATTTTGCGAAAAACTGGCATGTAATGAGGGATTCAAAATAATGAAGACAGTAAAAGCAGAAATTATCGGTATCGGAACAGAGTTGTTACTGGGGCAAATCGCTAATACAAATGCGCAATGGATTTCCGCACAGCTGGCGGCTCAAGGTATTCATGTTTATTTCCATGGTGTGGTCGGTGATAATTTCAACCGGTGCGTCGAAACATTCGAAGCAGCTCAGCGCCGATCTGATCTGGTAATCGTAACTGGCGGCTTAGGTCCTACGGAAGATGACATGACGAGAGATGCAGCAAATAAACTTTTTGACCAGACATTGTTGGAGGATGCGGAAAGTTTAAAACGTGTTGAACATTTTTATCAAAAAAACAACCGGATCATGTCTCCGAATAATCGGAAGCAAGCACTTGTGTTCGAACATGCAAGTGTCTTACAAAACCATGAAGGGATGGCTCCTGGAATGATTGTGGAGCATGAGGGAGTGCTATGGATATTCCTTCCTGGTGTCCCATCTGAAATGAAGTATCTGATGGAAAAGCATGCAATGCCTTATTTATATGATTATTTTGATTTAAGCACGGAAATAGTTTCTGAGATGCTGCGATTTATCGGAATTGGAGAATCACAACTAGAGCATGAGCTTCAACATATGATCAGCAGCCAGACGAACCCTACAATTGCCCCTTTAGCATCTGAAGGAGAAGTTGGATTAAGATTGACCGCGAAAGGGGAAACAAAACAAGAAGCACGAACTATGATTGCTTCCCTAAAAAAACGAATTCTAGCTAAAGTCGGAAACTATTATTATGGTTCGGATAAAATAACCATTCAGCAAAAAGTGGTTGAACTATTAAAGGAAGAACAGGTAACGATAGCTGCTGCAGAAAGCTTAACGGGTGGCCGGTTCACCGATCAGATGATCAGTGTGCCAGGTGCTTCCAGCGTCTGTGAAGGAAGTTTGGTGACGTACACACCTGCGATGAAAGAAAGTCTTCTGGGCGTACCTGGGGATCTCATCACTCAGTATGGAACCATAAGTGAAGAATGTGCCCGGTCTATGGCGGAGAATGTCCAGCGGTTAACCAGAAGTAATATCGGCATCAGTTTCACAGGTGTAGCAGGACCAGACGCAAGCGAAGGAAAGGATCCTGGAACTGTTTTCATCTCCCTTCGTATCAATAAGGAGCAAGAGCTGGTCAAAAAATTTCATTTTAATGGCGGCCGGGAGACTGTACGTAACCGGGCAGTGAAGAAAGGGTATGAATTACTCTTCCATAAGTTGAAAAAAGATTTTTCCAGCCCCGCTTCTGGGTGATAATTCTTGTTTCCTTTAGGTATAAATCAAAAGTCAGCTGATGCAAATTATAAAAAAAGGGAACATCTATTCGCTTTTTAGTTGGCAAATCGTTCAAAACAAGTTATCATAAGGATAGCAAAGCTGAAAGGGGAATATTATGAGTGATCGTAAACAAGCGTTAGACATGGCGCTTAAACAAATTGAGAAACAATTCGGAAAAGGCTCTGTTATGAAGTTAGGGGAACAAGCCGAACAAAAGGTAAATACGGTGCCTAGCGGATCGTTGGCACTTGATGTAGCACTAGGTGTTGGCGGATATCCACGTGGGCGTGTCGTTGAAATATATGGTCCGGAATCATCAGGTAAAACAACTGTTGCACTTCATGCGATTGCAGAAGCTCAACGGAATGGTGGACAAGCAGCATTTATTGACGCCGAGCATGCATTAGATCCTGTCTATGCACGGAATCTCGGTGTTAATGTAGATGAACTCCTGTTATCCCAGCCAGATACAGGGGAGCAGGCTTTAGAAATTGCAGAAGCACTTGTGCGTAGTGGTGCTGTCGATATGGTGGTTGTCGATTCTGTAGCAGCCTTGGTGCCTAAAGCGGAAATCGAAGGGGAAATGGGAGACTCACACGTCGGTCTGCAGGCACGACTGATGTCCCAGGCTTTGCGTAAGCTTTCTGGTGCAATCAACAAATCAAAGACTACAGCTATCTTCATCAACCAAATCCGTGAAAAAGTCGGAGTCATGTTCGGTAATCCTGAAACTACTCCAGGCGGCCGGGCATTGAAGTTCTATTCTTCTGTACGTCTGGAAGTACGTCGGGCTGAAACTTTGAAGCAGGGCAACGACATGGTCGGGAATAAAACCCGGATCAAAGTTGTCAAAAACAAGGTAGCTCCTCCGTTCAAGCAAGCGGAAGTTGATATCATGTACGGTCAAGGTATTTCAAGTGAAGGTGAATTGATTGATATCGGTTCCAGCCTTGATATCGTCCAGAAAAGCGGTTCCTGGTATTCCTATAACGATGAACGTTTAGGACAGGGTCGTGAAAATGCGAAGCAATTCCTGAAAGAAAACCCTGATGTCTATCAAGCTATCAACGATCAGATCCGTAAGCATTACGGTATGTATGAAGGTCAGGATGACGAAGAAACATCAACGGGAGCAAATCAGGAATCTTTAGACGTATAAATCGTTAGGAAAGCAGCGCATTTCATAAGCGCTGCTTTTTTAATGTATAGGAAATTATAAAATTTATTGATGTGGATAACATTTTTTACAGTGGTATGACTCCAGCTCCAGCTCCTGCTTACAGGATCTTCCGTTGGCCATGGACCCGGGAATTTTCTTCCAAGCAGCCTTGAAACATAGCGGTATCAGTATCTATCAAGAAGATATATTTGACGATTCCTTGACATTACCATTACACAAGCTTAAAATTAACGTGTATCATTTTCATTTTTTTATACACCTAACAAACAATTTTTGTCTGAAAATGAAACGTATGTACATGCCGACAAATTGTACAATTTCATAGCAAGAGGAGGTGAAATCATGGATAATTTGGTATCCCTGCTCATCTTCATTTTGCTTGCCCTGATCGTCGGTATTGTTGTTGGTTATCTCATTCGGAAATCCATTGCGGAAGCGAAGATTTCAAGTGCTGAAGAATTGGCAAAACAGATTGTTGATGAAGGTCGTCGTAATGCAGAAGCTGCTAAAAAAGAAGCACTTCTGGAAGCTAAAGACGAAAATCATAAGTTTCGCCAGGAAGCAGAAGACGAAATTCGCGAACGCCGTATGGAATTACAAAAGTCAGAAAATCGTTTAATGCAGAAAGAAGAAAACCTTGACCGTAAAAGCGAAACGCAAGATAAGCGTGAGCTTACGCTCGAGAAAAAAGAGGAAACTCTTGCCGAAAGACAACAACAAATTGAAGAAATGGAAAGCAAAGTGAAAGCTATGCTGCAAGAGCAACAAACTGAGCTTGAACGCATTTCCGGCTTAACTTCAGACCAGGCTAAACAGATTATTTTAGAACGTGTTGAACAAGAAGTTTCTCACGAATCTGCTCTCATGATCAAAGAAGCAGAGAACCGTGCCAAAGAGGAAGCGGATAAGAAGGCGAAAAGCATTCTTTCACTTGCCATGCAGCGTTGTGCCGCTGATCATGTAGCGGAAACGACGGTATCGGTTGTAAACCTTCCAAATGATGAAATGAAAGGACGGATCATTGGTCGTGAAGGTCGAAATATCCGAACCTTGGAGACATTGACCGGAATCGACTTGATTATAGATGATACGCCAGAAGCTGTCATTTTATCAGGTTTTGACCCGATTCGTAGAGAAACTGCCCGGATAGCATTAGAGAAATTAGTACAGGATGGAAGAATTCATCCAGCTCGTATCGAAGAGATGGTCGACAAATCTCGTCGCGAAGTAGATGAATATATTAGGGAAGTCGGTGAACAGACTACTTTTGAAGTAGGTGTCCACGGCTTACATCCTGACTTGGTAAAAATTCTTGGCCGTTTAAAATATCGTACAAGCTATGGTCAAAATGTTTTAAAACACTCCATGGAAGTAGCGTATCTCTCAGGGCTGCTTGCAGCAGAGCTGGGGGAAGACGAAACATTAGCCCGCCGTGCCGGCCTTCTGCATGATATCGGTAAAGCGATCGATCATGAAATTGAAGGAAGTCACGTAGAAATCGGTAAAGAGCTGGCAGTCAAGTATAAGGAAAATGAGGTTGTCATCAATGCTATTGCCTCCCACCATGGGGACGAAGAACCGACATCAATCATTTCCGTGCTTGTAGCTGCTGCTGACGCTTTATCCGCGGCACGCCCAGGTGCTCGAAGCGAAACTCTGGAAAACTACATTAAACGCCTGGAGAAACTGGAAGAGATTTGTGAAGCTCATGAAGGAGTGGAAAAATCCTTTGCCATTCAGGCAGGTCGTGAAGTCCGAATTATGGTGAGGCCAGACGAAATCGATGATGTTACTGCTACAAAAGTAGCACGCAGCATCCGTAAACAGATTGAGGATGAGCTTGACTATCCTGGTCATATCAAGGTGACCGTTATTCGTGAAACGCGATCAGTGGAATACGCTAAATAAAGTGGCCCTAACCGGCCACTTTATTTTTGTGTTTTGACATTAATGGCAGCCTATGTGAAACTGAATCTGAATATAGTGCAGAAAGGATATAATTATGAAAATACTTTTTATTGGTGATGTTGTTGGTTCACCTGGAAGAGACATGGTACAAGAATACCTGCCGAAATTAAAAGCGAAATACCAGCCTGCAGTAACCATTATTAATGGGGAAAATTCTGCTTCAGGCAAAGGGATCAATGAAAAAATATACCGCAGTTTCCTGGAATGGGGAGCGAATGCTGTCACACTAGGGAACCACGCCTGGGATAAGAAAGAAATCTTTGATTTTATTGAGGATGCTACTTATATGGTCCGTCCGGCTAACTATCCGGAAGGAACGCCGGGGAAAGGGATCACATTTGTGAAAACTAATCATGGAGAAGTAGCAGTACTTAATCTACAGGGACGAACGTTTTTGTCGCCTAACGATGACCCTTTTCGCAAGGTGGATGAATTGATAAAAGAAGCTAAGAAACGAACGAATATCATTTTCCTCGACTTCCATGCGGAGACCACGAGTGAGAAGCAAGCGATGGGATGGTATGTAGATGGAAGAGTCAGCATCAATGTCGGTACACACACCCATGTGCAAACAGCGGATGAACGAATACTTCCAGGGGGAACTGGCTATATCACAGATGTAGGTATGACCGGCCCGTATGATGGAATTCTCGGTATGGATCGGGAAGCCGTAATCAAACGTTTTCTTACAAATCTTCCGGTACGTTTTGAAGTCCCTAAACAGGGAAGAAAACAACTAAGCGCAGTCTTGGCGGATGTAGAGGAAAGCACCGGAAAGGCCAGGAAAATTCAACGGATCATGATTAACGACGACCACCCTTTCTTCGGCTGATTATTTGAACTTTTCAAAAAATTCCTTCATAATGGAAAGGAATAATCTTCATCTCCAAGAATATAGTAGTTATGGAACAACTATAGTTTATGAAGGAGGAGCTAGTAATGGAAATATTAAAAGTCTCAGCTAAATCCAGTCCGAATTCAGTAGCAGGAGCTCTAGCAAACGTCTTAAGGGAACGTGGCTCAGCGGAGATTCAGGCAATTGGCGCTGGTGCCTTGAACCAGGCCGTCAAAGCAGTGGCTATTGCCAGAGGTTTCGTCGCACCAAGTGGTGTGGATCTTATTTGTATTCCAGCATTCACAGATATCATGATTGATAATGAAGAGCGTACTGCAATAAAGTTGATTGTTGAACCTAGATAGGCGACAGGCTCTTCCTATGAAAATTTATGATGGACAAGATCAGCCGTGCTTGTAAAAAGCACGGCTTAAATTTTTTGGGTTGGAAAGGAAGAAAACCAGTGATCATAGATGCGCATTGCGATGTATTATGGAAGTTATGGGAAAATAAAGTGGATTTTTATAATAGTGAATCATTACGATTCAATTATTTGAAGTGGAAAAAAAGCGATGTAAAGGTTCAGTGTTTTGCAATTTTCGTGCCCGAAGAAGTAGCAGAAGAAGCACAATTCAGCGTAGCACTTGAAATGGCATCCATCTTTTTCGAACAAATTATTGAACCGTATGATGATATACGTTTCGTTTCAACCAGACAGGATTTAATGAATTTGCAGCCGCATGAAAAAGGAGCAATTTTGACATTGGAAGGATGTCATGCGATTGGTTCAGATATTAACAAATTGAAGACGCTTATACGTCTTGGTGTAAGGATTGTTGGCCTGACCTGGAATCAAGCCAACGCAGTTTGCGACGGAATTGAAGAAGTTCGAGGGGCGGGATTGTCCTCCTTTGGTCACAAGGTAGTTGAATATTTGAATAAGGAACAGATTTGGACCGACTTATCACATATTTCCTATCAAGGTTTTTGGGATGTACTTTCTATTAGTAATTATCCCATGGCCTCCCATTCGAATGTTTACCACCTGTCTCCCCATAAGCGAAACCTTGACGATACCCAGTTGCAAGCTTTGATCGATTGTAATAGCTGGGTCGGAATCACTTTTGTTCCGGAATTTATCAATGGAAATCATCATGCATTCATGCAGGAAATCGTGCCTCACGTGGAGTACATAGTAGCTATGGGTGGAGAAAATGTGATCGGTTTCGGCTCCGACTTTGAAGGTACAGATGACCTAGTAACCGGTTTGCAGGTGGTAACAGATTATAAATTTCTGATTAATGAACTTTGTCACAGTCAAACAAAGGAAACTATGCAAAAATTGATGTGTAAGAATTTTGTCGATAAATTCCCCCGGCAAACATGATGCAGGAGCTTGTTCAATTTAGCGGATTTGCTTGAAAATTACTACATGAAGGGATATGATTTATATACATATATCACTTGCATCGTAGCAGGCATTCTATTTGGTTTTTCTGCATATTGCCGGGCTGGTACCTATGCTTCACAAGATTTTTATTTGGTAAGGTATTCTATTATCCTATGTATCTATATGGGAGAAGATCCATGGACAAATTAAAAGGGGTGTAGTAGATGGTTGAACAACTTTCCTGGAAAGTTGGCGGGCAGCAAGGGGAAGGGATTGAAAGTACTGGAGAGATTTTCGCCATTACTTTGAATCGTCTTGGTTATTATCTCTATGGCTATCGTCATTTTTCCTCTCGTATCAAGGGTGGACATACGAATAATAAGATCCGGGTTTCAACTGAAAAAGTGAGATCAATTGCCGATGATTTGGATATACTAGTCGCATTTGATCAGGAAACGATCGATGTCAATGCGCACGAATTACATAGTAAAGGAATAGTACTGGCAGACGCTAAGTTCAATCCGACTCTGCCAGAAGGAGTAAACGTTACTCTTTATTCGGTTCCTTTTACAGAAATTGCAACCGATCTTGGCACGTCACTAATGAAGAATATGGTCGCAGTCGGAGCATCAAGCGCGATTATGAATCTTAAGTGTGAAGTTTTCCGCGATGTTGTGGAAGAGATTTTCTCCCGTAAAGGTGAACAAGTCGTTGCTAAGAATATGGAAGCCATTGTTAAGGGAGCCGAGTACGTCAGGGAACAAGATAAAGGTAACCTTCACCAGATGGAACTGGCAGAAGCGGATGGAAAAAAGCGGATGTTCATGATCGGAAACGACGCAATCGCTATGGGATTTTTAGCAGGCGGATGCCGTTTTATGGCCGCCTATCCGATTACCCCTGCTTCTGAAATCATGGAATATATGATTAAGAAGCTCCCGGAATTCGGTGGGACAGTGATCCAGACAGAGGACGAAATTGCTGCTGCTACAATGTCCATTGGAGCTAATTATGCCGGGGTACGTACCATAACAGCTTCTGCCGGGCCGGGTTTATCATTGATGATGGAGTCAATCGGCTTAGCCGGGATTACAGAAACTCCCCTCGTCATTGTGGATACTCAGCGTGGAGGACCAAGTACAGGGCTTCCTACTAAGCAAGAACAGTCGGATTTAATGGCTATGATTTATGGGACCCACGGGGAAATCCCGAAGGTCGTATTGGCACCAAGCACAGTACAGGAAGCTTTTAATGATGCTGTGGAAGCGTTGAATATAGCAGAAGAATATCAAGTACCAGTCATTTTATTATCAGACTTACAGCTGTCACTTGGCAAGCAGACCGTCGAGCCACTAGAATACGACAATATCGAAGTGCGCCGTGGTAAGCTGGAGGAACATCCAGACCTTCCTGAACTGGATAAAGGGGAATATTTCAAACGTTATCAAGTTACCGAAGATGGCGTGTCGCCTCGGATTCTGCCAGGAACTAAAAACGGTATTTTCCATGTTACCGGTGTAGAGCATGACGAAACAGGTAAACCTAGTGAACTTGCATCTAACCGAAAAGATCAGATGGATAAACGGCTGCGTAAGCTGAAGAAGTTACCAGAAGTTTTCCCTGTACCCGTCCATATAGATGCCAGGCATGAAGAAGCGGATGTTTTATTTGTAGGATTCAATTCAACACGTGGTGCCATCGAAGAGGCGAAAGGAAGGCTGGAAGAGGAAGGATATAAAGTGAACCACGCCCATATCCGTTTGATTCATCCATTCCCGTCCAAGGAAGTCAAAACTCTTGTTGATCAAGCTAAGAAGGTAATCGTTGTAGAGAATAATGCAACTGCCCAGTTGGCTAATATAATCAAGATGAATGTCGGCAGTCAGGAAAAGATGGAAAGTATCCTTCAATATGATGGTACTCCGTTCCTGCCAGGCCAAATTCATCACCGAAGCAAGGAGTTGTTATAAATGGCGACATTCAAAGAGTTCCGTAATAAGGTGAAACCAAACTGGTGTCCAGGGTGTGGCGATTTTTCTGTCCAGGCATCCATTCAACGAGCTGCGGCTAATGTAGGCCTGGAACCTGAAGATTTAGCGGTAATATCAGGAATAGGATGTTCCGGGCGTATTTCCGGCTATATCAATTCTTATGGCTTCCATGGAATCCACGGGCGAGTCCTGCCGATTGCCCAGGGTGTAAAGATGGCTAACAAAAACTTGAAAGTCATCGCTTCTGGAGGCGACGGCGACGGATTTGCGATTGGAATGGGCCACACTGTCCATGCGATTCGCAGAAACCTTGATATCACATACATCGTAATGGATAACCAGATTTATGGTTTGACTAAAGGACAGACGTCCCCGAGAAGTGAAAAAGGTTTTAAAACGAAAAGTACGCCGGAAGGTTCAATCGAATCTGCGGTCAACGTTATGGAAATGGCCTTATCCGCTGGTGCAACATTTGTAGCACAGAGCTTTTCCAGTGATTTGAAAGAATTGACTTCTTTGATTGAACAAGGCATCAACCATGAAGGTTTTTCTTTGATCAATGTATTCAGCCCTTGTGTTACTTATAATAAAGTCAATACTTATGACTGGTTTAAAGAAAATCTCGTCAGTTTAGATGATATTGAAGGGTATGACAGCTCTGATCGTAAAAAAGCGATGGCTACTTTGATGGAACATAACAGTCTGGTAAAAGGTCTGATCTATCAAAATACAGAGCAAAAATCCTATCAGGATTTAATTCATGGTTATGCGGATCATGCGTTGAAAGACAGTGAACTTAAAATTGATAAAGATAAATTCGATAACCTGGTTAATGAATTTATGTAAGGAGAAAAGCCCGATCAGCAACATCTGATCGGGCTTCTTTTATTGTTAGAAGAAGCTTAGGACTATATTTCATATGTTTTGCAGCTGCTGGATTCGTGCTTGAAAAAGTCGCCGTTGGTCAGACGCCTATCCACGGTGTTCAATTGTCCTCTCTGTGTGAACAATGACATTTGCGTAATTTTAAACTCATGATAAAATAGTGATATATCTAGTTTTATGAGATTGATAGAGAATGGGAGTGTTCGTAGTGGGTGGAACAATGAAAGCTATTGTGAAGCATCACCGTGGAGTAGGAGCGGAACTGCAGGAGGTAGAGATTCCTGCGATTAAAGAAAATGAAGTGCTGATAAAAGTGAAAGCGACATCGATTTGTGGAACAGATGTCCATATATACAACTGGGATGAATGGTCTGCCAGCAGGGTCAATCCGCCATATGTGTTTGGCCATGAGTTTGCTGGTGAAATAGTTGAGCTAGGAAGCAAGGTAACAACTTTTCAGGAAGGCGACTATGTAAGTGCAGAAACTCACTTAGTTTGTGGTCATTGTCCGCAATGTTTGACAGGAAAATACCATATTTGTGAAAATACAGAAATCATCGGGGTAGATACGCAAGGCTGTTTTGCGGAGTATGTCGCCCTTCCAGCTGATAATCTTTGGAAAAACCCGGCTGATATGCCTACAGATATCGCTTCTGTACAGGAGCCGATGGGAAATGCAGTCCATACTGTATTGAATGGTGATGTGGCTGGAAAATCAGTAGCAATCATCGGATGTGGACCGATCGGATTGATGGCTGTTGGGGTCGCTAAAGCAGCTGGTGCATCACAGGTGCTGGCTTTTGATTTGAATGAATATCGTCTTGGTTTAGCTGCTCAAATGGGGGCAACTACCTTAATTAATTCAGCTGAAGAAGATCCGGTTGAAAAAGCGAAGGCTCTGACAGACGGTCATGGTGTTGATGTTGTATGTGAGATGAGTGGACATCCCGTCGCCATGGATCAAGGCTTCAAGATGATTACTAATGGAGGTAGAATGTCAATTCTCAGCCTTCCGACCAAGCCCGTCACGATTGATGTGACGAATGACATCGTATTCAAAGGGATTGAAGTCCAGGGTATTACCGGACGTAAAATGTATGAAACCTGGCAGCAAGTGTCCCGTCTTTTACATTCGAAACAAGTGGATCTGACCCCAATGATTACGCATCATCTGCCACTGGAAGACTTTGAAGAAGGCTTCCGGCTTATGAACGAAGGAAAATGCGGGAAAGTAGTCTTACATCCCTGAAGGTTATGGCAGTTTGTTGAAAAATAACCGGTAAATAAGGGATACTATAAGTAGAGACTTGGTGGTATATGGGGGGATACCTTCCTCCTTAGTACATACTATACAAGATAACATTTATCCATTATTCAAGGAGGCGTGTTTATGAAAGGGTTTGAATACTTACAAAAAGAATTAGATGAAATGAAAGATCAGGGAACATTCCGGGAGTTGATCCCATTACAATCACCGCAAGGTTCACGGGTGAAAATCAAGGGCAAAGAAGTAATTCAACTTTCTTCTAATAACTACCTTGGATTGACTTCTCATCCAAAAATGAAGGAAGCGGCAGAAAAAGCGGTTCGTGAATACGGAGCAGGAACGGGTTCTGTAAGGACGATCGCCGGGACTCTTGAAATGCATGAAGCATATGAACGGAAACTGGCTAAATTCAAGCATACCGAAGCTGCCCTTGTATTCCAGTCAGGCTTCACTACGAACCAGGGGGTTCTCTCCTCTATTTTGACAGATGAGGATGTAGTTATTTCCGATGAACTCAATCATGCTTCTATCATTGATGGTATCCGCCTGACAAAGGCCGGCCGTAAAATCTATAAGCATGTCGACATGGATTCTTTAGAAGAAAAGTTAAAGGAATCAAGTGATTACCGGACACGTCTAGTCGTTACCGATGGTGTTTTCTCGATGGATGGTAACATTGCTCCGCTTCCGGAAATTGTAGAGCTGGCTGAAAAATATGATGCACTTGTGATGGTAGATGATGCCCATGCAAGTGGCGTGTTAGGGGAAAATGGCCGAGGCACAGTCAATCACTTCGGACTGGACGGACGAGTTCACATCCAGGTAGGTACGTTAAGTAAAGCGATCGGGGTACTAGGTGGTTATGTGGCAAGCAGTCAGACACTGAAAGAATACCTGATCCATAAAGGTCGTCCATTCCTGTTCAGCACCTCCCATCCGCCAGCAGTAACAGCCGCTTGTGACGCTGCAATTGATGTACTGTTAGAAGAACCGGAATTGATTCAAAAACTATGGGATAATACCAAGTTCTTCAAAGACGGTTTGAAGTCACTTGGCTTCGATATAGGTATCAGTGAAACGCCTGTTACACCAGTTATGGTTGGCGATGATTCTATGACCCATAAGTTTTCAGATGAATTGTTCCAGGAAGGAGTCTTTGCCCAGGGAATCGTATTCCCGACTGTACAGCGTGGTAAAGGCCGGGTACGTACCATCGTTACTGCTGAGCATTCCAAAGAGGAATTGCAGGAAGCGCTGGATGCTTTTGAACGAGCTGGCAAAAAACTGAATATTATCTCCTAAGTTTCAAGGAGGCTGGTCGCTCTCTATAGCAGCGATCAGCCTTTCTCTATGGTACAACGCTTATTTTGTTGGTTGCTGCTCTTAAAATTTACAGATAAAGTTGATATAATGAAAAAGTTAGATATGTTATGCGAAAGGAGCACTGTTGATGAATGAACAACAGCGTAAACAGATGAGTCAAATTCGTGAAGCTAATCCAGCGGACGTAAAATCCGACCAGGACAATCTGTCACGAATCAAAGAGAAGAAAAGTGAAGACTTCATCAAATATTTTGAGACAAGCTATCAGCCTCCTTCTTTGAAAGATGCGAAAAAGCGAGGCAAGGAAGACGTAGAAGTTCATTATGACTTTACTATACCTGAAGAAATGGTCGGTCTTGGAAGTGGCAAGAAATTCATGATCCGTACTTATGGATGCCAGATGAACGAACATGACACCGAGATCATGGCAGGCATATTAGAAGAGATGGGCTATGTTTCTACGAATGAAGCAAAAGAAGCCGATATCATATTATTGAATACTTGCGCGATCAGGGAGAATGCGGAAAACAAAGTGTTCGGTGAAATCGGTCACTTGAAACCCTTGAAAACCGAGAATCCTGACTTGATCATCGGGGTCTGTGGTTGTATGTCCCAGGAAGAATCGGTCGTCAATCGAATCTTGCAAAAACACCAGTTTGTCGACTTGATTTTCGGCACACATAATATCCACCGGTTGCCGCAGCTCGTCAAGGAAGCGATGTTTGGCAAGGAAATGGTGGTAGAAGTGTGGTCGAAGGAAGGGGATATCATTGAAAAC
This sequence comes from Halobacillus sp. B23F22_5, assembly GCF_043497085.1. Lineage (NCBI taxonomy): Bacteria > Bacillati > Bacillota > Bacilli > Caryophanales > Bacillaceae > Halobacillus > Halobacillus sp. B23F22_5. The sequence continues at coordinate 113,210 of NZ_JBIEKI010000004.1, read as the reverse complement.
CTTCCTCGTTCCCGTAAAGGGAAAATCAAAGCATGGGTAAATATCATGTACGGCTGTGACAAGTTCTGTACCTATTGTATTGTTCCGTATACCAGAGGGAAAGAGAGAAGTCGTCTACCGGAAGATATCATTCAGGAAGTAAGACACCTGGCCGCTCAAGGATACAAAGAAATTACCCTGCTTGGCCAAAACGTCAATGCCTATGGTAAAGATTTAGATATGGACTACGGTTTAGGAGATTTAATGAATGACATTCATAAAATCGATATTCCACGTGTCCGGTTCACAACTTCCCATCCGCGAGATTTTGATGATCGATTGATTGAAGTGTTGGCGCAAGGCGGCAACCTGCTTGATCATATCCATCTTCCTGTCCAGTCAGGAAGCTCCGATGTCCTGAAAATCATGGCACGTAAGTACACCAGGGAAAGCTATTTGGAGCTCGTTGATAAAATTCGTACTGCTATGCCGAATGCTACGCTGACCACTGATATCATCGTAGGTTTCCCGAATGAAACTGATGAACAATTTGAAGAAACATTGAGTTTAGTGGAAGAAGTCGGATTCGAAGCGGCTTATACATTCATTTATTCTGCGCGCGAAGGCACGCCAGCTGCACGTATGAAAGATAACGTACCGATGGAAGTGAAAAAAGAACGTCTCCAACGCTTGAACGAATTGGTGAACAAACAGTCAGCAGAAGCGATGAAGAAATACGAAGGGCAGACTGTCGACGTATTAGTGGAAGGAGAAAGTAAGAAAAACCCTGATGTACTGGCTGGATATACGGAAAGAAATAAACTGGTCAACTTTATCGGGCCAAAATCAGCTATTGGTGAAATCGTCAAAGTGAAAATAAATAATGCTAAGACATGGTCTCTAGATGGAGAAATGGTCGAAGAAGCAGCAGAGGTGAACTGAACATGGCCGAATATACACGTAAACAAGTAGTGGAAGAAGCACAGAAACTGGCTAAGATGATGGCTAATATTGAAGAAATCGATCGTTTTAAACAACTTGAAGAAAAAATCAATGAAAATAAAAAAATACAGGAAAACATTTCCCGCATTAAAGCATTACAAAAGCAAGCGGTCAATTTCCAGGCATATGGTAAAACAGAAGCCCAGCAAAAAGTGGAAAAGGAAATCGATCGCCTGCAGGCAGAATTGGATGCGATTCCGATTGTGGAAGAGTTCAAAAGCTCCCAAACGATTATCAATGACATTCTGCAAATGGTATCCAACACGATTGCCCGTGAAGTGACAAATGAAGTTATCCGCTCCACTGGAGGAGATGTTTTGAAAGGGGAAACAGGCTCTAAAGTCAGTAATTCCGCCTGTAACCACTAAGTTTTTGTCATACCATTGAACGAGATTTCTCGTTCAATGGTATTTTTTTCGTACAATTATCTGGGCTCTTGCATAGAATGAACTAAAACCTTATACAAATCCTTCTTGATGGGAAAGGCATGTGCACATTTCGCCCAATTCAAGCATAGGATGTTGTGTATGATAAAGGGAGGTTTTAGGTGAGATGTCATTCTTTGACCAAGAATACCGTGAGATCTTCACGAAGGCTGTTTGTGGTAAAGGGAAGAAATTCACCCAATCAACACACTTGATTTCGCCCCCCCACCGTCCATCGAGTATCTTGGGTTGCTGGGTGATCAACCATGTCTATCACGCCAAGAAAAAAGGAGATCATGTGGAAGTACATGGCCACTATGATGCGAACGTCTGGTTTTCGTACAATGATAATACGAAAACGGAGGTCGTAACAGAGAGAATCGACTATTGCGACCATGTGCCGCTGTACATCAAAGATGAAAATTGCATCGACGATGATTTAGAAGTCTTTGCAAAAGCGACACAACAACCGAACTGCCTGGAAGCCAACATCACTAGCAATGGGCAGAAAATTTCGGTTGAAGTAGAGCGTGAATTCTACGTGGATGTAATTGGGGAAACAAAGCTTTGTGTCCGTGTCAATCCGAAGGGCTGTAAGCATGATGATGATTTTGATTTTGGTGACTTATCTGATGATGATTTTTCAGAGATCGACCCGGATTTTCTCGGAAGAAAAGAAGAAGAATAAAGACTGTTTGATAATCCTTGCTAACCATAGCGGGGATTATTTTTTTTGTACGGGATTTGGATACAAGTGTTCTTTGCAATGAAAACACAACCGTTCAAGGAGAGTTTGCATCTATGCTATAATAATAAAAGTGACTAAAGTACGTTTTGGGGGATATTAAATGAAGCAATACACACCAATGATGGAGCAATACTTGACGATCAAAGCACAGCATAAGGATGCTTTTTTATTTTTCAGACTCGGTGATTTTTATGAAATGTTTTTTGATGATGCTTTAGAAGCAGCAAGGGAACTGGAAATCACATTGACCAGCAGGGATGGAGGAGATGAAAGGATTCCGATGTGTGGAGTCCCTTATCATTCCGCAGCAAATTACATAAAAACGTTGATAGAAAAAGGTTATAAAGTAGCTATCTGTGAACAAGTAGAGGATCCGAAAACAGCAAAAGGCGTAGTCAAACGGGAAGTAGTTCAACTGATTACACCAGGAACCGTAATGGAAGGAAATATGCTGGATGAAAAGGAAAATAATTACCTGGCAAGTGTGACTTCTTTTGAGGATAGCAGCTATACGGTAGCCTACAACGACCTGACTACTGGAGAAAACAGCATTGCATTGATCACGGATGGCTGGGATGCTGTATTAAGTGAGTTGTATAACCGACCAGTCAAGGAAGTCGTCATTGCTTCCGACCTCCCGGAATCACATAAAAGTGATTTGAAAGAGCGGTTGGCTTACACGATTTCTTACCAGGATGAGGCCGAAACAGACGAGGCGTTTGCCCCTTTACTTGCTGATCTCCAGCAAGAGAAATATAAAATAGGTTTCGGAAGATTACTCAATTATATTCAGCACACCCAAAAGCGATCGCTGGATCACCTTCAGCCTGTGCAGAAAATTGAACTGAAGCAATATATGACGCTGGATATGTATTCGAAACGTAATCTTGAGTTAATGGAAACATTACGGAAGCAGGGTAAGAAAGGGAGTTTGCTATGGGTGATAGACGATACAGTCACTTCCATGGGGGCGCGGTTATTGAAAAAATGGCTGGAACGTCCATTATTGAATCGAAAAGGAATGGAAGAAAGGCATGAACAGGTCTCTGGATTTCTTGAGCAATTTTTTGAACGGGAAGAATTGAGAGAACAATTGAAATCTGTCTATGACCTTGAACGTCTTTCCGGAAGAATTGCTTTTGGAAATGTGAACGCTAGAGACTTGCTGCAATTGAAACAATCACTAGGGAAAATTCCAGAGATAAAGGAAACCCTTGAAAAATTTTCTCATCCAAGCATAAAAAATTTATATCAATCGATTGATCCGCTCCATTCATTATCCGAGTTGTTAGAAGAAAGCATTCATGAGGATCCACCCCTTACCATTAAGGAAGGAGGAATTATCAAGGATGGTTTCAATAACCAGCTTGATGATTACCGGGATGCAGCTAAAAATGGAAAGCAATGGATTGCAGAGCTTGAACGGAAAGAGCGGGAAGAGACGAAAATAAAGTCATTGAAAGTGGGCTATAATCGTGTGTTCGGTTATTACATCGAAGTGACGAAAGCCAATCTTCATTTACTGCCAGAAGGGAAATATGAACGGAAGCAGACACTGACAAACGCAGAACGATATATTACACCTGAATTGAAAGATAAGGAAACGCTGATTTTAGAAGCACAAGAAAAAAGTGTGGAACTTGAGTATGAATTATTTCTTACCATTCGGGAAAAAGTGAAGAATTATATTGAGGAATTGCAGCTGCTCGCCGGACAAATCAGCAAAATTGATGTGTTGCAGGGGTTTGCTTCCGTGTCGGAAAAAAATGATTATGTACAGCCTGGTTTCAATGAGAATCGCCTGATTGATATCAAACAAGGAAGACATCCGGTCGTGGAAAAAGTAATGAAAGATGCTTCCTTTGTCCCAAATGATGTCTATATGGATGACGATGCTGATGTCCTGTTGATCACAGGACCAAATATGTCTGGTAAAAGTACGTACATGAGACAGCTTGCCTTAACAGCCATCATGGGACAAGTAGGCTGTTTTGTGCCGTGCGAACAGGCCAATCTTCCAATCTTTGACCAGATTTTTACTAGAATAGGAGCAGCTGACGATCTTGTTTCCGGTCAGAGCACCTTCATGGTAGAAATGCTGGAAGCCAGGCATGCTCTTGCTAATGCTACCGAAAACAGCTTGATTCTTTTAGATGAAATCGGCCGGGGTACAAGCACGTATGATGGAATGGCGCTTGCCCAGGCAATTGTTGAGTATATTCATGAGGAGATTAAAGCAAAAACGCTCTTTTCTACCCATTACCATGAGTTGACGGAATTGGAAGAAAGTCTGGAACGTTTGAAAAACATCCATGTTCGGGCTGAAGAATATCAAGGAAATGTCGTTTTCCTGCACCAAATTCAAAATGGAGCAGCAGATGAAAGCTATGGCATCCATGTAGCTAAGCTTGCGGAATTGCCAGATTCCTTGATTGCAAGAGCGACAGATTTACTGAAAGAGTTTGAAACAGGACCAAAATATGAAGCAACCGTCAAAGAAGCAGACGAAGAACAGCTGACCTTTTTCCAGGAAGAAGTACGTGAGTCTAACCAGCAAAAAACGCAACCAGAAGAAAGCCGACTGGTTGATCAGCTCACTAAGCTGAATTTAATGGAAATGACGCCAATGGAAGCGATGAATCATCTTTACCAGCTTCAAAAGCAAGTGAAACGATAAGGAAGGGGGAGGACCATGGGAAAAATCAAACTCATGCCCGACCATCTGGCCAATAAAATTGCGGCAGGGGAAGTTGTTGAGCGCCCTGCATCCGTAATTAAAGAACTGGTCGAAAACAGCATCGATGCCAACAGTAAATCCATCAAGGTAGAATTAACAGAAGCCGGGCTCGAGCAAATCAAAGTAACAGATGATGGGGACGGAATGATAGAAGAAGATTGCGACCATGCTTTTTTTCGGCATGCCACCAGTAAAATCCAGGATGAAAATGATCTTTTCCATGTCAAAACCCTTGGGTTCCGCGGAGAAGCATTAGCAAGTATCGCAGCAGTAAGCCGATTATCCATACAGACGTCTACAGGCGAAGGAGCCGGTACGAGATTAGAGCTGGAAGGCGGAAAATTGATCAATAAAACAAAAAGCGATGCCCGCCAAGGCACAGAAATCATCGTCAATGATATCTTCTTCAATACTCCTGCCAGGCTGAAGTATATGAAAACTATCCATACCGAGCTCGGGCATATCACTGATGTCTTGAACCGGATGGCTTTGGCTCACCCTGATGTGAAATTCGTCTGCTTTCATAATGGCAAGCAGCTTTTCCAAACTTCGGGACGAGGGGACTTGCTTCAAGTGATCGCACAAATCTATGGAATGGCGACAGCCAGAAAAATGATCCCGGTAGAATCATCGTCTAAAGACTTCCGTGTGTCAGGATATATTGCCAAACCCGAAGTGACCCGTGCATCACGCAATTATATTTCCACTATCATCAACGGCCGTTATATCCGAAATATTACGTTGAACAAAGCGGTAATGCAAGGCTATCATACCTTGCTCCCTATCGGCAGGAATCCTTTGGTGGTACTCACTATCGAGATGGATCCCATTCTCGTCGATGTCAATGTTCATCCGGCGAAGCTTGAAGTCCGTTTCAGTAAAGAACAAGAACTTTTTGAATTGATTAAAACTACCATTCAATCCGCTTTTCGAAAAGAGACATTAATACCAGAAGCCCCTGAGCAAAAACGTCCTGTAAAAAAAGAACAATCTACCCAGGCAACGTTTCAATTTTATGAAGAGCGCGAGCAGGAAGCACACCAGCAAAGGGAAAATTCCATCGATCATTTGCTTCAGTCTGCTGCCGGTCCAGAAGAAAGCAACCCAGCCCCATCAAAAGACCAGGCGGAATTTACAGAGACACAAAATGAAGTCATAAAAGAGATGCAAAATCTTGGTCAGACTTCAGAGTCACCAGTGATTACAGAAGATGATAAGGGAAGCGATTCGGAAAGAGTACCAGCGATGTATCCGATTGGTCAGCTGCACGGCACGTATATATTGGCACAAAATGAAAAAGGTCTTTATATCGTTGATCAGCATGCCGCTCAGGAACGGATCAAGTATGAATTCTTCACCGAAAAATTAGGAATCGTCGAAAATGAAGTACAAGAGCTGCTGGTACCGATCACTTTTGATTTTTCCAAGCAAGAAGCACTGCGGATTGAGGAGCATGCGGAGGAATTGAAAAAAGTAGGTATCTTCTTTGAGCCTTTCGGAGAAAACAGTTTTATCATCCGGTCGCATCCTAATTGGTTCCCGAAAGGATTCGAGGTGGAAGTCATCGAGGAGATGGTGGAGCAGATTATGGCTGATGAACGCATCGAAATCAAAAAACTTCGTGAAGAAGCAGCTACCCTCATGTCCTGCAAGCGATCGATTAAAGCCAATCATTATTTGAATCAGCAGGATATGTTCCGCCTGCTTGAAGATTTGAGAAAATCTACTGATCCTTTCACCTGTCCTCATGGGCGGCCGATTATTGTCCATTTTTCAGAATATGAAATGGAGAAGATGTTCAAACGAGTCATGTAACTACGTCAAACTGAAGAACTCCTGGTTCTTCAGTTTTTTATTGCAGGCATACCATTAAGGTTTACCCATGTCTTATGCTAAAATAGCAAGGTGTCTAAAAAATAGATTCTTTTAAATCTCCATGTTGATTTTACAGTTAAAATTCCCTTTTCCAGAACACTCAGTTTCGAGATTTTAGGTTGCGGTTATGGCGGCTGAAAATAGTTTGCTTTTGGAATAGAAAATACGATTATTTCAGCATTGTAATAGGTTCCTCGCAAATCATGGAAGTAAATATAAAGGCGATTTCGATAATCTTTTTCGGTAAAGGGAGTAGGAGAAGGGTGAGACTCCCGCGGGAGAAGGAGCTAGGAGAGATCCCACAGGGCGATAGCCCGAGGAAGCTCGCCAGTTCCCCCGCAGGAAAGCGAATCCTTCTCCAACGACCTTAAACTCCCAAAATATATCGAAATCAAGTCTTCGACTTTTCGGCCCTTTAGTGGAATAAGCTTCTTATGGAAATCAACAACAACGTTTAAGAGAACCAAAAAAGGTTAGGGGGATGAAAATGGTATTGAAGCTCAAAATAGAAAGTGATAGAACCCAATCCTGGCAGACGGAAGATTTATATGATGAAAAGAATAGACGAAAAGATATCACAAAGCTCTTCGAAGCCGCCAATGCCTATTATCAGGGAAATGATAAGACATATGCTTCAATAGAAAGAGAAGTCGAAGATTTGGATGAGTGGAGGATAGGTTTGGAGAATCTAATCAAACAATCTTACCATATAGCAAAACGGGAAACGGATGATAATCCTGCTTTGCATGCTATTAATGATGTTGCTTTTCAACTATTAGTCGTCTACATCAGTGACTATTTTAAAAACGAAAATGCTCAATATAATCATTTTATAGATAATAAGCATACCTTTATCGGAGCTAGACTGCTGATTAAACAGGATGAAACAATCCGTTATGACGATGTCATGAAAGAAGAAGATCTGGAAGCAGTAGAGGAGGAGTTGACTCGTTACGAGCGGCTGATAAGTGCACAATTGTTGGCACAGCACCAAATCGTTTATCAATTGATTAAATCGGTGCTATTCAAATACAAGTTAACCCATCGACAGTAGGGGAGAGGCAGCAGGGGGGCAGCAATCACACAATTTACATAATATAGTACAGGTTATCTGTCTATTTTTTCGATTGTCTGATGAACTGGAAAAAGTTCAACACCTGCTTAATCTCTTCCTGTGTCAATTCCTCCCATACATAAACATAGAAGAAGTCAGTTTCATCAAACCCTTTATCCGCCAGCACATCGTTGATTTTTTTTAAGATGTCAAAGGGTTGATCACTTCTCCCCAAGAGATAATCGGTGGTACAATCCAGAGCGTCGGCGAGATCGAGAATGTTTTGCAGACTCGGTGTTGTATAACCGCGCTCCCAGTTTGAGATGACTTGTGATGACTCTCCGACTTTTTCGGAAAGTTTTTTTTGTGTCCAATTGTGATGAATACGAAGAAATCGAATACGTTCGGCCGTTATCATAAATCACCCCTCCTACCGCTATATTTTATCATGATAGCAGGCGATAGGGTACTTGTTTATAAGATATAACGGAAACCGTTATCATAGAAATAACGTTTTTCGTTAGCTGTGGACAAAGAAAACGTTTACACACACCTAACGGGATACGTTAGTTTATGATTAACCGAATCCGTTAGTGGATAACTGAATCGCTAATAAATCAAGGGTTAGGCTATTTAGTCTTCATTATGTATAATGTTTGTATAACATCTGGTGTGAATGAAAGGTGGATAACTTATGAAACCCACGGTTGTGTCCGTCGTTGGACCGACAGCGGTAGGTAAAACTAAATTAGGTGTAGAAATAGCAAAGCGTTTTAATGGGGAAGTGATCAGCGGCGATTCCATGCAGATCTATCGCGGCATGGATATCGGAACAGCAAAAGTATCCCGGAAGGAAGCGAATGGTATACCGCACCATATGATTGATATCAAAAACCCCGAGGAGTCCTTTTCAGTTGCTGAGTTCCAGGAAAAAGTGACTGCTGCTATCGAAGATATATTATCTCGAGGTAAGTTACCGATTATCGTTGGAGGGACCGGGCTTTACATACAGTCTGTCCTATATAATTTTAACTTTTCCAAACAGAAACGAAGCATCGAAATCACGGAACGTTTGGAGGCTGAGCTTCAAGAGAAAGGAAAGAACGCTCTGCATCAGCGCTTGGCCGGAATCGATCCGGAGCAAGCGGAAAAAATCCACCCAAATAACGAAAGAAGGTTGATAAGAGCCTTAGAAATCTATGAGAGCACAGGAATGACCATGTCTCAATATCAAAAGAACCAATCAAAGGAATCGCCTTACCAGCCGATCCTTATCGGGCTCGAAATGGATCGTGAACGTTTATATGATAGGATCAACCGGCGTGTGGATACGATGATGGAAGAAGGATTGCTCGAGGAAGTACAGTCCTTGTATGAGGCTGGGTTGGAGGAAGCTCAATCCATGAAGGCGATTGGCTACAAGGAATTCATCCCTTATCTGAAGGGAGAGTATGGTTTAGAACAGGCAGTCGAATTATTGAAACGCAACTCGAGGCGTTACGCAAAACGCCAATACACCTACTTCCGAAATAAGATGGATATACGTTGGTACACGGTCTCTGAGGAGGATTATCTGGAAAAGTTTCAAATAATTTTAGGTGATTTAGCAGGAATGATCGAACAGACATAGAATTACATGTATTATAGATAGAAAAGAGGAGGAAGATTCATGGCTCAATCCGTTAATATTCAAGACACCTTTTTAAATCAGCTAAGAAAAGACCGCGTTCACGTAACCGTCTTTCTACTCAACGGCTTTCAATTGAGGGGGAGTGTCAAAGCGTTCGATAATTTCACAGTTTTATTGGAGACAGATGGAAAACAGCAGCTTATCTTCAAACATGCGATCTCAACATTTGCGCCCGCTAAAAATGTTTCTTTAGATAAAGAATAATAGGCAGTAAAACGGACGTCCCAGGCGTCCGTTTTTTGGTGGAAAAATATCCCCTTCTCCCTGGGCGTTTGTCACACTTGCAGAGGAATTTACGTATAGTGTTAAGGAATAAGGGGTGATCCTATGAGTTCCCAATCGATGACTAACCAACAAGGTCAAATCAATATCATATTGCGAGATCGTAAGGAGCAGGTGGCTGAAAAAGCAGCAGCAAATACGGCTGCTAAAACGAAAGCGGATCCCTTCCGTATCATTGATGATCATTTGGATTCGTTCACCGGAATGTCTCGCTTGAGGGAAAAAATAAAAGAAATCTATGCACAGGTTTTGATTAAAGAAAAACGGAAACAGGCTGGATTGACTACAGAAAGCCAGGTGCTCCATATGATGTTTAAAGGCAACCCTGGAACCGGCAAAACAACAGTAGCTCGTGCATTGGCGAGTATTTTTTATGATATGAATCTGTTATCAAAAGGGCATTTTATTGAGGCTGACCGCAGTGATTTAGTAGGGGAATATATCGGTCATACGGCACAGAAAACGAAAGACTTGATCAAAAAATCTCTGGGTGGCGTCTTATTTATCGATGAGGCTTATTCGCTTGCCCGGGGTGGCGAAAAGGATTTCGGGAAAGAAGCAGTAGATACAATAGTGAAATGTATGGAAGATCATCATAATGAATTTATTCTTATCCTGGCGGGATACCCTAAGGAAATGGCACGGTTCCTTTCTTTGAACCCAGGCTTGAAATCTCGTTTTCCGATTACCCTTGAATTTCCGGATTATTCTCCTGGAGAATTATTGGAGATAGCTATCGATATGGTCGTCATGAAAGATTATAAACTTTCCAATGAAGCCCAATGGAAATTGAAGCATCATTTTCAACAGTTATTACAGCGTAGCCCTTATAACTTTTCAAATGGCCGTTATGTCCGCAATATCATCGAAGATGCTATCCGTAAGCATGCGATTCGGGTGATCCATTCCTCTTTGCAGAACAAAGAGGCATTGATGACCCTGGAAGCGAAAGATATTATATTTGAAGAAGGTTGGGGATGATAATCATTATCCAAGCTAATGATCTTTTGATATGATGGTAGGAGATACCGTCCATGGAAAGAGGTAGAAATAATGGCAGAAAAAGAACAGGTAATATTGGTAGCACGAGCTGAAACCAGACAGGATGATAAGCGGTTCCATTCCTCGTTGGAAGAATTGCAATCACTTACCGAGACAGCTGATGGTGTAGTTAAAAACACCTTTATTCAAAAACGGGACCGCGTCCATCCTGCTACTTACTTAGGAGAAGGAAAACTGCAGGAAATCAAAGCTTACGCTTCTGAAAATGAAATCGATCTAGTTATCTTCAATGAAGAGCTTTCCCCAGGTCAGCTGAAAAATATCACCGATAGACTGGAAGTACGAGTCATTGACCGCAGCCAGCTGATTTTAGATATTTTCGCCCAGCGCGCCAAGACGAAAGAGGGTAAGCTTCAAGTGGAATTAGCCCAGCTTCAATACCTGCTTCCACGGCTTGCCGGACAGGGGACTGAATTGTCCCGACTGGGGGGCGGAATAGGGACAAGAGGTCCTGGGGAAACAAAGCTCGAGAGTGACCGCCGCCATATCAGACGCCGGATAGATGATATCAAGAAGCGGCTTTCTACAGTTGTGAAGCAGCGTGAACAGTACCGGAAAAGGCGTAAGGAAAACAAAGCTTTCCAGATTGCGATAGTCGGTTATACCAATGCCGGAAAATCAACGTTTTTCAATCGAGCGACAGAAAGTGACTCCTTTGAAGAAAACCTTTTATTCGCTACGCTGGATCCGTTGACCCGCCAGCTTCAGCTGCCTTCCGGATTGCAAGTGCTTTTAACAGATACTGTGGGGTTCATCCAGGACTTGCCGACAACACTGATTGCCGCTTTCCGATCTACTTTAGAAGAGGTAACCGAAGCCGATTTTATCCTTCATATGGTGGATGCTTCTCACCCGGATCATGAGCAGCATGAAAAGACAGTATTGAAACTGTTAGGTGAATTGAAGGCAGACCATTTACCGATGCTTACCGTTTACAATAAGATAGATTTATTATCCAGCGATTTCATTCCGCATGCTTTCCCGTCGATTACGGTAAGTGTGCATGATCCGATTGATATCAAACGTATTCAGGATAAAATAGAAGAAACATTGATGAAAGAATGGGACAGCTACCATACTTTCATTCCTGCGGGTGATGGAAAACAACTGCAGCGTTTGAAAGGAGAAAGTATCGTTTCCTCGTTTCATTTTGATGAAGAGAGAGAAGGATATGTTTTGGCCGGAGCCATCCATCCAGACCACCCAATGAAACATCAATTATTATAAAAAGGAAGTAACGACTACTATGAATATCGAAAAACTTGCAGCTCAATCAGAAGAACAAATCCGCCCATTGCATACCACTATTCAAACGATTGTGGAGACAAATCAACAAAGGGTGTTAGAAGCTTTCCGCCGTTTGAGGATTTCAGACAGCCATTTCAACCCTACGACAGGGTATGGCTACGATGATTATGGACGAGATACACTGGAGGAGCTTTATGCTGAAATATTCGGCGGAGAAGACGCATTAGTGCGGCCCCAGATCATTTCCGGCACCCATGCGATTACCACCGCGCTGTTTGGGGTGTTGAGACCCGGGGATGAATTGTTATATATTACCGGCAATCCTTACGACACACTTGAGCAGGTAGTCAGCGGGTCTAACAGAAAAGATGTAGGATCCTTGAAAGACTACGGCATCAACTACCGGGCCATCCCGCTTAGTGATAAAGGCGAAGTGGATATGGAGCAGGTAAAATCCTCGATTCATAAAAAGACAAAGGTAGTCGCCATCCAACGCTCGAAAGGGTACGCGGACCGACCGTCTTTTTCAATCGCTGACATTGCCGAAATGATTCAGGAAGTCCGCTCTATTCACCCGGAAGCAATCATTTTTGTAGATAATTGTTACGGAGAGTTCGTAGAAACAGAAGAACCACCCCATGTCGGGGCGGACTTGATTGCAGGGTCCCTGATCAAAAATCCCGGTGGTGGAATTGTGCGTACTGGGGGATACATAGCCGGCCGGAAAGATTTGATTGAATTATGCAGCTATCGACTGACAGCTCCGGGCATCGGGAAAGAAGTCGGTGCCAGTCTGAACAGTCTCCAGGAAATGTACCAGGGGATATTTTTGGCGCCTCACATGGTCGGAGAAGCCTTGAAGGGTGCTATTTTCACTGCGAATTTGTTAGAGAATGCAGGATTTACGACCACTCCCCCCTTTGATGCAGCTCGTACAGACTTAATCCAAGCTGTCTCTTTCGATACAGCAGAACAAATGGTAGCTTTCTGCCAGGCTATCCAAAAATACTCACCAGTCAATTCCCATGTCACCCCATACCCGAGTGCTATGCCTGGGTATGAAAGTGATGTCATCATGGCGGCAGGCACATTCATCCAGGGGGCGAGTTTGGAATTGACGGCAGACGGACCAATCCGTCCACCATTTATGGCATTTGTGCAAGGCGGACTTACGTATGAACACGTGAAGATTGCTGTGAAACTTGCTCTCGGAGAAATCATTGAGGCAGGTTTCCATCAAATCGAAATAGGGTAAAAGCTGAGATGGAGAAGTTCATTTCAGTTTTTTTAATTTTATATGTAAGATTTCTTAACATCTCTTGACACATGATGTTTCATTGGTATAATTAAGGTATCACATTAAAGGGAGGTAGCGATCGATGAGTGATGAAATTAGACGTTCGATGCCGTTATTCCCGATTAGTATAGTCAAATCCTTGACAGACCTGTCAGCCAGGCAGATCCGTTATTACGAAGAACACGATTTGGTCCATCCAGCGAGATCAGAAGGAAATCGCAGATTATTTTCCTTCAATGATGTTGATCGTCTGCTTGAAATAAAAGCATTGATTGAAAAAGGCATCAATCTTGCAGGAATCAAACAGGTTCTGTCGATGCAGGAAGCACCTGAAAATGAACCGATGAATCAAGAGCAAGTCGAAGAAATCCACAATGATCTTTCTGAGAAAGAGCTTCGCCGTATGCTCCAGCAGGAATTATTGACAGCTGGAAGACACGGTAAATCATCGTTAAGACAGGGAGAATTATCACGATTCTTCCATTAAAAAATAGGAGGAAAACTATAAATGGGATTAACTAGAAAAGAAATTTTTAAAAAAATTGAAGAAGAAAACGTAAAATTCATTCGCCTACAATTCACAGACATGCTTGGAACTATTAAAAACGTCGAAATTCCTTTGAGTCAGCTTGATAAAGCATTGGATAATGAAATGATGTTTGATGGATCTTCTATCGAAGGTTTCGTTCGTATCGAAGAATCTGATATGTACTTAATTCCTGACCTCGAGACATTTGTGGTCTTCCCTTGGACTTCCGAAAAAGGTAAAGTGGCACGTTTTATCTGTGATATCTATAATCCGGATATGACACCTTTTGAAGGGGATCCACGTTACATTTTGAAAAAGAACCTGCAAAAGATGGAAGAACTTGGATTCTCCGCTTTCAATATTGGTACTGAGCCGGAATTCTTCTTATTCAAGCTTGATGAGCGCGGCGAACCATCCATGGAGTTGAATGACAAAGGTGGCTATTTCGACCTTGCACCGACTGACTTAGGTGAAAATTGCCGTCGCGATATCGTACTTGAATTAGAAGAAATGGGCTTCGAAATTGAAGCATCACACCACGAAGTAGCACCAGGACAGCACGAAATCGACTTTAAATATTCAGATGCAGTCAAACACTGTGATGATATCCAAACTTTCAAATTGGTTGTAAAAACAATTGCCCGCAAGCACGGACTGCATGCTACATTCATGCCTAAACCGTTATTCGGTGTCAACGGTTCCGGAATGCACGCGAATATGTCCTTGTTCAAAGGAAAGCAAAATGCATTCTACGATACAGAAGGCGAGCTTGAACTATCAGACGTTGCTTACCAGTTCACTGCAGGTATCATCAAGCACGCAACAAACTTCACAGCTATTACGAACCCGACCGTAAACTCCTACAAGCGTCTTGTTCCTGGTTATGAAGCTCCTTGTTACGTTGCATGGTCAGGACAAAACCGTAGTCCGTTAGTTCGTGTTCCAACTTCCCGCGGCCTAAGTACCCGTATCGAAGTACGTAGTGTCGATCCTGCAGCGAACCCTTACCTGGCAATGGCTGTATTGTTGGCAGCAGGGTTAGACGGTGTGGAAAATAAGATGGAAGCACCAAAACCGGTCGATCGCAACATCTATGTTATGAACAAAACAGAACGCGAGAAGAACGGCGTACAAGATCTGCCAGCTACTCTATATGATGCGTTAGAGCTGCTTAAGCAAGATGAAATCTTAGTGAACGCACTTGGCGAACACTGTTTTGAGCACTTTATCGAAGCGAAAGAAATCGAATGGGATATGTTCCGTACACAAGTCCACCCTTGGGAACGTGAGCAGTATCTATCCGTATATTAATAAGCATCCCCCTTGGTACTATTGGTATCAAGGGGGTTTTTTATTTTAGCGTATTATCTTCATATTTAAGTCCGTAAAAAAAGCCATTGATTTTTTCATCAATGGCTTCTTTCATTATTAAAAGATTACATTCTAACTTGATTTAACACCAGCCGAGGTCACAATCAGTAACATATTGTTTGATATCTGTTATTTTATGCATGCGATAGATTTTTCCGTTATGATATTTAAAGCCCTCTGACATTTCATAACGATTCTCTTGTCCAGACATGAGAATCCGTCCGATTTTTTCTTTATAGAGGTAGAGATTCATATTTCCTTCTTCTAACTTTCCATTGATACTATCTGTTATATCCACCATCTGCAATTCTTCTTTTCTCATTCCATTCCTCCTTATTAGAATCTTGATTCAAATAACGTAAATAAATATATAAATGGTATTATAATAATTTTTTCAGGTAAAATCAACACATATTCAGAATATATAGATTTTTCAGTTAATTAGTCCTGTATACTTTATTGAAATATCGTTCTATGCTTTTACGCTGGGGCAGGCAGGTTTAAGTTGTTGTAAATGCATTGTTAAAGAATGTTAAGAAGCCCAAGACATGCAGGACTAATAGAATCCCCTGTCAAAATTGTTTTCGAAAGGAGATGACATGCATGAGTTTTACTCGCCATTCGAAATCAATTACCAGAGAATTAGAATCGATTATGAAAACCAGGAGAGGTGAAGAGGTTCTTACCTTTATCACAGAATTTGGATTTGTTCAGGGTATACCAGGGGAGTTAAAAGAAAATCGACACAGCGATTTGAAACATCGGTCTGATAAGTCAGCATGTCGTTATAAACCTTACAATTTCACGTATGTAAAGGAAGTTATCATACATTCTTTTGAAGGTGAGTTAATTAAAGTGGATCATTTGGTTATTTATGATGAGCAACTTATTGGTATTATGCCTGGTAAACTGTTTTAGCCAGGGAAATAAGAAGAGCCCTGTATCCCTTCCCGGGATACAGGGCTCTTCTATTTTTATATAGAGATTATGATCAGTGAATTGCTCTATATAAACCTACGACTTTACCCAGAATCGAGACATCATGCAGGATGATCGGGTCCATGGTTGCATTTTCCGGCTGCAGGCGAATGTGGTTTTTCTCTTTGAAGAAGCGTTTGACTGTCGCTTCTTCATCTTCTGTCATGGCGACGACGATTTCTCCATTTTGAGCGGTTGGCGTCTGTTTTACAATTACCATGTCTCCATCAAGTATACCTGCTTCAATCATACTCTCACCTTCGACAACAAGGACAAAAGTGTTTTCTTCCCCAGCTAAATTTTGTGGTAAAGGTACATATTCTTCAATATTTTCAATAGCAGTTATCGGCGTACCAGCGGTTACTTTACCAATAACAGGAGCATAGGATGCTTCGCTCCTTGGAATGTTTTGTTCTTCCTCTAATTCTAACACTTCGATGGCTCTTGGTTTCGTTGGGTCACGTCGGATGAATCCCTTTTTTTCCAGCCTCGCAAGGTGTCCATGAACAGTAGAACTGGATGCCAATCCGACAGCCTGGCCAATTTCACGCACGGAAGGTGGATAACCTTTGGCGAGGACTTCCTCTTTTATGAATTTCAATATTTCCTGTTGCCGTTTCGATAATTTACTCATATAAGCACACCTCGTACATATGTTTTTATTAACCACATTGTACCATGATGATTTCAACAATACAAACATTCGTTCGAATATACACTTGACAGGAACGAATGTTCGTATATAATTATAACTAACAAACGCGAACAAAAGTTCTGTATGGAGGGGTTAAAATGTTTGATAAACTATCTAAATTGGACATGACTTATATTATTCTTTTCATTTTGAGTCTGGTATTTTTATATGCTGCGATGTCCATAAGCAGCTAAAATGGTCTATGTAGTTTATTGTTCGTATTAACACGCAGAAAGGGTCGCAGACATGAAAGTAATAATCTATTGCAGAGTCAGTACAGAAAAAGAAGCTCAAGTTACTTCTTTAGCGAGACAGGAATCGGAGTTGCTTGCCATGGCAGAACGAGAGAACATGGAAGTGATGGATATAATTAAAGAGCAAGCGAGCGGATATGAAATTGAACGTGAAGGTGTTTTTCAAATGCTGGACCGTTTTTCTGAAGGAAAGGCAGAGGGTTTACTGATCCAGGATGAGACTAGGCTGGGGAGGGGGAACACGAAGATTGCCCTGTTTCACCAGCTTCAAAAAATGAACGTACAAGTACTGTCTTTGACACATCAGGGAGAATTGCAATTGTCAGAGTCAGATTCGATGGTGTTGCAAATCGTCGGGATAGTGGAGGAGTACCAGCGGAAAATCCATAACCTCAAAATAAAGCGCGGAATGAATAAAGCGATGGAAAGGGGTTATAACCCGGGTGACAACCTTACCAATCAGCATTTGGCAAGGGGACGGGAAAGGATTGAGTTTCCGATTGAGGAGGTTGTCCGGCTTCGTAATAATAAACTGACTTTCGAGGAAATCGCTGCTACGTTACGCGGGCTGGGCTATGATGTTTCAAAGGCCACGGTCCATAGACGCTACCGGGAATACACCTCGCTTGAAATAACAGCTGATAAAAGTTAATATATAATGAAGACAAGGGTCTAACGGCACTTGTCTTTTTAGTTCAGGGCTCATAAAAGGAGTGTGTCAATATGTTATCCAAAGAAAAACTTAATCGTATAAACGAATTAGCCAATAAATCAAAAAAAGAATCGTTGACTGCAGCGGAAAAAGATGAACAGCAAAAACTACGTAAAGAATATCTAGGCAACGTACGTAAGTCCTTTAAAAACCAACTGAAGAGTATGAAGGTAGTCGATCCGGAAGGCAATGATGTAACACCGGAAAAAGTGAAGCGGATGCAGCGTAATGAAAAAAAACATTAATCTTCCCCATACAGCCGTACATAATAGTACGGTTGTTTTTTGTTTAAATTTCCAATGCAAGGGAAAACTTCAAAAGTAAAATCTTAAAATCAGGTGACAATGCTTGTCTATATCCCATTTTCATTATAGGATTATAGATGGTACATAATGCAGAGCGAGAAAGGGGATTATTCCATGTCAAACACAATCGAACAGACATCTATCAACACGATACGGACATTGACAATCGATGCCGTAGAAAAAGCTAATTCCGGCCACCCAGGTATGCCGATGGGGGCAGCTCCAATGGCTTATACGCTTTGGACGGAGTATATGAACCACAACCCTAAAAATTCAAACTGGTTCAATCGTGACCGTTTTGTGTTATCAGCAGGACACGGTTCCATGTTGATATACAGCTTGCTTCATCTTTCCGGTTATAACGTTACCATGGAGGATTTGAAAAATTTCCGTCAATGGGGATCCAAGACACCAGGGCATCCGGAGTTTGGTCATACGGATGGTGTAGAGGCAACGACAGGCCCATTAGGTCAGGGCATTTCCATGTCCACTGGTATGGCAATGGCTGAAGCGCATCTTGCGGCCAAGTATAATACCGAAGACCATCATGTAGTCGATCACTATACGTATTGTATCTGTAGTGATGGAGACTTGATGGAAGGCGTTTCCCAGGAATCTGCCTCTCTTGCAGGCCATCTTGGACTTGGAAAACTAATCGTTTTATATGATTCCAATGATATTTCCCTTGATGGAGACTTGAATCGTGCTTTTTCTGAAAGTGTAGAGGGTCGTTATAAGGCATATGGCTGGCAAGTGATTCGTGTAGAGGACGGAAATGACACAAAAGCTATCAGTGAAGCGATCAAAGAAGCCAAAGCTAATACTGATCAGCCGACCATGATCGAAGTAAAAACGGTCATCGGCTATGGTTCTCCAAACAAGTCAGGGAAATCTGATTCCCATGGTGCTCCATTAGGGGAAGAAGAAGCCAATGCAGCAAAACAACATTATAAGTGGGAACATGATGAGGCATTCCATGTACCTGAGGAAGTTTATCAGGACTTTAAGGAAAAGATCCAAAAGAACGGGGAACAAAAAGAGTCCGAATGGAAAGCATTACTTGATGAATATAAAAACGCGAACCCTGAGTTGGCCGCAGAACTGGAATTGGCGATGAAAGGGGAACTGCCGGAAGGATGGGAGAAGTCCCTTCCTGCTTATACCGAAGAAGATAAGTTAGCAACACGTGCTTCTTCAGGAGAAGCAATCAACGCATTATCTGAAGCTATCCCGTATTTCTTTGGTGGTAGTGCTGACCTTGCCGGTTCTAATAAAACAGCTGTAAAAGGTGAAGATGATTTTTCCAAAAACAACTATGCCGGCAGAAATATCTGGTTCGGTGTACGTGAGTTTGCAATGGCAACAGCATTGAATGGCATGGCGTTACATGGCGGCTTAAAAGCGTATGCTGGAACATTCTTCGTGTTCAGTGATTACATGCGTCCGGCCATCCGTCTGTCAGCGTTAATGAATTTACCAGTGAACTATGTCTTCACTCACGATTCAATTGCTGTCGGTGAAGATGGTCCTACTCATGAACCAATTGAACAGTTGGCATCACTTCGTGCAATGCCGAACCTTTCTGTCATCCGTCCAGCAGACGGTAATGAATCCAGTGCTGCATGGCGTGTCGCTTTAGAATCCAACACTACACCTAATGCCCTTGTACTGACTCGACAAGGTCTGCCTACATTACCTGGGACAGCAGAGAAAGCATATGAAGGTGTGAAAAAAGGTGCATATGTATTGAGCCCGGCCGACAAAGGAACTCCAGATGCCTTGTTGTTGGCCACTGGGTCTGAAGTTCAGCTTGCTGTAGCTGCGCAAAAAGAATTGAAGGAAAAAGGCTACGATGTGAGTGTCATAAGCATGCCATCCTTTGATCGTTTCAATGTCCAGTCGGATGATTACAAAGAAAGTGTTCTTCCAAAAGCAGTAACCAAGCGTCTAGCTATCGAAATGGCTTCTCCTTTCGGTTGGGAGCGTTATGTTGGCTTGGACGGGTCTGTACTTGGTATAGATACCTTTGGTGCTTCTGCTCCAGGAGAAACTGTAATGAAAGAATATGGATTTACAGTAGAAAATGTAGTTAAAGAAACAGAAAAACTGTTCAAGTAATGGAAATATAAGCGTGTAGTCGACATGCTCTAAAGGCTGTCTCTCCGGTTAGAGGCAGTCTTTTCTTTCCTTCTATGTATTATTTTTCAATTCGACAAAACTCGATGGATTCTTTTTCAGCTTTTGACAGATTTATCGATGTACAACCGATATAATATCCCTCAAACAGGAGGGATTGCTGCATGCATCTTTACTATGTCTATGCTGTCAAAGAGGAAATTGCGAAAGAATATTATTATAAAACGGAATTATTGTTCCGATTTTTCCAAGAGTATCATAATCATTCACATAAAGATTTATATAAATTGCAATTCGAATTTATCACTAAGCCGTTTCCCGATAACTCTCTGGTGTGTTTGTTGAAAAATAGTCCGAGATATAATCATAGGAAACTGATAGAAGGCAAAAAGGTGACGAAATGGGTTGAAACCCGTGGTATAATAGAGATAACAAAAGAAATGTGTCTTATACAGTGTAATAGTTTCATGGAGGCGGAACAGATTTTATTTCAAAAACTCCGAATGATCGACCGCTGCTTTTTCATTGCAGAATACCATTTTCAGCAATATGGGTGGATTTCCCCCCAAAGGAAAGAAATGCTATTATAGGTACGTATGGAAAAAAGGCAGGAAAAAGAAATAGCACGCACTCTTACAGGAGACATGCTATTGTATTCTTATGTCCATTTTACTATACTGTATAAGAGACAACATGAAGGAGGAAGACGGAGAATGAGCTTGGGTATCGTATGGGTAATCATCATTGCCATCCTGGCGCTTATCGGTGGTGTAGCCCTGGGGTTTTTCATTGCGAGAAAGTATATGATGAACTATTTGAAGAAGAACCCTCCTATTAATGAACAAATGTTACGTACGTTGATGATGCAAATGGGACAGAAACCATCACAGAAAAAGATTAATCAGATGATGCGTTCCATGAATAATCAACAAACCAAATAACATTAAAAACCTTCTTTCTAATAAAGAAAGAAGGTTTTTTTCTACTAATTATTGATCAATAGGAGAGTTGGACTTTTCATAGCGTCCATTGATCCAAAATTTAATATTGGTCAATATGGAAAAGCTTAAAAAAAAGTTTACAGCCAATACGGATGCAAGCAAGGAATAATTGTCAAAATAAATCATCTCGTATTCCTTGATTCCCATAACAATCATTGTTTGAATCACCAGGAAAACAAAGCTCATAACCAGGGAAATAGCTGTCCGAACCATACCGCACCCCCACTTTAGTTTTTACGATTCTTTCTATGATTACCTTAACTATAAGCTATTTTCACAAAATGTTCAATTTTTAAGTTTTACATATTTTGCTTTTTATAGCCATGTAAAAGACGATAGTTAAACACCTGGGGTATGTTGTGATAGTTCCCCTGGTATCAAACTATGGATTTTGACATGATTTTATATTAAAATTAATACTATCTACGTCATAAAGGAGTTACTGCATGATGATAAAAACAAATGATTTGATTCTTAGGACAGCCACAACCTTGATCGCCTTCATTTTGTTCGCATTTTCCATCTACTTGTTTTTTGCCGGACATAATAAACCAGGCGGCGGTTTTATCGGAGGTTTGATGACCTCAACTGCCATCGTTTTGATGTATATGGCCTATGGAATGAAAGCTGTTTCTAAAATCATTCCGATAAACTTTCGAGTTGTCATTCCTATAGGGCTTTTAATCGCAGTAGCTACTGGAGTAGGTTCTTTCCTTTTCGGTCAGCCTTTCTTAAGCCAGACATTCGCTTATTTTCAACTGCCGATCCTTGGGAAGACAGAACTTGCAACAGCGTTGCTTTTTGACCTCGGCGTATATTTGACTGTCATAGGTGTTACGATGACCATCATTTTGACCATCGCCCAGGATCATGGAGATGAAGAACTTTCCTAATAAACCATTCGGAATGTGGTCCTTATGGTAGCGGAATCCAGAAAGCCACGTTTTAGTTAAAGCATGGAAATGAGTGGATTGAATATGTTTTGGTTGATTGCAAGTACAGTTGTAGCAGCCTTCATGGCCACAGCGATGATTTTCGTAAGGATGAGGGCTGCCCGCCGTCCTGCCAGTGTAAAAAAGATCATACTACCACCGCTGTTTATGAGTACAGGAGCATTCATGTTTGTACTTCCTATCTTCCGTGTCGAATGGATACAAGTTTTAGAAGCTTTGAGTGTCGGGGCTTTATTCTCTATCTTTTTGATAAAGACCTCAAACTTCGAGATAAGAGAAGGGGATATTTACCTTAAACCTTCCAAAGCCTTTATGTTCATCTTATTCGGACTACTGGGGCTAAGGATAGTATTGAAGCTGTTGATTGGACAACATGTTTCCATTGGTGAAACAAGTGGTATGTTTTTCTTATTAGCCTTCGGCATGATTGTTACATGGCGGATAACAATGCTGTACCGTTATTTGCAGCTGGCAAAGTCCCTGCCTAAAAATGAAGTAATGAAAGAAAGCCTGTCCAGAACTTAAAAGGTTCGGACAGGCTTTATGTTTGTTCATGGAACAGATATTGGTAAGGCGTCAGATCAATATCCTTCTGTTCAAGGGTTTTGATTAGAAATTTATGATCCCGCTTCGGTGTAGCAATAATATAACCTTCGATAATAACATCCTGTGTTATTTTTTTTCGGTTTTTTTTCAGGGCTACTTCTCCGATTTTACTTGCAATCTTTTGACGCGCGATGTCCCGAAACAGTTCTGGGACCGGAGAGACGAGATCCTCTAATAATTGCTTTTCTTTATCTCCCCACATATGCTTGGATTTTTCTAAGTAATACTCTTCCCAATCCATATCGGATTTCCCATCTTCTTTCGGAAGCCGTTTTAAAAACTTCCGGAACATAAAGAATCCGCCGATACTCAGCAGGACAACCATGATGATGACCCAGCCAATTATAAACGCTGCAAATCCTCCGGACATAATACCACCTATTTCATCATATATTGGTAACAATCAAATTTTAACGATAGAAATCATGACAAATTAGGTCGAAAGTTTTACCTGTTTGTCAGATTATAGTATGATAAAGTTGAATTATTTGGCGGGACTGTGTGGGAATCGAACCCACCTGAGACGACACGCGCCTCACAAGCAGTTTTGAAGACTGTGGCCTGCACCAGCATAGCAACCAGCCCCATGAAAATTGCCCTGTATGTAACATAAGTCATTATAAAAGCTGAGGGATAAATTGACAAGCTTTTCATTTCAGTATCTTTTTCACCTTAAAATTCATTCTACAACTTGATGTAGCTTTTCAAAGTAGGATACTATATATTTAGATAGAAAGGAAGGGGCGGGTAGAATGGGCAACCATGACCTTGGATCATCTGACCAGCAGGGAGAATATACTCCTTATACATATGTTAATTATTCCTCTCTACCCGATTGTTTTCAGTCGTGGATTGAACATAACGGAAATGATCTAGTGACGATTTTTGATTTGGAAGGATATATCAAATATATTTCTAAATCGGTGACTCGATGGTTAGGTTTTGAAGTCGATGAAGTCGTGGACTCCAAAGCGGGGGATTACCTTCATATCAAAGATCATCAAAAGATTCGGAACCTGCTTGGACAGAAGCCGGACCAGACCCATCACACGAACCTATTAGTGAAGGATAAGAATGGCCGGTATTTACTGATGCGTACGATGGTATCAAAAAGGTACAATCCAGAAGACGGTAACACTTATATACTGACCATTGCCCAGCATATAACGGACCATAACATGATGGAAGAACAGATGATGCAATCGGAAAAGATGACAGTGGCCGGGCAGTTGGCTGCCAGCGTCGCTCATGAAATCAGAAACCCGTTGACTTCTTTGAAAGGTTTCCTTCAATTGCTGCAGGCAGGAATTCGTAAGGAAGAGGAATATTATAAAATCATGTTAGAAGAAATCGAAAAGATGGAGTCGGTTACCTCTGAATTGCTTTTTGTATCAAAACCGATGACTGATGAACGGACCAGTGAATCCTTAAAAGAAATGCTTGAAGATGTGATCACATTGATGAACACACAAGCAAAAATGCAGAGTATAACCATAAGAACGGAAATACCAACAGGCATTTTCGTATTTTGTGATCGATCACAAATCAAACAGGTTTTCATCAATATTATTAAAAATGCCATAGAGGCTATGCAAGAAGGCGGACTGCTGGAGATTAAAGTATCCAGGATAGAGAACCGGGCGTATATTGATATCATTGATGAGGGCCAAGGCATTTCTGACGACCTGGTAGAAAAGATAGCTGAGCCATTTTTTACAACGAAAAAAAATGGCACCGGATTAGGACTGATGATCAGTAATCAGATTTTAGATAAGCATAATGGATATATGGAAATCCATCCAAATGCTGAAATTGGAACTACTTTCCGGCTTGTATTACCAGCAGAATGACACGTTTGCCATGCAAGCGTGTTTTTCTTATGGGTTCCAGCCCAGCTGAAAGAAGAGGGGGATATGATGCTGAATCGTTATATTACAATCGGTATGGCTGGCCATATCGATCATGGGAAAACAGCGTTGACAAAAGCTTTGACAGAAGTGGATACCGATCGTCTGAAAGAAGAAAAAAGCCGTAATATTTCCATCGAGCCAGGTTTTGCCCCATTGAAATTGCAAAACCATGATTTGAATGTATCGATCATAGATGTACCAGGCCACGAAAAATTCATCAGACAGATGATAGCGGGGGTTGCCGGGATAGATTTAGTTATCATCGTAGTTGCTGGAGATGAAGGAATAATGCCGCAAACCAAGGAGCATATGGATATTTTATCCTTACTCGGGGTGAATGAGGCTATATTAGTAGTTACAAAAGCTGATTTGATTGATGAGGATATGAAGGAATTAGTAGAAGAGGATATTCGTTCGTATATTAATGGGAAAAGTTATCAGCATTCGGACTTGCTTTTTGTCGACAGCCTTTCCGGAAACGGGGTTTCCGAGCTGGAACAATTGATTGAAAAGAAGGTTGCTGTCCAGCCCACTCGGGATACAACAGGTTCCTTCCGTATGCCGATCGATCAGTCTTTTACAATCAAAGGCCAGGGAACGATTGTCAGGGGAACCATTTTTGAAGGAAGTGTGATAGCAGAGGATCATATCACGATACTCCCCCAACATAAAAAAGCGAGAATCAGACAAATTCAAGTTCACCATGAACCAGTGGAACAGGCATTTGCCGGGCAGCGTGCCGCTGTTAATATTACCGGGATTGGTAAGGAGGACGTTAAGCGTGGGGATGTGATTGTGAAAAATGATGCTTTCCTTGTTACCCGAATTATTGATGTACGGACGACATTGATTGATGAACTTCGTTACCCGATCAAACAACGTGGTCCTATAAACATATATATCGGTACAACACAGGCGGCTGGAAAAATAGTGTTCTTCGACCGTAATGAGGTAACAGAAAGCACAGAAGAAATATTTTGCCAGCTTCGATTAGACGAGCCTGTAGTAGCCAAGAGAGGGGACCGGTTCATACTTCGCAGGCCGACACCAGTGGAAACAATCGGAGGGGGAGTAGTGATCGACCCGAATGCAGGAAAGCATAGATTCAGTAATGAAACGATCGAGATGCTGAAAGAAAAAAGCAGGACTACTCCAGATGAATTGCTGGAAAACCTGTTACAAGCGAACAAATGGTTGAATATACAGCAATTACTAAAAGAGACCTCCATGGATGAACAACAATTAGATAAACTATTAGCTTCCCAAATAGACGGGAAACGAATCATCAAAGTTAATAAAGGGTATATGCTTTTTTCAGAAAGTGAGCGAATGCTTCATGTCGTTATAGAGCGTTTGAGGGAGTACCATCATCTTTACCCGCTCAGGGCAGGGAGAAATAAACCGGAGGTAGTCACTCAGCTTCCTTTGAAAAAATCTGTAGGCAGTCAATTGGTAGATGCATGGATCGAGAGCGGCAAATTAAAAGCATCCGGTCCATTTGTCGCATTACCGGAATTTTCGCCATATTTTCCTGAGAAATGGCTGAAACGGATGACAGCATTAACAAAAGATTGGAAAAATGATGGCCTTCAAGTGAAGGAATGGAATGATTATGGAAGTGAGCACGATATACCGGCTGATTGGATGAGAGAATTACGGCTGTTCTTTTTACAGCAGCATTCAGCCTGGGAAATAGATGATAAACATATTGTCCATATAAATCCGATCCGTGATTATTTTGAACGACTATATGAAGTGACGGAAAATGAATTCTCATTAAAAGAAGCGAAAGAGACGTTCCAGGTGTCACGTAAATACCTTGTACCTTTGTTGGAAAAAAGCGATGATGCCGGTATGACAAAAAGGGTGGAAAGTGTAAGGAAATGGTTGAAGAAACCTGAGGAATATTTTAAAACCGTAAATGAACAAGAGGCTGACTAGGAAAAGCTTTTTCCTTAGATCAGCCTCTTTGTTATGGATGGACAGTAATCCTTATTTTTTCTTGCTCTTTTACTTCGCCGATTATGGCAGCTGTCGTGTCAGCTGTCCGGTTAAATGATTCTACATAGGATTGAGCTTCACCCTTCGGCATAGAAATCAATAATCCACCGGAAGTGATGGCATCACATAAAACGAGCTGTTGTACTTCAGTCAGCTCCTGGTGATAATTGACCTGAGCTTCGAGCCAGGAATGGTTAGCCTTAGAACCTCCTGGAACGACTCCATTTTCTGCTAACTCTAATGTTCTGCCAAGTTGAGGAACCTGGTTGTAAGATATGTGTAAACTCACTCCACTGCCATTGGCCATTTCAAACGCGTGACCTAAAAGTCCGAAGCCGGTAACATCAGTTACTGCATTCACCTGATAGTCAGCCAGAAGTTCAGAAGCCTTTTTGTTCAAAGCAGCCATGGTATTAGTGACAAGCTGCTTCTCATGTACTTCAAGAAGATCCCTCTTAATTGCAGTGGTATGAATACCAACGCCAATAGGCTTGGTAAGGACAAGGACATCACCCGGTTTAGCGGTAGAATTTTGATGGATTCTTGCCGGGTGGGCAATGCCAGTAACAGCCATGCCAAACTTTGGTTCCTGATCATCAATGGAATGTCCTCCAATGATGTCACCACCAGCTTCAGCCATTTTATCCTGGGCTCCTTGAAGAATAGCAGCTAAAATTTCAGGACCTAATTTTTTGATCGGGTAACCGACGATGTTAAGACCGGTTTTGACTATACCACCCATTGCGTATATATCACTCAGGGCATTAGCGGCAGCTATTTGGCCAAAGTCGTAGGGATCATCAACAATCGGTGTAAAATAATCGACGGATTGAATCATGGCAATCTCTTCGGTCAGTTTATAGACACCAGCATCATCATTGGTGCCAGAACCTACTAAGACATTTGCATTTGCTTGAGGTGTGTTGATTTGTCGCAGCACGTGCGACAGGTCTTCAGGACCGATTTTGCATCCTCAGCCAGCTTTTGTCGATAATGCGGTCAATCGGATGATTTCTTCTTTATTCATCGTTCCACCTCCTAAAGCCTAGTATAATACAGGGGGACAAGAAGAGAAAATTCAGGCGCCTTACGAAACCGCTCTGTACACTTGGAGAGCGGTTATTTTAATTATAGCTGAAAAATGGATATACTGATAACTGAATAAGGGAGAGGAGGATACAGAATGAATGAACTGCTGCGGCAAATACCTCCCGTACATGAACTACAAAAACACGCTGACATAGTTGCTATTCGAAAACAACACCAGGTAACTGAAAAATTGTGGACGTTTTGGATTCAACAAGCGGTAGAATCACTCAGACAGGATATCCTGAATGGTGAGTATATACAAGCGGATAGATTTACAGCCATCATCATCAATAAGGTAAAGCAGGCTGCAGACTTTTGGGAACAACCAATGTTACATAAAGTGATAAACGGCACCGGCACCGTCCTCCATACCAATCTCGGAAGGGCGAGGTTAAGTGAAAAGGCGATCGCTCGTGTAAGTGAGGTCGCTGGAAATTATTCAAACTTAGAATACGATATCAAAAAAGGGAAGCGTGGTTCCCGTCATTCGATATTGGAAGAGCGTTTGAAACAAATAACCGGTGCTGAGGCGGCAATGGTAGTCAACAATAATGCCGGCGCAGTCTATCTGGTATTAAGAGCGTTAGCAAAAGGAAAAAAAGTTATCGTATCACGGGGGGAACTGGTGGAAATAGGCGGCAGTTTTCGTGTATCGAAAGTGATGGAAGAAAGCGATGCACTATTGACAGAAGTAGGTACTACCAACAAAACCCATCTCTTTGATTATAAAGAAGCTATCGATGAAGAAACAGCCATGATCATGAAAGTGCATACGAGTAACTTTTATATGGAAGGGTTTACGGAATCACAATCGAGCTCAAGCCTCGTACCGTTAGCACAAGCAAATAATATGATTTTTTATGAAGATTTAGGGAGTGGCTCGATCGCGGATTACCAGTCCCTCCATATCGGAAAGGAACCTGTGGTACGTGACGTTCTGGCCACGGGAGCTGACATCGTCTCTTTCAGTGGGGATAAACTGTTAGGCGGGCCTCAGGCTGGTATCATAGCAGGAAAGAAGAAATATATCGATGTGTTAAAAAAACATCAGCTGGCTCGTGTGCTTCGGGTTGATAAAATGACGCTGGCGGCATTGGAAAGTACGTTGCAGGAATATGAACGGGATGATCTATCCCATGGAAATTACGTTTATCGGGATATTACAAAATCAGCGGAAGAAGTAAAGAGTATTAGCAAAGCATTTTTAAGAGAAGTGGAAAATTTACAAAAGCTTAAGTTTCAAATCCAAGCATGTACTTCCAAAGTCGGAGGGGGTACCATGCCTGAAGTTGAGCTTCCAAGTTATGGGATCAGTGTAACAGCTGATGAAACGCCTTCACATGAGATTGAGAAGTTTTTACGTATGCATCGTCCGGCAGTCATCGGACGTTTAATCGATGAAGCTTATTTTCTCGATTTCCGTACCATAACCGAAACGGAAATCGAGACATTAATACAAGCTATGCAAGAGCTGGAAAATCACATGTCATGAGAAGCATGCTTTTTTTGACGGGAATGGTTTTGGTTTTTCACTTTTTTAGAACCTTTTAACGGTTGGTTTGGTTGTTTATCTTTTCTGGAATGTGTCATGGTAGTCGCTCCTTTCATATTTAGGATTTGAGCTTTTGTCGAATGATATGTATGGAAAACTTTTGTCTGGTGCATGCTATTCATTAAAACAGCTTGGCTTATCGCAAGTTCCTGTGGCGAAAGCCTTATTTTTTCTAAACCTTTTATACTTCAACAAAGTAAACTTTATTAAAGTACAAAAAAGAGGTGTCTTTGTGAGTTATTATCAAAACAAACAAGAAGCTTTTCAACATGCATCAAATAAAGTCAATGAGGCAGAACGTACTGCAGACGATGTCATCATGGCCATCCATGAAGCCGACTACGGCACAGAGCTTGCTCATCTTAAGGAAGAAGTGAACCAGGCCTACCAGCAAGTTGAAAAAGCATTGACGGTTGCAAGTGAGCATCAGGAAACTCAATTGCAGTCTTACAAACAACAGTTGGACAAAATAAGAAATCAACTGCTTTAAAAAACAGACGCTTCCGGCGTCTGTTTTTTATCGTTCCTAAATCTACAGTTACTGGTTTTTCTTTTTCTTCTTATTGAACATTCTTTCTTCAGCGGTCAATGGTTCACGCGGGGTTTCCTCCTGATATCCTGCACCGCCGCCTTGTGCTTTTGCGGCATTCATTCCCGGTCGTACATGGTTCGCTTTTCTCGTTGTCAACGTCGTCCACCTCCTTCCCATATCTATAGTGTGACAAAAATTGACCAATTTAATTTACTTCTAAATCGTTTTCATTTACAATGATAGATGCATATTTGTGAACTTTTTCTGATAAAAGTAACAAATCGAATTTACCGAATAGTGTAATCGAATAACTCGGGCACTATTCAATTCCATCTGAGGGGGTAAGAGGAAAATTGGCAAACAATAATGCTTACAATGCAAAAAAACAATTTGAACTCAATGGTAAGTCCTACAACTACTACCAACTGAAAGCATTAGAAGATGCTGGATTAGGCAAAGTTTCACGGTTGCCTTTCTCCATCCGTATCTTGCTGGAATCATTGCTTCGTCAACATGACGGCCGTGTCATCAAAGATGAGCATGTGGAAAGCCTTGCAAAATGGGGTACGAAAGATGCAAAAGGGGAAGACGTACCTTTCAAACCGTCTCGTGTAATCCTGCAAGACTTTACAGGGGTACCTGCTGTTGTTGACCTTGCTTCATTAAGAAAAGCAATGGTTGATATGGGAGGAAGCCCGGAAAAAATTAATCCTGAAGTTCCAGTCGACCTTGTAATCGACCACTCTGTCCAGGTAGATGCTTATGGTACAGAGAAAGCATTACAAGTAAATATGGAATTAGAATTTGAACGAAATGCAGAGCGCTATGAGTTCCTTCATTGGGCTCAAAAAGCCTTTGATAACTACCGTGCGGTTCCACCTGCCACAGGTATCGTTCACCAGGTAAACCTAGAATACCTGGCTAATGTTGTACACGCTGTAGAAAATGAAAACGGCGAAACTGATACTTATCCTGATACACTTGTCGGTACTGACTCCCATACCACTATGATCAATGGTCTTGGTATTCTGGGCTGGGGTGTCGGCGGTATCGAAGCGGAGGCAGGAATGCTTGGTCAGCCTTCTTACTTCCCAGCACCAGAAGTTGTCGGTGTCAAGCTGAAAGGAAGCTTCCCGAATGGAACGACTGCTACTGACTTAGCTTTGAAAGTAACCCAAGTGTTACGTGAGAAGAAAGTTGTCGGTAAGTTTGTCGAATTCTTCGGACCAGGACTTCAAGAAATGCCGCTTGCCGACCGTGCAACCATTTCTAACATGGCTCCTGAATATGGGGCAACTTGCGGTTTCTTCCCAGTAGATGGGGAATCCCTTGATTACCTGCGTTTGACAGGACGTAGCGAAGAGCAAATTGAACTTGTAGAAAAGTATTGCAAAGAAAACGATCTATGGTACTCTCCAGAGCTGCCTGATCCAGAATTTACGGAACTTGTTGAGATCGACCTTTCTGAGCTGGAGCCGAACTTGTCTGGTCCTAAGCGTCCGCAGGACTTGATTCCACTTTCTAAAATGAAGGAATCCTTCAACCAGGCGTTGACAGCTCCTACTGGGCCACAAGGTTTCGGACTTGATAAAGATGAAATCGAGAAGGAAGTAACATTTGATCTTTCTGACGGTAAGAGTACAACCATGAAGACCGGTGCATTAGCAATTGCTGCAATCACTTCCTGTACCAACACATCCAACCCACATGTCATGCTGGGAGCTGGATTGGTTGCTAAAAAAGCAGTAGAAAAAGGGTTGGAAGTTCCTGAGTACGTCAAGACTTCCCTGGCACCAGGTTCTAAAGTAGTTACACGCTACCTTGAAGATTCCAACCTAATGGAATACTTGAACCAGCTAGGTTTCAACCTGGTCGGTTATGGCTGTACGACTTGTATCGGTAACTCCGGGCCATTGAAGCCGGAAATCGAAGAAGCGATTGCAAGCAGCGACTTGACTGTTTCTTCCGTACTATCCGGTAACCGTAACTTTGAAGGACGTATCCACCCGCTTGTGAAAGCGAACTACCTGGCTTCACCACCATTGGTTGTCGCTTATGCATTGGCTGGTACAGTGGACATCGACCTGAAAAACGAACCAATTGGAAAAGACAAAGATGGTAATGATGTGTACTTTAGCGACATCTGGCCAACCCAGGAAGAAGTCAAAAAAGAAGTTGCAAGCGTTGTGACTCCTGAAATCTTCCGTAAAGAATATGAAAATGTCTTCAATTCTAACGAGAAATGGAATGAAATCAATACGACAGATGAGCCGTTATATGATTGGGACAGTGAGTCTACTTACATCCAGAACCCACCATTTTTCGAAGGGCTGTCTGCAGAACCGGATACAGTCAAGCCATTGAACAATCTAAGAGCTATCGGTAAATTCGGTGATTCTGTAACGACCGACCATATTTCACCAGCTGGAGCAATTCCAAAAGATATGCCTGCTGGCGAATACTTGCAAGATAAAGGTGTATCCCCACGTAACTTTAACTCCTTCGGTTCCCGTCGTGGTAACCATGAAGTAATGATGCGTGGTACATTTGCCAACATTCGTATCCGTAATGAACTGGCTCCAGGCACAGAAGGCGGGTTCACTACCTACTGGCCGACAGAAGAAGTGATGCCTATCTATACTGCTGCCATGAAATATCAGCAGGATGATACAGGCTTGCTTGTCATTGCTGGAAAAGACTATGGTATGGGAAGTTCTCGTGACTGGGCTGCCAAAGGTACTGACCTTCTTGGCATCAAAACAGTCATTGCAGAAAGCTTTGAACGTATCCATCGTTCCAACCTTGTTATGATGGGCGTACTGCCATTGCAATTCCAGGATGGTGATACCATTGAGTCTCTTGGTCTGACTGGCCGTGAAACTTTCAATGTCGAAGTTGGTGAAAACGTCAAACCGCACGATCTTCTAGATGTGACTGCAGTTGACGAACAAGGCAACAAAAAGGAATTCCAAGTTGTTGCGCGCTTCGATAGTGAAGTAGAAATCGATTACTATCGCCATGGCGGTATCCTACAAATGGTACTCCGTAATAAATTGAAGTAATCAACAATAATCCGCATAGCCTTTTCAGGTTATGCGGGTTTTTTATTACAAAGACTATATTAAATCACAGTGTTGACTTTACAGTTAAGCTCCCTTTTGCTTAAGACTCAGTTTTGAGATAATTGGTTACGTTACCATGAAAGGGATGGGATGGGCATGGAAACGACTCGCTTTCCTGCGGGGGACCTGGCAAGCTTCCTCGGGCTACGCCCTGCGGGATCTCGCCTAGCCCCTTCTCCCACGGGAGTCTCGTCGTTTCCCAGCCCATCCAGCCAGTTTTGTAATAAACGGACCCTTCAAAAAGAGAATAGGGCACAACTAAAACCTTCATCCTGACGCATTTATAAAGGATATAAAGAGGCCAATATCCTTTTTAACATCATAGGGAGATTCCATAAGGGGGATTTCGTGAACTTCCCATTACTAGGGGAGTAGGGAAACGGTGAGACTCCTCGAAAATGCTACGCATTTCCTTCGTGCGTGGGTTAAGTCAGGATGATAATTCAAAGTCCTGTGGGAAATGCGGGATCGCTGAGGCCCCGCAAGACGAAGCCTGAGGAGACTCAGCACACGCCCACGGAAAGCGAATCGTTTCCCGGAGCCCCTAAACGCCAACAATATCTTGAAATCAAGTCTTCGACTTTAGGGCCTTTTAGTTGAATAAGCTTCTTATGAAAAACAAACCACTACATTTAACAGAACCATAACAAAAGTAAAGACCTTATTCTCTAAAGCGTAAACAATCTTCTTTACTTTTATAGCCAGCAATCTTATTATCATTATGGAAGCAAGGTTACATACGTAAAGGAAGTGAACCCCATGATTAAGCGTTTGGGAATAAGTATCCTGGTCTTAGGCCTGGTCGGTTATGCCATCTACAGTTTTACAGATAATGGCAGCGATGAAACGGACGGACCAAATGAATATAATGTGTCAGGGGACACAAGCCAGGAAGGAACAGGGATCATGCCTCCGAATACTCCGAAAGGTATACAAAAAGGTGAGCAGGCTCCCGACTTTGAATTGGAAACTGTAGAAGGGGAAACCCTCCGTTTGTCTGACTTGCAAGGAAAGAAGGTTTTTCTTAACTTTTGGGCCACCTGGTGTCCTCCTTGTAAAAAAGAAATGCCTGAAATGCAGAAGTTTCACGAAGAGTTTGGAGATGAAGTAGAAATCGTTGCAGTGAACGCAACCACCACCGAAACAAGCATGGATGATGTAAAAAAGTACCTGGAACAGGAAGGCTATACATTCCAGGTTCCGCTTGATAAAAAAAATCAAGTCAGTTCGGAATACCAGGCGATCACCATCCCGACGACTTATTTCATCGGCACAGATGGTATCGTCCAGCAACCTCGGCAAGTTGGTCCAATGACATATGACTTTATGGTAAAGATGAAAGATAAATTAAAATAATGTATATTCTTTTCGGAATAGGGAATCCTTGCTAATAAAAGGAGAGATTCCCATGGCTAAAAGGCGTAAACCTAATTTCCAGGACCTAGTCAAAGAAAACCGAAAACAAATTTTATCTGACCACGAGCTGATCAATAAAATCGAAACAAAAATCGATGAACGACACCACCAGAAACTGCGTTCTTCATAAGGCAGAAAAAAGCAAACCATCCAGAAGGATAGGCTTTGCTTTTTTTATTTTTCAGCATAAAAGCATGGATGTTTGCAAATATTATTCCTGAGAGATAGAAGGAGGTTCTAGTGATGAGCAATCCGAAAAAACACGCTCAAGCTTTCACACCGAGTCACTTAGGTACTCAGCCGCGGGAATCTGAAGTGAATAATGGTAAGAAAATGGAAGTGAAAACAGATAAAGAGCCTAAAGTCATCCAGACAAAAGGGAAGAAATAGGAGGTTTTGTTATGACAGAAAAGCAACGACATCCAAATCCTGATGACCGCAGTGATAACGTAGAAAAATTACAGCATATGGTGCAGGATACCATTGAAAATATCGAGGATTCACATGACGCCTATCCTATGGCAAATGAAGAAGAAAAGCGCGCAATCGAAGAGAAAAACAAGCGTCGAGAAGAATCTATTAACGCAATGCGTAGTGAAATTAAAGATGAAGCCCGCCATAATCAGCAATAAAGGGAAGCGTCCTTTCAATCCAGAAAGGACGTTTTTTATGTGCACGAGCGTCTACATAAAAGTCCAGGTATGATAAAATAAACCAATGAATCTAAAGGAGGGGCGTTATGGACGTAAAAATGGTTAAATCTGAATTACAGCAATGGAATACAATAGATAAACAACCTCCAATTTCGGAAACGACAGCTTTGAAACTGATGGATGATGTAGCCGAAAATGAACAAGATTTTAAAGCGCTCCTATACGTGACCTTAGCTTATCACCGAATCAGACGTCATCCAGAAGAAGATCAGCTGGCTGATTTTTTCATTGCACAGGCAAAAGCAATGAAACAAAACCATCCTTTATTAACCCAATTGAACGAGGCTAAGAAAGTGATGAAGGTCTATCATCGACTTTGCGAAGCGCCTTTTGAAGACTGGGTGTTACATGAAACCGATCACCAAACTGCGAAAGTGAAAAAAGCGAATAATATCCATGAACAGGTTAGCCGGCTATTGGAAGCCTGGGATCCTGAGCTAGTGGAAAAGGACATTGTCGACGCAGCAAGTGGCCGTTTGAAATTATACCAGGAGAGCTATCATCAACTCACTGAATTAAAAATTATTCTTGAAGAAGCGATTGAAACGATTGAGAATAGGCGGATTCGCCTGCCGGTAAGTGCTATCAATGAAAAGACAAGAGTATTAAGTGATTATAATGATGAGCTTTTCAAGCGCCTTCCAGCGTTTTTAACTGGTTCCGAACAACAGTATGCATTAGAAGCATTGGATAATATGGTCGGGCTAAAGGATGTAAAGAGCTATATCCATCGCTATTATCACTATTTAAAATATCAGCAACAAAGGAAAAGCCTTGGCTTCAGCATGGTGGACGAGCCTGGTCTTCATATGATTATGACAGGCAATCCTGGTACGGGAAAAACCACCCTGGCCAGATTATTGGCAAATATCTATTACGAACTGGGTATTCTGGAAACAAAAGAAGTAGTAGAAGTTAATCGTTCTCATCTCGTGGGTGCGTATATCGGTCAAAGTGAAGAAAACACCATGAATTATGTAAAGCAAGCAACAGGCGGTGTCTTATTCATCGATGAAGCATACAGCTTAAGCAGAGAAGGCCAAACAGGCAACGATTATGGCCAAGCTGTCATTGACACACTGGTTTCTGCGATGACCAGCAAAGAATATGGTGGAAAGTTTGCGGTGATCCTGGCTGGTTATCCGGAAGAAATGAGACAGTTTTTGTGGTCGAACCCTGGCCTCAGAAGCCGGTTTCCAGAACAAAACCATATCGCGCTTCCTGACTACCAGATGAGCGAGCTTCTGGAAATAGCAGAAATCAGCGCGATTGAAAATGACTACTTTTTTACTGTTGGAGGTTTAAAACAATTAGAAACACTTATCGATAAACACCGGGTTGATGACTCCTTCGGAAATGCCCGTACCGTTAAAAACCTTGTATTAAAAATCATCTTCAATAAGAGTGCCAATCTATCAGGAGAAGATCACCACGAATGGATTGACCATATGCGCCTAACCAAAGAAGATGTGCATCTTGAAGGTGAAAAAGAAGCCGATGAAGAATCACCGATACAACAGCTTGAGGAATTGATTGGTTTAGGGAACGTAAAAGATGAGGTGAAAAAGCTCTCTGCTTTTGTTAAGATCCAACAAGAGAGAAAAGATAAAGACCTGCCTCATGTGCCTGTTCAATTGCATTCGGTTTTCACAGGGAATCCAGGAACGGGGAAGACGACAGTTGCTGCTATATATGCCAATGTATTAAAACAATGCGGTTTATTGAAGCGTGGTCATATGATCGTGGTCTCTCGTAGTGACCTCGTTGCCGGCTATGTGGGCCAGACTGCTATGAAAACAAAGAAGAAGATTCGCGAAGCACTGGGTGGGGTTCTGTTCATTGATGAAGCTTATTCGCTATATAATGGCGGCCGGGATGATTTTGGTAAAGAAGCAATCGAAACGCTCGTCGATGAAATGACCCGCCATAATGAAAATTTAGTAGTCATCTTAGCTGGATATCAAAATGAAATGAGACAATTAGTGAACAGCAATCCAGGCCTGACGACAAGGTTTAAAAAATACTTCCACTTCCCTGATTATAATTCGGAAGAACTGCTTGCTATGACAAAATATCAGTCATCTTCTTACCAGTATCAATTAGAAAGAGAAGCGGAAGCGTTCTTATTGACGCGATTTCAAGAAGAAGATGTGAAAGGCAATGGCAGGTTCGTTAATAAC
Source organism: Halobacillus sp. B23F22_5 (assembly GCF_043497085.1). Lineage (NCBI taxonomy): Bacteria > Bacillati > Bacillota > Bacilli > Caryophanales > Bacillaceae > Halobacillus > Halobacillus sp. B23F22_5. The sequence goes on along the minus strand of NZ_JBIEKI010000004.1, from coordinate 75,757 downwards.
CTGATTAACGAAGCAATTCAGTTCCAGGCGCTTCGGATTGAAAACAATACAGAACCCGCTATGGATCTTTTAGTTAAAAGCGACTTTGAACAAGCATGGAACACAGTACAGGGGGAATTTTGATATGAAGAAGACAGAAACACCGATTCGTGTAAGGTACCAGGAAACGGACCAGATGGGCGTTGTTTACCATGCTAATTATCTAGTATGGTTTGAGCTTGGGCGCACGGACTTCATCGAAGCGCTGGGATTCAAATATCATCAGATAGAAAATCAAGGCGTGGTGTCACCAGTGGTAGACGCAAATGTACAATTTAAAAAGCCGGTAAGGTATGGGGAAGCAGCTAATGTGGAAACATGGCTGGAGGATTATGATGGTCTTCGTATTACGTATGGCTACAAAATTTTCAACGAGAAACAGGAACTTGCTGTTGCTGGCATCACTAAACACGTCATAGTCAAAGAAGGAAGCTTTCGGCCGGTATCGATTCGCAGATCCTTTCCGGAATGGCATGAAGCCTACACGAATGCATTGGAGCGCTGAAAATGGCATTCGGAGTAAACCGTAACGAATTGAGGCAGTGGAAGGAACAGGTGAGCCGGGGAGAAATTGCTTTTCTCACTCATTATTGGCTGGATGAGCGTTTTCCAGGCTGCGACACGGTTACAAAAGTAGGCTGCCGTGATCTGAAAAAACTTGAACAATGGGGTGCTCATTATGGACTGAAACCCCAATGGATTCACCTGGACGAAAGATTCCCCCATTATGATTTGTTTGGTGATGTCCAGGCGAGGATTCTTAAGTCTGAAGGCATCTGGACACAGATAGAGCGATTCAACATCAACTAAACAGTTAATTTTAGCCCGATGGTTTCAAAATCGAATAAAGACATAAAAAAGCATTAAATTGGCTTGCAATTTAATGCTTTTTCTATATTATTCATCAAACAAAACTAAGCAATTATCTTTTTTACCCTACATAGTTAAATTCCGGTTCATCCCAGGTAGAGTTATAGTCTACCTTCAAAGATTTATCATCAAAATACCATGCGTCTGACTCTTCAACAAAAAAGGTAATACCATTAACTTCTGTTGAAGCATGCGGTTCACCAGGCTCTTCTAATTGTATCGCTAAAGAGAACCCTGGCTGCAGTCCGCCTGAACCACCATAGCGGACTAAGAAGCGGAGTGATACCTCGCTCTCAAGTTCTAATTCGTCCTGGTACCATTTTGCTGCTTGTTCTGTCACTTCAATGTTCATACTCTCAACCCCTATCCTGTGAAATTTGCTCAGACTTAATTGGAGCATTGGAAAAAAATAAAACAAGCTTAAGAAGCCTGTTTTATTTTTCTTTTTTATCTGGGACAGGATCGAATCCTCCAGGATGAAATGGCTGGCACTTGGCAATCCGGACCACTGTCAAATAAAATCCCTTAAAGAAACCGAACCGTTGAAAAGCTTCCAGCCCATATTGAGAACATGTGGGGTAGAAGCGGCACGTGGGAGGTTTAATAGGGCTAATCACTTTTTGATAAAAGCGGATCAGGCCGATGAAAATATATTTCATTCTACTCCCGCCTTAATTGCCTTCATCATTTTTATCGTAAGACAGGCTTGCAATTGCATCATGAAGGTGGATCGATTCTTCATTACGGCACGTAACTTTAAAACTCTCCACAAAGTCATATTCATATAGATCTGCGGCGACAAGGCGGACGACATCCTCCACGAAGCGAGGGTTTTCATATGCCTGCTCCGTCACCATTTTTTCGTCAGGACGCTTCAGTACCGGGTGGATTCTTGCACTGGCATTACTCTCTGCCGCTTCCAATAAAGCTGCTTTCCAATCAGTTTCCTGATCGTTGAAGTCCTCTGTCAACTTCACAGACATGGAGACATTTCCCCGTTGATTATGGGCGCTATATTCACTGATTTCTTTCGAACAAGGGCAAAGAGTAGTGATGGTTGCTGTCAAACCTACTTCAATATCGTGCCCGGTTTCTTGATGATAGCTGACTTTCATAAAGGCATCGGCATGATTCATACCTGCTAAATCAGAAGCTGGCCCTTTTCGTTCAAAGAACCACGGGAAAGTGACTTCCACTTCTGCATCCTGTTGCTTTAACCGGGCAGCCAGTTCTTTGGTGAACTTTTTCAAGGTCGTCAGATCGATGGCGAATCCTTCCTGATGGTACTCATCAAGCTGTTGTGTAAATCTGCTCATGTTTGTTCCTTTGCTATCCTGAGAAATGGAAGATCCAAAAGTGAACGTCCCTATAGTCGTTTGTATTTCCGGCGTCAATTGACTTGGAATACGAATAGGGTGTTTTACATTCGAAATCCCGACCGTATCAATATTAAACAGGAAGTCCTGTTTTGAATTTTGTAAATCAACCATTTGCTCTTTTTCAATAGGTTTTGTTCTTGGTCCAGGATCGCTGGAACCGAATAATTTATGTCGTTCCTTTTTGGAAGGTAGTAGTTTTTTATTCCTGATATCAATTTGAGACATAACTTTGACTCCTTTCAAGCCATAGCGGTGTTTCCTATAATTCAAAGTATACATGATGTGAAAATTATTATACAACTACTTGCTTAGAACTATGTAAGCGATAAGGTAATTGAATTGATAAGCTTAGTTGGAATAAACCTCTTACGATAATACCATATTTTGAACGGCCAATAATACATTCCTGTGAATTTGTCTGAAAATCTGACATATTTGTGAACTAATTCACAAAGATATATATTTCTATAATGCTTAATATTATAATTAAGACAAACATTAAAGGAGTGGTTGAGGTGACAGGGACAGCTGTATTATTAGACCATGGTAATAAATATATCGTTTTAGAAGAAATCGAACGAAGCCAGATTGATCCCGCCTTAAGTATAAGTGATTATCCGGCAACTGAGATTCAAAATGAAAACCAGAATAAAGCCATCTCACTCGTCGGATTTAAAGAAGAAGAAATAGACTGGGATTACGGTTATTGAGGTATAAAGTACAAGAGGCTGGGGGATGAAAACACCACGTCCTATGCGTCGTAGCTTGATGCAAATACGTTATCCATACTCTTAAAATTTTATAACAACGAAAAAGAAGCAGCTTAGCCTATCACAGGCAAGCTGCTTCTTCTTACATCCAGGTTATTTTAGGTTCGGTTTTATTGAGGATGCGCTTAATATTTGCGCGATGTCTGTATATCACGAACAGGGTAAGGAGGGTAATGACAATGAATAATCCCAGATCCCCTAAGAAAAAGCTGACTGCCATGGACACGACACCTGTTATCATGGAGGATAAAGATACATATTTCGTCAAATAAAGCATCACGAAAAATGTAGCGATCATGATTCCGAATACGAGCGGGTTGACACCAAGGATGACCCCTCCCGAAGTCGCGACCGCTTTCCCGCCTCGAAATCCGGCAAATATAGGGTACATATGGCCGATAACGGCAAGTATACCAATAATCAATGGGTTAATATCCGGAGTGAAAATAACAGCAAGCACAGTTGCAAGCGTCCCTTTGAGGATGTCCGCAATAGTCACGAACAGCCCGGCTTTCTTACCAAGAACACGGAAGGTATTCGTACCACCGAGATTACCGCTGCCATGCTCCCGGATGTCAATACCATAGCCGAGTTTTCCTACTAGCAAACCAGAAGGAATTGAACCTAAAAGATAAGCAATGATAGCAAAAACGATGTATTCCATTTTAAAACTCCTTTGTTTGCCTGATACACTTTCATTTTAGCATGCCGCATACTACATAAGAACTATCTTTTTAAAAAATATTACTTTCTTTTCTAACCATATTCGATAGAATGACGAAAGGGGGTTAGACATGCAGACATATAAAAATAAGAGAAAGTTTATCTACATAACTGCCATTTTCCTGCTTATGACCGGCGTTATTATATTATATCTTATGCCTACGGACAAACAAATAGAATTTGAGCGGGTTGATTATCAGCTATACCTGGATTATGTAAAATAGAACAGGCAGCTGCTATCTGTCATCAGGAAAAGCTATACTTACCTTTTTCCTTTGTCTAACCACAGATGTTTTCTTCTGCAGGTAAATGGGTATAACTATGTCAACATGTGTCTATTGGGGGTATAAGGATGATTGAGTTTAAGGAAGTAACCAAAACCTATCCCGATGGCACGACTGCTTTGAAAGGTTTGACGTTCTCCGTGAGTGAAGGGGAATTGTTGACGGTGGTCGGGCCAAGTGGGTGTGGTAAAACGACAACGATGAAGATGATCAACCGATTGATCAGCCCGACAGAGGGTTCTATCTTCATACATAATAAAGATATCAAGGAGTTCAACATCCATGAACTTCGCTGGAATATCGGCTATGTGTTACAGCAGATAGCTTTATTTCCGCATATGACGATCGAAGAGAATATAGCTATTGTTCCTGAAATGAAAAAGTGGAAAAAAGGAGACATTTCTTCTCGAATTGATGAGCTGATGGAAATGGTCGGCCTGGATCCGGCCACCTATCGCAAACGTAAACCGGATGAACTTTCAGGCGGAGAACAGCAGCGTGTAGGTGTCATCCGCGCCCTTGCTGCTGACCCTGACATCATTTTAATGGATGAACCGTTCAGCGCACTTGATCCTATCAGCAGAGAGAAATTGCAGCAGGACATCCGGGAACTGCAGCAAAAAATACAAAAAACGATTGTATTCGTCACCCACGATATGGACGAAGCTTTAGCTCTCGGAGATCGCGTATGTCTGATGAAAGAAGGGGAAATCGTGCAGCTCGATACACCCCAGAACATGATTCTTCATCCGAAAAATGAATTTGTCAAAGAATTCATCGGAAACCGGAAATCTCCATGGCAGACAGCCGTAGACGTCATCGCAGACCAAACGGGCAGCCGCGTGATTTCCCAGAATGAATTAGAAAATCGAAAATTTGAGGCGAATAAAACGTATATCCTGCAAGATGATGCGGGCAAGTATGCCGGAGCGGTAAAGTATGCCGAGAAAGTCGAGCTGCCTGTACTTACTAATGACATGCCATTGAAAAGAGCTGCTGATATTTTTGAGGAACATGAAGAAGAGCTTTTACCGGTAGTCAAAGGACAACAATTAATCGGAACATTATCTTATCGTGACATCGTACTACACCTGAAAGAGAAAGTTTCTACAGAAAATGGGGTGGTGCGATCATGAACGAGTTTTTAAATGTCTTTCAACAGCGCCAGGATGTATTATGGCCAACCATATGGGAGCACTTGCAGATATCAATTATCGCTCTGGTAATCGCAACGTTAATTTCTTTGCCTTTAGGTTTGATTTTAACCCGAAATCAAAAGATAGCTGAGCCGATCATCGGTTTGACTGCTATTTTGCAAACCATACCAAGCCTTGCGGTACTGGCATTTTTGATTCCTTTTTTCGGAATCGGCCAGACACCAGCCATCATCGCTTTGACAGCATATGGACTATTACCGATTCTACGAAACACCTATACAGGCATCAAGGAAGTTGACCCCGCTTTGAAAGAAGCTGCTACCGGGATGGGAATGAGTTCATTTCGCCGGTTGTCCCGTGTCGAGCTTCCACTGGCTATGCCAGTCATTATGGCAGGGATTCGGACTTCGATGGTGCTTATCGTTGGTACCACTACAATTGCGGCTCTGATTGGGGCTGGTGGTTTAGGTGAAATCATCCTGCTTGGTCTCGACCGTGGAGGAGATTTAAACTTAATTTTATTAGGTGCGATACCTGCCGCTTTATTGGCTATCGTACTGGATTTGGTTTTACGGTTATTCGAACGAACTTCCGCCAAATCAGGCTTCCGTTCTCTTGTCAGTCTATTAGTGATCGCTGCATTGATCGCTGTCGGACCGCTCGCATTCGGAGGCAGTGCCAAACCGGATATTAAAATCGGCGCAAAACTAGGGGCAGAGCCTACGATACTGATCAATATGTATAAATTGATGATCGAAGAAGAAACTGACCTGAACGTCGAGCTGGTCCCTAATTTAGGGAAAACCGATGTCGTTTTTTCTGCATTACAGGAAGGAAGCATTGATATCTATCCGGAATTTACGGGTACAGCGCTGGTCAGTCTGTTAGAACAGCAGGCTGAAAGCAATGAATCGAAAGAGGTCTATCAGAGGGCAGCCAAAGGGCTTGCACAAGAATACAATATGGCCTATCTGCAACCCATGCAATTCAATAACACCTATGCACTTGCTACTACGCAGGAATTTGCAAAGCAATATAACCTAAAGTCCATCAGTGACCTAAAACCGATCGCAGATCAGGTGACCGCAGGATTCACACTTGAATTTAAGGATCGGGAAGACGGTTATCAAGGCATCAAGAAACTCTACAACCTGGAATTTGGAAAGGTAAAAACGATGGATCCCGGGTTAAGGCAGGGAGCATTGAAAAAAGGAGAGGTGGATGTCATCGATGCTTATTCGACTGCAAGTTATATCGCAGGCATGAACTTGCGGGTGCTTGAAGATGATAAAAAACTATTCCCTCCATATCAGGGTGCTCCGTTATTAAGACAGGAAACGATCGATAAGTATCCGGAACTTAAAGAAATATTGAACCAGCTTGGTGGAAAGATTACTGGTGATCAAATGAGGGAAATGAATTATAAAGTTGAGGAAGAGGATATGGATCCAGAAAAAGTAGCCCGCGAATTCTTAGAGAAGGAAGGAATCTTGTAAAGGAGGAAACTTCATGGCTTACCAGCACCCGGATAATGAAACAATCAAACAGGCACTGACAGAGACCAAAACGATTGCAGTTGTAGGTCTCTCCGATAAGGAATTCCGCACCTCTTATCAGATTTCTAAAGAGATGCAGGATGCAGGATATCGCATCATTCCTGTCAATCCGATGGTTGACAGCGTATTAGGTGAAAAAGCCTACGCTTCCCTGCTGGATGTGGAAGAACCATTCGAAATGATCAATGTTTTCCGGCGATCCGAACATTTGCCTGCCCTGGCGAAGGAAGCGGTCCAGACCGATGCGAAAATCTTTTGGGCTCAGCAAGGAGTTATGGATGACGAAGCCTATGAATACTTGAAAGACCATGATTTTACCGTCATGATGGATATGTGTCTGAAAGTCGCCCATGCTGTTCTGATGTAGCAAAATCAGTTTGAAACCGTTAAAAAAATCCCTGTGCATGCAGGGATTTTTTACTGTTAAAGGAAAACGTTACTTGCGTCTTTCGTCAAAAAGGCTAAAATAGAACAAGCAGATAGTATATCCGTTTACACATCCGAACGTTTGTTCTATTATTATAACAGATAGACATGGAAGAAGGGAGACGTCGTATTGGTTAAACAATCGCAGCAATACTCAGATGATTCAATACAGGTGTTAGAGGGATTAGAAGCGGTGAGGAAGCGGCCGGGCATGTATATTGGCAGCACGGATCATCGCGGTCTCCATCACTTAGTGTATGAAATTGTAGATAATGCGGTGGATGAGGCCCTTGCCGGATTTGGTGACCGGATTACTGTCACCTTACATAAAGATGGCAGTGTCTCGGTCGAGGATGAAGGAAGAGGTATGCCCACGGGCATGCATAAAATGGGGAAGCCAACCCCGGAAGTGATCCTGACTGTTCTACACGCCGGAGGAAAGTTCGGACAGGGAGGCTATAAAACGAGCGGGGGTCTTCACGGTGTCGGAGCTTCCGTGGTAAATGCTTTATCAGAATGGCTGGAAGTGACCATCCATCGTGACGGGCAGACATATGTCCAGCGTTTTGAAAATGGTGGCGTTCCGGTGACTTCACTCGATAAGAAAAAGAAAACAAGGAAAAGCGGAACGATCATCACATTCAAACCCGATCCTTCTGTTTTCTCTACGCCTACTTTTAACTTTGAAACGCTTTCGGAGCGGCTGCGGGAAGCTGCTTTCTTATTAAAAGGTGTAGAAATCCGGTTGATCGACCAACGAAAGGACGTGGAGGAAAGTTATCAATATGACGAAGGATTAAAAGCTTTTGTCAGTTACCTGAACGAAGAAAAAGATACCCTCCATCCTGTAGTCGCTTTTGAAGGAGAGCAAAACGGAATAGAAATTGACTTTGCCTTCCAGTTCAATGACGGTTTTGCCGAAAGCATGCTGTCCTTTGTCAATAATGTCCGTACCAAAGATGGCGGCACCCATGAGTCAGGAGCAAAAACCGCCATTACACGTATTTTCAACGATCATGCCCGTAAAACGAACCTATTGAAAGAAAAAGATAAAAACTTAGAAGGCAATGATATTCGTGAAGGATTCACAGCTATTGTATCTGCCCGCATACCGGAAGAACTGTTGCAATTCGAAGGGCAGACGAAAAGTAAGCTAGGGACTTCGGAGGCAAGGTCAGCTGTGGATGCCATCGTTTCAAGCAAACTATCTTATTTCCTGGAAGAAAACCCGGATATCGCAAGTCTATTGATCAAAAAAGCGATCCGTGCTAAAGAAGCACGGGAAGCAGCGCGTAAAGCACGGGAAGATGCGCGCTCTGGTAAGAAAAAGAAACGGAAAGAAACTATGTTAAGCGGGAAATTGACGCCAGCTCAATCCCGTAACCCGAAGAAAAACGAACTTTACCTGGTAGAGGGTGACTCAGCAGGAGGCTCAGCAAAACAAGGGCGCGACCGTAAATTCCAGGCGATTCTCCCACTGCGAGGTAAAGTCATCAATACAGAAAAAGCGAAAATTGCCGATATATTTAAAAACGAAGAAATTTCTACGATCATCCATACGATCGGAGCGGGTGTCGGGGGAGACTTCGATTTAGAAGACTGTAATTATGATAAAATCGTCATCATGACCGATGCTGATACCGACGGTGCACATATCCAGGTATTACTGCTGACATTCTTTTACCGGTATATGCGGCCGCTTGTAGAAGCAGGAAAAGTGTTCATTGCACTACCCCCGCTTTATAAGATTTCTAAAGGAAAAGGTAAAAAAGAACAAATAGAATACGCCTGGGATGAAGAAGGCATGGAAGCGGCAGTCAAGAAATTTAAAAATGGCTACATCATCCAGCGGTACAAAGGTCTTGGCGAGATGAACGCAGACCAGCTATGGGAGACAACGATGGACCCGGCTACAAGGACCTTAATCAGGGTCACCATTGATGATCTTGCCCGTGCGGAAAGACGTGTTACCACGTTAATGGGTGATAAAGTCGAACCAAGAAGAAAATGGATAGAATCCCACGTCGCTTTCGGTATGGAAGATGAAGTGAACATTCTTGAAAACGATAAAATTCAGAACTAGAGGAGGATATTCTTTTGGCGGAAGTGGAGAATTACTTAGATTTACCTTTAGAGGAGGTCATCGGCGACCGTTTCGGAAGGTATAGTAAATACATTATACAGGAACGAGCGCTTCCGGATGCCCGTGATGGCTTAAAGCCGGTACAGCGAAGAATCCTGTATGCGATGCATCAAGAAAAGAACACCTATGATAAAGCATTCCGTAAATCAGCGAAGACAGTCGGTACGGTAATTGGTAACTACCACCCCCATGGTGATACCTCAGTTTATGATGCAATGGTGCGGCTTAGCCAGGAATGGAAAGTACGGAAGAACTTAGTTGAAATGCACGGAAATAACGGGAGTGTCGACGGGGATCCTCCGGCAGCGATGCGTTATACGGAAGCACGTTTATCAAGCATTTCGTCCGAACTGCTCCGGGATATTGAAAAAGAAACAGTCGATTTCATTCCAAACTTTGATGACACGATTGAAGAACCGGTAGTCTTACCTGCTAAATTCCCAAATCTGCTGGTCAATGGGTCTACTGGTATTTCAGCAGGATACGCTACCGACATCCCGCCTCACAACATCGGTGAGGTGATTGATGCTGTCATCATGAAAATCGAAAAACAGCAAGTTACGACAAGTGAACTGATGACCAGGCTGAAAGGACCTGATTTTCCAACTGGAGGAATCATCCAGGGAGAAGACGGCATCCGGAAGGCCTACGAGACGGGTAAAGGCAAGGTTATATTACGAGGGAGAGCAAAGATTGAGGACATTAAAGGGAACAGGCAGCAAATCGTAATTGATGAAATTCCTTTTGAAGTCAATAAAGCAACCCTCGTCAAACGGATGGATGAACTTCGTATCGATCGTAAAGTTGAAGGAATTGCAGAAGTTCGTGATGAAACAGATCGGACAGGGCTTCGCATTGTCATAGAGTTAAAAAAAGAGGCTAATAGTGAAGGTGTTTTGAATTATTTCTATAAAAACACCGATTTACAAATAACTTACCACTTCAATATGGTAGCTATTAAGGACAAAACACCTCAATTGCTAAGTTTACATCAGATTCTGGATTCCTATATAGCTCACCAAAAAGAAGTGGTGACCAGACAATCCAGGTATGACCTTAAGAAAGCAAAAGCACGCGCCCATATTGTAGAAGGCCTGATCAAAGCCATTTCGATACTGGATGAAGTAATCGCGACCATTCGTGCTTCAAAAGATAAACAAGATGCCAAAAAACGCTTGATTCAGGCGTATGATTTTACGGATGAACAAGCAGAAGCGATCGTCAATTTGCAACTGTACCGACTGACGAATACGGATATCACAGCTTTAGAAAAAGAAGCCGGTGAACTGAGGGACAGGATTGCATATTTAGTGGAAATTTTGGCTGATGAAAAGAAATTGTTGAAAGTCATCAAAGCTGACCTGAAGAAATTGAAGAAGCAATACAACGACGACCGCCGAACGGAAATTCAGGCAGAAATCGAGGAATTGAAAATCAACCTGGAAGTCATGGTAGCCAGTGAAGATATTATCTTGTCTGTAACAAGAGACGGATACGTAAAACGGACAAGCCTTCGTTCTTATGCTGCCTCCAACGGCGAGGATTTGGCGATAAAAGATGGTGATCACCTCCTCCGGTTGATAGAAATCAATACGACTGACAAGCTGCTGTTGTTTACCAATAAGGGCAATTACCTTTATCTCCCTGTCCATGAGATACCCGATATCCGGTGGAAGGATCTTGGACAGCATATTGCCAACCTGGTTCCGATAAACAAAGATGAAAAAATTGTAGCTGCCTACCCTGTAAGGGACTTCAAAGAAGAGAGTTGCCTGTTATTCTTCACGAAAAATGGCATGGTAAAGAAGAGTGAATTGTCGCTTTACGAAGCTCAACGTTATTCGAAGCCACTGGTAGCTATCAACCTGAAAGGTGAAGATGAAGTAACGAACGTCCATGTAACCAATGGTCATTCGGATATTTTCATTGCTTCCGATAAGGGTTACGCACTTTGGTATCATGAAAGCGAAGTGAAAACAGTCGGCCAGCGGGCTGCAGGGGTGAAGGCCATTACCTTAAAAGAGGGCGAGAGCGTCGTCTCCGGCCAGGTTTTCGATGATTTATCAGACCCATCGATCGTTATTGTGACTCACCGGGGAGCATTGAAACGAATGCGCCTCAAGGAATTTGAACAGAGTTCCCGTGCCAAACGAGGCGTAGTCATGCTAAGGGAACTGAAAAAGAATCCCCACCGAATCGTCAACATGCATTTGATGGCCTCTGGCCAGGAACTGCAAGTGAAAAGTGACAACGGGGAAGTAGTGACGGTCAATCCAATGCAATATAAAGCTAATGACCGCTATAGCAATGGTTCTTACATCATCGACATCGACCAAAGCGGGAATGTCATCGACTCCTGGGTAAAAAATGAATATGAAAAACCTTTTGATACAGAAAGTGAAAGTTCTTAATACAGCGTCACTTATTTAAGTCCAGAAAAACATCCAGGCAGCTGCCTGGATGTTTTTGTATGTTATCATTCATAAAGTCTTTGTAATTTTTGAAAAATGTGATAAAATTATGACAAATGTCCAGCGGGAAAGGGGATGATGTATGGCCGAGTTAAGAGAGACAATCCTTAAGACCTCGCTTGAACTATTCGAGCAAAAAGGGTTCCATGGGGTTACAGTCAATCAGATCGTAGCAGCCTCAAACACTTCAAAAGGTGGGTTTTATCATCACTTCCAATCGAAAGATGAACTATTGTTCGTCATTCATGATACATTCATTACATATGTTTTGAAGGAAGCAAAAGCAGCCAATGAAATCCACAGATCTCCCATCAAGAAAATCCAATCAATCATCAAAGCATTTGTTAAAGTTTTTGACTTGTACAAACCGCACATCTCAGTTTTTTACCAGGAAAGCAATTACCTGAAACCTGAATATGAAGAACAAATCAAACGTAAGCGTGATGCATTCAAGCAAATGGTTTTCCAAGTGATCGAAGAAGGTCAGGAGACCGGCGATTTCCGAAAAGAACTGCCAATGGAAATCACAGGAATGGCAATTCTCGGAATGGTCAACTGGATTTATAAATGGTACAGCCGGGACGGCAAATATACCATCGATGAAATCGCAGATGTCTATGTCGATATTATCCTGCATGCCGTGTTGGCAACCAATTCGGTCCATGAAGAAAGCCTTCAGTCTCAAATGCTTGAACGCCCTTTTTTTACTAACGAAAAGTAACCGCTTACATTATATTTTGAGTAAAACAGACCAACCAGTCGGTCTCTAAAAAAGGATTATTAAGGGGGAGCAATATGAATTTTGAATTGACGAAAGAACAGGAAATGACACGGAAGATGGTAAGGGATTTTGCAGAAGACGTTATTCAGCCGAGAGCTATTGATATCGATGTAAATGCTGATTTTCCGGAAGATATATTCAAGGAAATGGGCAAGCTTGGCCTCTTGGGTATCCCGTTTCCGGAAGAATACGGAGGAGCTGGCGGAGATACCGTCACATACGCTTTAGCAGTCGAAGAAATTGGCCGGATCTGTGGGTCGACCGGTCTAAGTTACGCTGCAGCGGTATCGCTTGGGGCTAGCCCAATCTATTATTTCGGAACGGAAGAACAGAAACAGGAATTTCTGGTTCCATTAGCCAAAGGGGAAGGGCTTGCATCTTTCGGTCTTACGGAACCGAATGCAGGTTCTGATGCAGGTGGGACACAGACACGAGCAGTATTAGATGGAGATGAATATGTCATCAATGGAGAAAAGAGCTGGATCACAAACGCTGGATATGCCCGCTCCATTACTGTCACAGCTGTCTCAGGAAAACGTGATGATGGCAAAAATATCATTTCCGCATTCCTTGTTCCTGCCGACACGCCAGGACTTACGATCAATAGTAATTATGAAAAAATGGGTGTCCGGGGATCCAATACTTCAGAAATCATTTTGGAGGATGTCCGGGTGCCGAAAGAGAATATATTAGGAGACCCGAAAAAAGGGTTTGGTCAATTCTTATACACCCTTGACGGTGGGCGAATTTCAATCGCTGCTCTTGCGGTCGGAATAGCACAGGCTTCACTCGACCGGGCGCTTGCTTATGCAAAAGAACGAAAGCAATTCGGGCAGCCGATTTCAAACTTCCAGGCTATCCAATTCAAACTTGCCGATATGGCAATGGAAGTAGAACTTGCAAGGAATATCACATTGAAAGCAGCATGGCTGAAAGATCAGGGGAAACCATTTACCAAGGAATCAGCTTATGCGAAACTGTTCGCTTCTGAAACCGCTTTCCGATCTGCCAACCAGGCGATTCAGATTCACGGGGGGTACGGTTATATGCGTGAATACGAAGTGGAACGGTACTTACGTGACGCTAAACTGTTGGAAATCGGGGAAGGAACCTCAGAGATCCAGCGTTTGGTCATCGCTCGTCAGCTTGGGTGCTAAATTATTGCGAGGAGGAACTGTATGACTTTATTAAAACAGACTGTCGGTGAGATTTTAGAAGAAAAAGCAAAAGCACTTCCAGATCATGAAGCTTTCGTTTATCCAGAGTTGAACCTGCGTAAAACCTATAAAGAGTTGGACGAAATAACGGATGAAGCGGCCAAAGGTTTTATGGCCATGGGAATTGAAAAAGGGGAGCATGTTGCCATATGGGCAGATAACAAACCAGAGTGGCTGATCTCCCAATTCGCAACAGGAAAAATGGGGGCAGTTTTGGTTACTGTCAATACGAACTACCGTGCCCAGGAGCTTGAATATCTGTTGAAACAATCCGATACCACGACATTGATTTTGGCAGAAACTTTCCGCGGTGCTTCTTACATCGATATTTTGAAAGAGGTTTGTCCGGAACTGGAAATCTCAGAAAAAGGGGACGTCCAATGTGAAAAGCTGCCCAACCTGAAGCGAGTCATCGTATTGAGTGATAAGGAATACAATGGCTGCTACAAGTGGCAGGACCTGATGGATATGGGCAAAGAAGTAGAAGACGAAGCATTGAAACAACGGAAAGCGATATTGACTTACGATGAAGTCATTAACATGCAGTACACTTCCGGAACGACCGGCTTCCCGAAAGGTGTCATGCTGACCCATTACAATATTGTTAATAACGGTAAACAAGTAGCAGAAGCGATGAAAATGACAAAAGAAGATCGTCTCTGTATCCCGGTGCCATTTTTCCACTGTTTCGGCTGCGTCATGAGTACGATTGCATGTGTAACCCAAGGAGCGACAATGGTAATCTTAGAGCAGTTCGATCCTGAAAAGGTGCTCAACGCAGTAGAAAGTGAACAGTGTACGGCTCTTCATGGAGTGCCGACGATGTTCATTGCAGAGTTGAACCACCCTAAATTCGAAAGTATTAATACTGCTTCTCTCAGAACAGGTATCATGGCAGGTTCCTCCTGTCCGATGGAAGTGATGAAGGATGTCATCAATAAAATGGGGGCAGAAGAAATCACGATTGCTTATGGACAGACAGAATCCTCTCCGGTTATCACACAGACACGTACCGACGATACGATTGAACGTCGAGTCAGCACAGTGGGGAAAGCACATCCGAATGTTGAAGTTAAAATCGTGGATCCAAGCACCAACAAGGAAGTAGAAGCCGGTGTACCTGGGGAGTTGTGTACGCGTGGCTATCTAGTTATGGAAGGCTATTATAAGAACGAAGAAGCCACTCAAATGGCGATCGATACAGAAGGATGGCTGCACACAGGCGATATTGGTGTCATGGACGAAGATGGTTATGTAGAGATCACTGGACGTATCAAAGATATGATCATTCGTGGCGGTGAAAATGTCTACCCTCGTGAAATCGAAGAATTCCTATACCAATATCCGGATGTCCTTGATGTTCAGGTAGTCGGTATACCAGACAGTAAATATGGGGAAGAAATCATGGCCTGGATCATTCCAAAAGAAGGTAAAACCATTACAGAAAAAGATATCCGTGAATTTTGTGAAGGGAAAATTTCCAAGCATAAAATCCCGCGTTATATCGAATTTACAGATGAGTATCCAATGACGGCCAGTGGTAAAATACAAAAGTTCAAACTTCGTGAAACAGCTTTGGAAAAATTACAGTCGAAATCGTAATCAAAGGAGGAGTGTCCATGTTCCAAAAAATATTGATTGCTAATCGTGGAGAAATAGCTGCCCGAATCATCCGAACATGTAAAAAAATGAATATAGCAACGGTCGCTGTCTACTCAGAAGCGGATCAGAATGCTCCTTTTGTAAAACAGGCGGATGAAAGTTACCTGATTGGAAAACCGCGTGTGAATGAGTCTTATTTGAATATCGACAATATCCTGGAGGCAGCGGAAAAGTCAGGAGCTGAAGCCATTCATCCAGGGTACGGGCTGTTAAGCGAGAACGCGGAATTCGCAAAAAGATGTCGGGAAGCGGGACTTACGTTCATTGGCCCCTCTGAAGAAGTAATGGCAAAGATGGGAGATAAAGTCGCTGCCAGGCAAGCGATGAAAGAAGCAGGAGTTCCAATCGTACCTGGTACTGAGCAGGCGGTCTCAGATGTGGAAGAGGCAAAGGCATATGCCAATGAATTCGGCTATCCGATCATGCTGAAGGCGGCTGCTGGCGGTGGTGGCATCGGCATGCAGGCTGTCAATGATGATGCGGAGTTAGAAAAAGCTTTCGAAGGTAATTCCAAACGTGCGGAAACCTTCTTCGGTGATGGGACGATGTTTTTAGAGAAGCAAATCCTGCACCCACGACATATCGAAATCCAGGTACTTGCTGATGAACATGGAAATGCCGTCCATTTATTCGAAAGAGAATGTTCCATTCAGCGCCGGCATCAAAAAGTTGTCGAAGAAGCACCTTCACCATTTTTATCAGAAAAAACCAGAAATGAGATGGGTGATACCGCTATCCAGGCCGTGAAAGCGCTGCGTTATAAAAACGCAGGTACCATCGAATTTTTAGTCGATAAGGATGAGAATTTCTACTTTTTAGAAATGAACACAAGGCTACAGGTAGAGCATCCTGTAACAGAAGAAATCACAGGCATCGATTTGGTAGAACAGCAGCTGCGCGTAGCCGATGGCGAAACGCTTCCTTTCGAACAAGGGGATATCAAAAGGGAAGGCCATGCAATCGAAGTTCGAATTTATGCGGAGGACCCAGTCCGTTTCTTCCCTTCTCCGGGTCAACTGACCAAATTCAACGTTCCGGAAGGGGAAGGCATCCGTCATGAATTAGCGGTAGCTGATGACTCGAAGGTAACCCCATTCTATGATCCTATGATCGCAAAGCTGATTGCTTACGGGAATGACCGCAAGGAAGCGATTGACCGCCTTCAAGGAGCGCTGGAAAACTATCAAGTAGAAGGAATAAAAACAAACATCCCGATGCTGAAGGATGTAATCGCTCATGAAAAGTTCAAAGAAGGAGCGACAGAAACATCATTTGTAGAAGAATATTATTTACCACTTGTATCTGAAAAATAGGGAGGAACCAGACATGACAGAAGTAAAAGCATCAATGGCAGGAAGTGTATGGAAAGTAGTAGCAGCCCAAGGAGACAGTATCACAAGCGGACAGGATCTTGTTATTTTGGAATCTATGAAAATGGAGATTCCTGTTCCAGCGGAAGCGGACGGGACCGTTAAAGAGCTGAAGGTGAACGAAGGAGACTTCGTCAATGAAGGCGACGTCATTGCAATCATCGAATAATTAGGAGCGGTTTTTATGTTGCAATTACCGGAACAAGTAACCATCAAGGAGGTCGGCCCACGGGACGGCCTTCAAAATGAAAAGAAACGGATCGAAACGGAAGATAAAGTAGCCTGGATCAATCACTTATCTGAATCCGGGTTGTCCTATATCGAAATTTCATCATTTGTCCATCCGAAATGGATTCCACAGCTTGCTGACGCCAAAGAAGTGGCAGAAGCAATCAAGCGTCATCCGGAAATTACGTATGCTGCATTAGTGCCTAACATGAAGGGATTGGAGCGGGCGATAGAAACAGAGATAGATGAAGCTTCCATCTTCATGTCAAGCAGCGAGACGCATAACAAAAAGAATATTAATAAATCCATCGAAGAAACTTATCCTGTGTTGAAGGAGGTTGTGGATGGAGCCAAACAGGCAGGTAAAAGTGTCAGAGGCTACGTATCTACGGTGTTTGGGTGCCCATATGATGGCCATGTACCTGTCGATCAGGTTCTCCGTGTCTGCGATCGGTTGTTTGAAATGGGGATCGATGAACTATCACTCGGCGATACCATTGGTGTAGCTGATCCAAAACAGGTGGACCAGGTACTTGGAGAAGTTAATAAGCGTTTTTCCTTCGAGAGGATCGCTATGCATTTTCACAACACGAGGGGAATGGCATTGGCAAACGTGCTTGTATCCCTTCAGCATGGTGTAACTATTTTCGATGGAGCTTTAGGAGGACTTGGCGGCTGCCCATATGCCAAGGGGGCTTCTGGTAATCTGGCAACGGATGATCTCGTCCATATGCTGAACCAGATGGGTATCGACACCGGGATCCGTCAAGAAAAACTGCTCGAAGCTGCGACATTCATTCAAAGTAAACTGGATAAAGAATTACCCAGTCACCAAATGCAAGTGACAAACCGCTCTTCCTGAGGAGGATACATTATGTTGGAATTAGTGAAACTTGAAGAACCGGCAGAACACGTCAAGAAATTGACGTTGAATCGCCCTGAAGCTGCCAATGCCCTATCCAAACAGCTGCTTGCTGAAATTAATGAAGCCTTGGGAGAAGTTGAAAAAAATAAAAATACCCGTTGCCTGATCATTACGGGAAGTGGTGGAAAAGCGTTTTGTGCCGGGGCGGATTTAAAAGAACGTAGAGGCATGACAGAACAAGAGGTCGTTGAGACGGTAACCCTGATCGGTGATACCATACATCGGGTGGAGCAAATTGAGATACCTACGATAGCAGTTTTAAATGGCGTTGCTTTCGGAGGAGGATTGGAACTTGCCCTGGCCTGTGATCTACGGTTAAGTTCCAATGCAGCTAAGATGGGATTGACGGAAACTTCGCTTGGAATCATTCCAGGGGCAGGCGGAACCCAAAGACTTTCACGTCTGGTCGGCCTTGGAAAAGCGAAAGAATTGATTTTTACGGCAAAGCCGATCACATGTGAGACAGCCCGGTCAATAGGGCTTATTGAATATGCTTATGACCAAACGATCGTTCACGAAGAAGCCTTAGCCTTAGCTGAGAGGATCGCAAATAATGCTCCAATCGCTCTAAGGCAGGCGAAAAAAGCAATCCACCAAGGGTTCCAGACAGACATAGAAACAGGACTTCAAGTCGAGAAAATGTGCTACCAGACAACTATTCCTACAAAGGACCGCTTGGAAGGTCTCCAGGCATTCAAAGAAAAAAGGAAGCCCATTTATCGTGGTGAATAGAACAGGAGGGAAAGCTTCATGTCATTAGATCAAACATTACAAGAGCGAGTAGAAAAAATCTCCCAGGGTGGAGCTGAAAAATATCACGCTAAAAATAAAGAAAAAGGAAAGATGTTTGTACGGGAACGTCTAGCCCTGCTTTTTGACGATGGAATGGACATTGAGGACGCTTTTTTCGCCAACTGTATGGATGACTCCCTGCCATCTGATGGGGTGGTCACCGGAATCGGTGAAATAAACGGACAAAAAGTTTGTGTGATGGCCAATGATTCGACAGTCAAAGCAGGCTCCTGGGGAGCAAGGACTGTAGAAAAAATCATTCGTATCCAGGAAACAGCGTTAAAGCTACAAATCCCAATGCTATACCTGGTCGATTCAGCAGGAGCAAGGATAACCGACCAGGTAGAAATGTTCCCGGGCAGAAGGGGAGCAGGAAGGATATTCAACAATCAAATCAAATTATCAGGCCGGGTCCCACAGGTCTGTTTATTGTTCGGACCTTCCGCTGCCGGAGGAGCGTACATACCTGCGTTTTGTGATATTGTCGTCATGGTGGACGGGAATGCTTCCATGTATTTAGGTTCACCAAGGATGGCAGAAAAAGTGATCGGGGAGAAGGTCACACTTGAAGAAATGGGTGGTGCAAAAATGCATTGCTCCGTTTCCGGATGTGGAGATGTACTGGCGAAGTCCGAAGAAGAAGCAATCGCTTATGCGAGAGAATATATGAGCTACTTCCCTGCCAATTATACCGTTGCTCCAAAAGTGGCAGAAGCAAGGGAACCTGCAGAAAGCGACAAGTCTATTCATGATTTGATTCCGGAAAACCAAAATGCACCATTTGATATGTATCAATTCATCGATCGGTTGATTGACGAGGATTCTTTCTGTGAAATCAAAAAATTATTCGCTCCGGAACTCGTGACTGGTCTTGGCCGGATTGATGGCCGTACCGTCGGCATCATCGCCAATCAGCCAAGAGCAAAAGGCGGGGTTTTGTTCCCGGATTCCGCTGATAAGGCGGCTAAATTCATCCAACTATGCGACGCCTTCAACATTCCGTTGCTTTTCCTGGCTGATATCCCAGGCTTTATGATCGGTACGAGGGTTGAGCGGGCAGGTATCATTAGACATGGTGCGAAAATGTTGTCAGCTATGAGTGAGGCGACTGTGCCAAAAATTTCTGTGATTGTACGAAAGGCGTACGGTGCTGGATTATACGCCATGGCCGGTCCGGCATTTGAACCGGATTGCTGTCTGGCTTTACCAAGCGCACAAATAGCTGTTATGGGTCCGGAAGCGGCGGTCAACGCTGTCTATGCAAATAAGATAGCAGAATTACCAGAAGAAGAGCGCCCGGCGTTCATCAAAGAAAAACACGAAGAGTATAAAGAAAACATCGACATCTACCGGTTAGCTTCGGAAATGGTAATTGATGCCATCGTTCAGCCGGATGAACTGAGAAAAGAACTGATCAAGCGTTATGACACGTATGCTTCCAAAGAGGTAACCTTCACCGAACGGAAACATGGCGTGTACCCAGTATAATAGACTCCTAAGATCCAAAAAAACCCCGGACTTCTATGACAGGAAGTCCGGGGTTTTTGTTTAGCCACTTTGTGTTTCTTTATGAAGTGTCGCTTCTTTTATTGCTCGTTGACGCGCTTCACTTTGCAGCCTGTTTTTTTGTCGTTGGATTCTTTCGTCTCGCTTTAATCCAGCAAGGTAAAGTTCGTCCTTTTTTAACTTATATTTTTGCTTTGCACTAGAGAGTACCCGGGGTGACTCTTGCTTAGAATGGGATCCTCCCACTTTTTTCTTACCGGCAAGCAGGGTCCCGACTAAGAAACTGCCGAGAAAGACAGAACCAATTGCCCCGGCGCCACCTGAAGATTTGGTTTCTTCTTTGTTCATGCTGAAATTTCATCCTTATTGATATCTTTTAAAGCTTTACGTTTTTCTTTAAAGTAATATCCTAATGCAATAGCTCCATATAAGCCGCCAAGATCTTGTCGTCTTGTCGTATCTTTACCTTCCTTTGTGTCCTTTTTCATTGCCATCGTGACATCTACAAGGGAGGAGGTCAGCTTACGTGAAGATTCACCAATATCTCCGACAATATAAAAGAGCGGGCTTAATGATTCAATTTTTTTATTGACATCTGCCAGGGTATCATTACTGTTATGAAGTAATTGTCCGGTCTCCTTCATGACCTCATCCAATTGATCCGGTAACCTATCCACTGTTTTATCCACGCTATTCAGGACACTTGATAAATTGTTCAAGGTACGTGCCAGGAAGATAGAACCGATTAAAACTCCAATGCCTATGATTAATACTCCAATACCTACTAAATCCACTGTTCATCCCTCTTTTCTTAATGATTGTACTCGTGCTTCTTGACTGGTTTGTCTGGTTGTTTCCATTTAGCGTACATGTTCGTAATAGCTTCTCCCCATCTTACCGCCTTGATAATCGAGTCATTATGCTTGTTGGTATGATAGGTGAAGTTATCCGAGGCCTTGTTTAAACCGTGATTGAGATTATCCACGGAGTCTCCAACATTATGAAGTGAATCAAATAATGCGTCCGTAGAATCGATCTTATGGTGCAGATCTTCAGCTAAGTAATTGGACTTGTTGATTAAATGCTCCGATTCTTTGGTAATGCCATTCATTTGGGTGACCAGGCTATCAACCGTTCCATCCAGACTCCTCATCGTTTTATTGACACTGATCAAGGTCTTGACGATGAAAGCTACAATCAAGGCAAAAGACAAGGCCATGATAAAAATACCAATATAAACTAAATCCATCGGTTCTCTTCACCTCCTAAGTTACCACTTCCCTAATATACGACCGGCAAAACTGTTTTCGACCTGAAATGACAACTTTGTCACTTTCTTTTTATATGATGATTAACCAGCCGTTAAAAGGGGGTAGATATATAGAAGATAATCACGATCAAGGAGGAAAACTATGAAAAAAATGATGTCATATATGAAACAGCTGATTAAAGAGTTTCAGAATGATGATGTACCTGTTCTGGCAGCGGCTCAGGCTTATCATTACTTACTGGCTATTGTTCCAATGCTGATACTGCTATTTTCTATTATTCCATTCCTGGGCATCGACCCTAATCAGGCAGTCAGCTTTATGAAAAATGTGCTGCCTGAGGAAACAGCTTCTGCTCTGGAAAAGAATATCATCAGTGTCGTTTCTAAACCGAATGGGGGATTGTTGACGGTTGGTATTATAGGTACGATATGGTCAGCTTCCAACGGGATAAATGCCTTCATCAAAGCTTCTAACGTAGCTTATAATGTCGAAGAAACCCGTTCATTCATCATCGTCCGTTTGATTTCTATAGGACTGACCCTCGGCATGATCCTTGCTATTGTGGTAGCATTAGTACTTCCGGTTTTCGGACAAGTCATCCTTGATTTTATAAAAAAGATCTTATTTATACCGGATCAGCTCATGATACTTTTGGAAATAGCCCGCTGGGTAGTCAGTATACTAGTCATGAGTGTGATTCTTATGGTGTTATACCGCTTCGCTCCTAATCGGGAGTTACCTTTTAAGGAAATCATGCCTGGAGCTATCATCACTTCTGTTTTATGGATGTTGATCTCCCTAGCATTTTCTTTCTATGTAAGTAATTTCGGCAGCTATTCAGCAACATACGGAAGCTTGGGTGGGTTGATCATACTCATGATATGGTTCTTCCTGACTGGCTTGATATTAGTAGTAGGGGCGGAAATTAATGTCATCAAACACCGTAAGAAGCATGGGTTAACTCGAAAATCAGAGGCTATATGAGAATATTAAAACAGCCATAGCAGTTATCTCTGCTATGGCTGTTTTACGTTTTCATCAAACCCCTCTTTTATTACCCCATAACAAGGCATGGAGCTGAGGAAGGACGCGGACTCGGTTCAAAGCAGATGATGTCATCACCTGGTCGACCAGCCACTCATATTTTTGTAATAGTTTTAGAGCGATTTGACTATCATCGGTTTCTTCCAAATCATCATTGCCAACCTGGAGATAAAAGGGAACTTCCTGATAACGTGCATGAACCGAAGCGGCATATTCCAGGTCCTGTTCATTGAAAATTACCACTTTAAGACTGGTGTTATTCAGCCGGTCATTTTCTTTGAGTCGATTGATGATACCATCAAGTTGATCCCAGTCTGTTTTCATATTAGAGCTTGGAGGCTTCGGGGAGATGGTGAGATCATCTATTGCCAGGAACCATTCCTGCCAGCGGCTGCCCTGAGTTTCCAAGGCCACCTGGATTTGCTTTACTTTCAGCTTACCGATCAATTCGTCCAGGTAAGGGAACAGCGCGGGATTGCCTCCAGAAATAGTGACATGATCAAAGTTTTCACCACCGATCTTTTGCAGTTCACTTAGAACCTCGTCGGTATCCATCCGTTTTATATCTTCTTTGGCACTCCCGTCCCAGGTGAACGCCGAATCACACCAGGAACAGCTATAATCACAACCTGCTGTCCGAATGAACATGGTCTTTCTGCCAACTACCATGCCTTCTCCCTGGATGGTGGGACCGAAGATTTCTAACACAGGGAGTTTAGGCATTTTCCATCCACTCCCGTTTTACTTCTGCGTAACTTGTCGGCGTTTCGTATAATTTCACAAATTCCACTCGTGTACCAGCAGTTTCTGCCTGGAGCGCAGCTTCCATCTGCTCATAAATCCAGACCACCATGTTTTCGGCAGTGGTATTCATAGCGGGCAGTGTATCATTAAGGTAGCGGTGGTCGAGATGGATTTCTATTTGTTCTTTCCATATTTTTTTAATGTCACCAAAATCGATGACGATTCCGATATCATCTACATAGCCACTGATCCCGAAGATCACCTTATAGGTGTGACCGTGGAGGTTTTTGCATTTACCTTCATAACAATGGAGATGATGTGCGGCATCGAAAGTGAATTCCTTGCTGACCATGACTCGTTTGTTATGGTATTTCAATTGATGCCGTTTAATATCCTCATCGATTTTTTGCAGGTTTTCCACAATGGTGAATCCGTAATTAGATAGGCTCATTTGATGTCCGCTCCTTCGCGCTGCTGTAGATACTTCCTTAGTCCATGGTTACGAAGTTTACATGCCGGGCATTCGCCGCAGCCGCTGCCGATTACGCCATGATAGCAAGTCAGTGTATGGTCACGTACAAATTCAAAGGCTTCCAGTTCATCAGCGAGCTGCCAGGTTTCAGCCTTATCGAGCCACATCAATGGGGTATGAATGACGAAAGATTCGTCCATCGATAGATTCAACGTGACATTCAAGGATTTAATAAACACATCACGACAATCAGGATAGCCGCTGAAGTCTGTTTCACATACTCCGGTGATGATATGTTTCGCTCCAGTTTGCTGGGCCACAATAGCAGCGAATGATAAAAACAATAGATTTCTTCCTGGTACGAAAGTAGAAGGGAGGCTGCCATCTTTTCCATCCTCGACATCCATTTCTTTATGCGTCAAGGCATTAGGGGAAAGCTGGCTCAACAGGGACATATCAAGGACTCGATGATTAACCTTCAATTTATCTGTGATCTCTTTAGCAACTTCCACTTCTTCTTCGTGACGCTGGTTATAGTGAAACGTGACTGCTTCCACTTCGTCAAAACGCTCCAGCGCCCAGAACAAGCAAGTTGTACTGTCCTGACCACCACTGAATACGACGACCGCTTTATTATTTTCCATAAAAAAATTCTCCTTTCTATTGAAAGAGAATTCTACTCACCCGGTTTTTGAATAAGATAAACTAAAAAAACCGCACCTAAGGGATAGGTACAGTTCCATCCTTAGTTTTTTATAGAGGGTGTAGCTAGAACCTCTCCTGCGGTAGAGTTGCTCCGCAGACTTTTATGATAGTTTGTCGGTCATAGTATAACAGACGAACCGATGAATGTCATGGTCAATTTCTATAATAGTATTGGAATCAGGGCTGATTTCTTATATACTATAGGGGGTTAGCCGCCAGGGGAATACATGAGAGAAAGAGGCAGAATAGAGAGAATGAACAATCGGCTGCAAAAGAAAAAGATTAAAAAAATTGTCCATCAAACACTGGAGAAGATTGATATTTCACTTGAGGTACATATACAAACAACTCATGTGAACATGATTTATGATTTTATTAAAAATCTATTGATTATTGATGTTGACCGGGTCAGGAAAGCACGAAATGAAATGATCACCCCTGTGCCACTGGAAGATTATATCAAAGCGTTAGTCCTGCATGAAGTGGGGCATTATTTGGATCGAGATGCCTTATGGGCTTCTATTCCACGTACCCTGGAGATTAGAAAGAAAAAAAGAGAGACTCCATATTTTGAACGTACAAAAGACCTTAACTTATTCCAAGTGGATATAGAAGAGCATGAAATGGAGTACTCTTTTGAAGAAACCGCATGGAATAATGCCGCTGTTTTAAACGAAAAATTTAACATGGTGGGGCGGGATAGCTTTGAAAAGGTCAAATTCGAAAGCCTGTTGAGCTATGCTGCAGTATATAACCGTGATTTATTGATTTACCAGGCACTATTAAAGCAAAAAACAGGCAAGCAATTGGCTGTATAAGAGGAAAGGTCCTGAACCAGTAATGGGCTCAGGACCTTTTTTTGTCAGGTTATCTCGTTAACTTTAAATCAATCTCCAGATTCTTATCTGTATTTGTTAAGATAACGAAGCGGATTTGCCTAAAGCACGGATCTCATCCACGGCATGCGGGTTCTCTAAGGCACTCAAATCTCCAGAATCTTTATTTAAATAAGCGGATTTAATGGCTCTTCTCATTACTTTGGCATTCCGGGTTTTTGGCAAGTCGGACACGACATGGACGATTTTAGGTGCCAAAGCTTTTCCTAACTTCTCATTAAGGTGCCGGCTTATATCTTTGATTAATTCCTCCGACTTCTCATAATCTGGACGCAAAACGACGAAACCGATAGCTTCCTGTCCTTTGACTTCATGCGGGACACCGATCACGCCGGCTTCCACAACAGCGTCATGTTCGACGAGTACAGACTCGACTTCCGAAGGGCCAAGCCTTTTTCCTGCAACGTTAAGCACATCATCAGAGCGGCCTGTTATCGTATAAAAACCCTCCTCATCATGAATCACCCAGTCTCCATGAACCCATGTGTCTTTAAAGCGGCTCCAATATGCTTTTTCATAACGGTCATTTTCTTTATAAAAGCCGTTGGTCATGCCGACCCATGGTTGACGGAGCACCAGTTCACCAACATCGTTTTTGACTGAGTTACCATTTTCATCATATACACCGACATCCATTCCTGGCAGAGCAGCATTGAATGAAACCGGATTGATCGGTTTTACTAAAACATTACCGAATATACCACCGGAAATTTCTGTCCCGCCTGAATAGTTGAAAATAGGAACTTTGGATTTCCCTGCGTGTTCGAATAACCAGCGCCAAGGTTCAGGATTCCACGGCTCACCTGTGGAACCGATCATTTTCAATGAAGACAGGTTATGTTTTTCAATCCAGCTTTCCCCATGCTTCATCAAGGAGCGGACCAGGGTAGGAGAGATACCAAGATGCGTGACGGTATACCGTTCGACCAGTGCCCATAAACGATCCGGTTCAGGATAATCCGGTGTGCCTTCGAACATGACGATCGAAGCCCCGTTCACTAATCCTCCGTAGACAAGGAATGGCCCCATCATCCATCCCATATCTGTATACCAGAATAAGTTATCATTTTGGGTGACATCCATACATATCCCGGCATCAAACGCAGCCTTTATTGGAAAACCGCCATGGGTGTGAAGGGCTCCTTTCGGTTTACCGGTAGTCCCTGACGTATAGATGATCATATAGGGGTCATGCGCGTAGGTCTTCTTCGTTTTGTAATCGTTTTCATTTTCAAGTAAAGCATTCCAGTCAACATGCCGGGTGTCGTTCCATTCAACATCACGGCCAGCCCGGTCAACTACAACAATATGTTCCAAAGTTGAGCATTGTTCAGCTGCACGATCAGCTTCTTCTTTCATCGGTACTACTTTACCTCTGCGATAAAATCCATCAGCTGTGATAATTGCTTTCGATTCAGAAGCATTTACCCTGGTAGCAATTGCTTCCGCTTTATAGCCTGAGAAAGCAGGGGAGAAGACGGCACCAATTTTTGAGACAGCAAGCATGGCGATCAAAGTTTCAGGCAGCATCGGCATATAGATGGTAACTACGTCTTTTTCTTTAATGCCGAGTTTCTCTAAGCCGTGGGCACATGCATTTACTTTTTTATATAAGCTATCGAATGTAAAAGTTTCCGTATCTCCATTATCTCCCTCCCAGTAGAGGGCAACTTTATTTTTGGTTGCTGGATTCATTGCCCACTTATCAAGGGCATTATGAACAACATTTATTTTTCCTCCAACAAACCAGTGGGGATATTTGATTCCTTTTGATAAGTCGAGGGTGTCTGTATATGGTTCGTACCACTCCACGTCAAGCTCGTTGACCGCTTCCTCCCAAAACCAGGAGATATCGTCGATCGATTTCTGATAAAATTCATCATAAGATTCAAAGCCATGTTTATTCATCCATTGATAGAGTCTTGTAGCTTGCTTTTGTTCTTCTGTAGGTGTCCATGCAGGCTGCTGTGAAATCAACATCATTTCCTCCTTTAAACAAAGAATATTCTGAATGTTCCACTTTCAATTATACCTGATTTTGTACCGATATTGAAATGGGAGGGTGGTAATTCCTGTTAGAAGGGGAATTTTAAGTAGAACAGGTTTGAATAATAAATTAGATAGGGTATAGGGTTAATCGGTAAAGGAGTTGAAAAATTCCTTAACAAATTTTAAATATAATATCATTACCATTTTATCTGGAAAGAATGTTATTCTAATATGGAGTAATGATAAGGATGAGGTATTAGGAGGGAAAATATGCGAATAGTAGTAGCAGGTGGAGACGGTTTCTGTGGTTGGCCGACCGCATTACACCTATCCAACCAAGGACATGAAGTAACCATTGTTGACAACTTATCACGAAGAAAATGGGATGAGGAACTTCATTCCAATTCCGTAACACCAATCGCATCATTGGAAGAGCGTGTTGGTAAGTGGAAAGAGCTTACAGGTAAAGAAATCAAAACATACATCGGAGACTTAAACCATTATGATTTTCTAAGAGAAGTATTCCGCCAGACAGAACCGGAAGCATTCGTTCACTTTGCGGAACAGCGTTCAGCTCCTTATTCGATGATTGATCGTGAACATGCCGTTTTCACACAACAGAACAATGTATTAGGAAACTTGAATGTTTTATATGCTATCAAAGAATTCGCTCCGGAGTGCCACTTGATCAAGCTGGGTACAATGGGTGAATATGGCACGCCGAATATTGATATTGAAGAAGGATATATTGAAATAGAACATAAAGGTCGCAAGGATGTCATGCCATATCCGAAGCAGCCAGGTTCTTTCTATCATTTATCAAAAGTACATGACAGTCACAATATTATGTTTGCCTGCAAGATCTGGGGTATCCGTGCGACAGATTTGAACCAGGGGATCGTTTATGGTCTACATACGAATGAAACCAAAATGGATCCAATGCTAGTCAATCGTGTTGATTATGACGGGGTATTCGGTACAGCGTTGAACCGGTTCCTGATTCAAGCAGCTACCGGCCATGACTTGACTGTTTATGGTTCTGGAAATCAAACGAGAGCATTCTTGAACATTGAGGATACCGTTCGTTGTGTCGAAATTGCTGCTGAAAACCCGGCAGACAAGGGAGAATTCCGTGTGTTCAACCAATTCACCGAATACTTCTCTGTCCAGGAGCTTGCTGAAAAGGTACAAAAAGTAGCAAAAGAAGAAGGATTGAATACAGAAGTATCCCATTTGGAAAACCCTCGTATCGAAGCGGAAGAGCATTACTATCATGCTGTAAACACTAAGCTCCGTGACCTTGGCCTTGAGCCGCATTTATTGACGGACGAAGTCCTGCATGATATTTTACAGACAGTAATCGAACATAAAGACCGAGTAATCAAAGAGAACGTACTACCGTCCATTAAATGGAAGTAAGGAGCCGCCGTTTTGAAAATCGCAATCATAACTGAAACCTTCCTGCCCTCCACAGATGGAGTGGTGACTAGACTTAAAGAAGCTATCAAACATCTGCAAAAAGAAAATAATGAAGTCATAGTTATCGCCCCTGACCTTGGCGTGAAGGAATATGAAGGTGCGATTGTGGAAGGTGTCAAAACGACCAGGATGCCTTTCTACAGGTCCAGGGAGTTTTCGATGCCTCAAAAAAAGGTGAAGGACCTGTTGATGAAGCATCAGCCAGACATCGTCCACGTGGTAAATCCTGCGCTGGTCGGTGTCTCTGGCGTATACTATGCCAGTAAATTAGGATATCCATTAATTGCTTCTTATCACACCCATGTACCGAAATATCTTGATTACTATCGTCTTTATCCGTTCAAACCGTTGGTCTGGTGGTATTTCAAGAAGCTGCACAGCTACGCAGACTTGAATTTGTGTACGTCAAAAGCAATCCAGAAAGAATTAATCGAAAAAAAGATACCAAACGTGCATGTGTGGGATCGTGGAGTTGCAATTGACAAGTACCATCCAAGCTATCAGAACAAGGCGATGCGCGAACGTCTATCAGGCGGAAAACCTGATAACAAACTTTTAGTGTTTGTCGGCAGATTGGCCCCAGAAAAGGAAATCCATAAGCTGAAGCCGTTGTTAGAAAGAAGAAATGACATTTCCTTAGCTATCGTAGGTGATGGTCCTGTCCGAGATCAGCTGGAGAAAACATTCGAAGGAACGAACACCACGTTCACAGGTTTCCTTCATGGCGAAGAGTTGTCACAGGCATTTGCTTCAGGGGATGCCTTCATCTTTCCATCCGTGACAGAGACTTTAGGATTAGTTATTTTAGAAGCAATGGCATCAGGGATGCCCGTCATTGCTGCAAAAAGCGGACCGACAATGGAACAAGTAGAAGATGGCCGTACTGGGCTGCTATTTGAAAATGAGAATACGGATAGTCTGATCCGTGCCATTGAAAAAATAGAAGACCCTGGATTGCACGAGCAGCTGAGCATTAATGCGAGAAAAGAAGCAGAAAAATTCAGCTGGAAGAAGCCATCCGAACAAATTCTTGATTTTTATTATCAAACGCTGAAAGTCTTTCAAAAAAACCAAGTGAATGCCCCAAAAGAGGGAAAAGTGAAAGTAACTGAATAGTTCAGGGTAATCCTGCTGACCGGATGAAAAACTCCGGTCAGCTTTCTTTTGTGAATGCTTTGTCGAAATATGGAATAATATAGTACGAGAAGCAACAAGGCAGATCACATTGTTTTCCCAGGGAGGCAACAACCTAAAAGGACAGCATGAAGTAACCGGACTTACCAACACCAGCACGCAGTTTATCTTAGGAAAAACGGAGAAATCTGTTTTGAAAAAAGCCTGCCAAAAACCAACCATCAACCATTCTTCAAACAACTCGCTCTTCATACTTAGTAGCAACTCCGAAAACAAAATAAAAATACTATCCTTAACGCAAGTGAAAACCCTTGACAGAAGGGATTAACAAGGGATTCGTTCGCTTAAATATCATGCAGGTTTAAAAAAAGTGGGGGAGTGACCAATAAAAATTTCAATATAGCTGACACAAAGAAGCACCAGAAAACCAGCATACAATAATGATCGTATAGGAGAAATGGAATATTAGGGTATAACCAGTGCAGGGTAAATGAATCAGTTAATAGCAAGAATTAATAAACGCTATCAGAAACTGATGATTAAGAAAATCTAACTATCATAGAGAATATAAAAAATGAGAATGAAGAAAGATATCAAAAGGAATAATGTTGGCTTATTTTTTGATATTAATTAGCGGCAGCAAGTTGAATTAAAAACTAAATTTACAATGAGATTAATGCAGAAATGATTTGGAGCTTTTCACTTAATTTTAAATTCCATCTCACTATCTTAAGTATACTTAGTCATTGAGACAAAATTACCGTTTCTGAATTAACTTCCGATAATAAGTATTATGTAAACTAAGAAATAAAAACAGCAACTATAAGTTCCAGTCCCCTAGTTCCTATAATATTTCATATCAGGAACTTCTTCCTCTGAGATGCTGATAATTATAAGCGATGTCCATGTAAGACTTCCCACAATTCAATAATTAGCGATGATGTCTCATAAGTTATACGGACGTCCTCATAATTCCATTACATGATGGTCATTAATTATGGATTATTGAAATATGTACAAGTTTCGGAGAATTTCTGTTTTATTTAGTAATTGCACCCAGTATCAGTCGCAGCTTACTCATTCAACTTATTACCTTTTTGCTTTTCTTACAGCAAAATAATTCTTCGATGAATTTAGATTCTATTGCAACATCCACAGTGCTTCGACTCATCCAGCATCAAGTCTGTAATCAACATATATCTGCACATACGATTCAGCGCCGTATTGCAAACCTGTTTTCCTTTATGCTTTGGCATGAATTGAAAAAAACGATAATAGTAACAAAGCCCAAATATATGGCTTTGTTGGATTTGTACCAGCTTTTCAGCTTTGGGTAAATGTCAAACACACCCTGAAGAACGTGTGTTCTTAAGTGAATTGGCACTAACTAAACAGAGAGACCTCCATTCTATTAATTCCATCAAATGAATTTTTGCTGTGCTTATCAAGTGTTTTTACTTACTTATTTAATGCATTAGAAACATCATAATCATTCATATTCAACTCCGTAGGTTTGCCAAGTGCTAAATTAGCAAGCTCCGCACCTAAGTATGGCCCGCTAGTCAAACCTGAAGCCCCAAGACCATTAGCTACGAACAATCCTTTTATCCCAGGGACTCGCCCTATGATAGGGAGACTACCGGGCGTAAAGGGACGAAACCCTACTTTAGTTCCTAAGTAGGTTGCTGAAGCAAACCCAGGTGCAACACGTAAAGCTTTATCGATAACTTTATGGACTCCCCCTGCTGTAACCCTTGGATCTTTACCAACGTTATCTTCCTGGGTAGCACCTACAACAATTCTACCGTTTCCGAAAGTAAGGAAATATTGTCCAAATGGAGGCATGACCACTGGCCAATGGCTGGTATCTGTGTCAGGCAATTGTAAGTGGACGATCTGTGCCTTTTGTGTATGCATGTTAAAGTTAAGTCCTAATGGCTTAAGCACTTCTTCCGTCCAGGCTCCTCCAGTAATAATAACCTCATCGGCTTCAAAATTTTTCGGACCTACAGTTACACGTTTGACATGATTATCTTCCAGGTGAATCCCTGCATCGCCCTTGATGTAAGTTGCCCCATTCATTTTAGCTCCTCGGATAAGTGCATCTCGTAAAGCACCTCCGTTCACTCTCCCCCCGCCACTGACGTGAACTGCTCCATATTCATCTTTCAAGGGTGGGAAAAGTGATTTGGTTTCCTTTCTTGAAAGCTTGGTGACTTCGCCCATTTCGGGTGTATCACGCCTGCGCTCTAAGGCGAGCTCAAACTTGCGATCTAGCATATCTTGTTTATTATATATATTGATTGCTCCAACTCTTGAGTATGCAGTCTCTGCTTCCCCATACTTTTCAAGTTCTTTTATGAGTGATGGGTAGTACTTGGCACCACCTATCACTAATCGGTACCATTCATTATTTTTACGGTGAGTTAGCCAAGGACATACGATTCCTGCCGCTGCAGCTGTCGCTTGTCCATGGTCTTCCCTGTCAATTAGTATGACATCAGCTTGCTGCTTCGCCAGGTGGTGTGCAGTTGATGCACCAAGTATGCCCGCTCCTATTACGATATACTTTTTCAAATTAACACCTTTTCTTATTCTGACTTCATCTAAAGGATATTCTACAAGATAAGTTACCCTCACTCAATGAATCCTCCTCACCGTATTTCTTATACTTTAATCCTTTAACAAAGTTAAAATTTCTTAAAGTGTAAAAAAACCACCAGCATCCCTGGTGGTTTGAATTAATCTTCCAATATAGCTCTTGTCATATGGTCGTTCTTTTCAGTCTGTTCTGACCGAAGTACGCGGTAACCTTTCTTTTCTAATTTAGCGAACAGTTCGCTTAGCTGCGCTTTGGTGACATTGGATACAGTGATACAGAGACGTCTTACAACTTTACTGCCATCATCATCGAACGTCATTAACCCCTCAATGTTAATCCCTCGTTTATTCAACATTTTGGAAAGCTGAGCGACTGCCCCATGTTTTTCGGGTGATACGATAGTGACAATATAATCTCCCGAATGAAGTCCAAACGATTGTTCCAGTAAATCAAATACTTTGTTATGCGTGAGAATACCGGCAAACTTCTCTTGCTTATCTAGTACAGCTATAAATGGAAGAGCTTTCACCCGTAGCATCGCCTGAGGGAACGAGGTTTCTTCATACACAAAAGTTTGTGGGTAGGAAAGAACCTTTGTGATGCATTCGTTTTCAATGGGTGTTACCCCATTTCTAAAAGATTCGTTCTCCTGTCGTTCAATTCTGGAACGGAACACCATTCCTTGGTATCTACCATTACTATCAACAACTGGAATACAGCGATACCCGCTATTATCCAATGCCTCTTTCGCTTCCTTCATTGTTGATTCTATATGAATAGTGACTACCCGATGTTTCGGAATAATATTGTTTTTAACTAACACTCAATCCCCCCCTTCCATCCATTTTATTCAAAATGAATTTGTTGATTCCTTCTATTTCTTCCGCCTGTATCTTTACAACTTCTTTTTATTTATATAGAAAGGAAACTTCCTAGAAATGAAAGTTCCTTAAAAAAGCAAATGATGCTCAGAGGAAAGACTCGTTAAAAGATGTAGAAGGCATCCATAATCACTAAATGAATGCACAAAAAAAGTACACCATTCAACTAAACGGTGTACTTTTTGATTTATTTTGCTTTCGCTGCCTGTTTCTTTTTATCTTTTTTGACTTGCTTACTGCGCAATTGCCCGCATGCTGCATCGATATCTGTTCCATTTTCATGGCGAATGACACAGTTGATGCCATTTTTCTTCAACGTGTCATAAAATCCTAAAATCGCTTCTTTCTCACTACGTTGATAAGAATGGTCGTCAACTGGATTATACGGAATCAAGTTGACATAAGATAAATGCCGTTTATCTTTCAACAGTTCTGCAAGTTCTTTCGCTTCTTTTTGGTGGTCATTGACATCCCTTAGCATGATATATTCAAAGGTAATCCGGCGATTAGTTTTCTCTAGATAATAATCAATCGCTGGCATCAATTTATCTAATGGATATGCTTTATTGATCTTCATGATTCTTGTACGTAGCTCATCATTTGGAGCGTGTAATGATAAAGCAAGGTTTACCTGCAAGTCTTCATCAGCGAACTGATAAATTTGATCAGCTAGTCCACTTGTAGAGACAGTAATCTTTCTTGCACCGATAGCCAGCCCTTTCTGAGAGTTGACGATACGAATGAAATCCAACGTATTATCATAGTTATCGAACGGTTCTCCAATACCCATTACGACAATATGACTAACACGATCTCCTTCTCCCTTATCGTCCAATGCATGCTGGACATTCATGATCTGCTCAACAATTTCACCACTGGTCAGATCGCGGCTTTTTTTCAATAGTCCACTTGCACAGAAGGAACAACCGATATTACAGCCAACTTGCGTTGTAACACAAACGGATAATCCATAATGGAACCGCATCAATACGGTTTCAATTACATTACCATCCTGCAGTTTAAATAAAAATTTGATTGTACCATCTGAAGATTCCTGTTTGATTTCTTGTTGCAACGTCTGGATCACAAAATTTTCTTCAAGCAGTTGGATACAATCTTTATTGACATTATTCATTTCTGAAAAGCTTTTGACTCGTTTGTTATACAGCCAGTCCCAAACTTGTGATGCACGGAATTTTTTATGTCCGCGTTCCATCAGCCAGTCAGTCAACTGGTCGAACGTCATTCCATATATAGATTGTTTCATTTATAACCCTCTTTTCAATTTTAACCATTCATTCCTACAATACTAGAAGTGTTGCCATTTCGCAACAGTTTTATCAGCCTGCTGTTATATCCGCAGCCTGCTATTAAAAATGAAAGAGATAGGGTTCGTCTCCCTATCTCTTTCATCATACTGCTTATACTTCCTTTAAATCAATTGATATAATTCGATCGGTATTTGGGTTATATACGACAGTTCCTTCAATATTGACTGTTTCTTGTGGAGAACGCAGTACATATTTATAGGTTTCCGTCATTTGGTTAGCATTCTGCTGCGTTTTACTTATTCTATTATAATCTGTTACATTATAGTTCGAGTACGCTGATTGAACGATTTCGAGCAGATACTTTCCCCATTTTTCCTCTTCCAGCTCAATACCAGTAGTGATCTCTACATTGATAACCCCTAAATCGACATTGGCACCTAATGCTTCAAAAGCTCTCTTGTGTAAATTCACTTTATTGGCACCATAACCGGCGACCTGATCCACTACAGTCACTAATACTTCTCTACCGTTAGCTAAGTTTTTGATTTTTAAGGTATCTCCACATTTGTATGGTGTGTTCTGACCAACTGCTACTGTCATATAGAGATTAGCCGACCACGGAATCCCGCATTGGGTCACTGCTCCCCCCTCAGTCCATGTCGCCTGGCCACGGACCGGCTGCCTGACATCCTGATAGGATTGGTAACTGCCATAATAATGGCTATAAGGATAGCGGACATATGGTGCCTGGTATGGATTCGTCACATATGGATATACATAGGGCATGTGAAAATAGTTAGAATTCATGAATCTTCCTCCTGTATTTTCATAACTGTCTTTCATAGCCTATGCCCTTTATAGGTTGACCTGTGACAAGTGCAACCA
This sequence comes from Halobacillus sp. B23F22_5, assembly GCF_043497085.1. NCBI lineage: Bacteria > Bacillati > Bacillota > Bacilli > Caryophanales > Bacillaceae > Halobacillus > Halobacillus sp. B23F22_5. The sequence continues at coordinate 40,085 of NZ_JBIEKI010000004.1, read as the reverse complement.
TAAATAAAGACAGATAGCACCAGCTACCTGTCTTTGATTAATTACCGTAATTTCGCGGGGTCATCTTTTTCCAAAATTCCTTGGCAACCGCCTGATAGCCCTCTTCACTTAAGTGGACATCAGCATGAGGAAGATACGTATCATAATCCTTAGCTATCACTTTAAATGTCGGTACATACACCGCATCAGCCGATTCTGTCACTTCTTTTATCTCATGGTTGAACCGTTGTAAAAGTGGCAGTATTTCAGGCTCTAAATCCTTATAACTCTCATAAGGTTCGATTGCATTATAATAGCCCATCACATAGATATCTACATCCTTGTTCAATTTCCTGATGTCACTTAAAATCTTATCAATATTTAAAACTGCTGTTTCCGAAGCACTTTCCAATCCTGCTAAATTACCATTAAATAAGTGAGCAAGTAAATCATTGGCTCCGATATCTATTGTTAGTAAATCTGCTTCATTGATATCTTTTTGTATATTTTTGTCCTTTAAATCCTTCAAAACGTCTGTTGTGGTATGCCCATTTGCACCATAGTTACTCAATGTGATATTGTAATTCGATTGCTCGAACCTTTCCACTAGAAATTCAGGATATCCCTCCCCATCATATCCTTTTTCATCAGATATAGGGGTCCATCCAGCTGCCAGTGAATCTCCCAGCGCAACATAGTTAATCGACTTTCTGTCAGGAATTTTCGCATCGCCTTCCACTGTAATGCCAAATGATAAAACTAATAAGCTCAACACGCTGATCAGTAATACTCTAACCCGTTCCAATAGTTAATCCCTCCTCGAAAGTATGCTCTTTCCGTTTATTAATTCCCTATTACGAACGAATTTTCCTTTAATTGTCGAAAAATATGTAGAAATAGTTGTTATTGTTTCGAGTGGCTCGATATAATGAAACCATCATAGTAAAGGGAGTATGTTTCATGAATCGAAAAGAAATCGAAGAACAAGTCATCCGCAACTACCAGCAGGATGAAGAGATGATGATCCTTGTCTTTGCCCAGTGGTGTATTAACCATGATTTAGATCCTGTTGAAGTATATGCACGCGCATATCCAACTCAAAAATCAAATGATGCCTTAAACCGGGCTATAGAGTTGACAGTCCCTAAAAGTGAAGCAGATGAAATCATGGATGAAACACTTCTAGGTGTGCTTTCCTTATTCGGAAATGATGATCTTGCATTTGTAGTTAGTGAAGAAATGGAAAAACAAAAAAAGAAATAAATAACATAATAATCAACGATTATTGGGGAAATAATAAGGTTGGAGGTGGTCAGCATGTCTAACCCATACTTATGCCCCAATTGTAAAACCAATCGTTCCCGATTCAATTTAATCCAGCAGCTTCCTTCATCCGTCAAGATGGATCCTGGTACTGGGATTATTATGGAAGAGTATACCGATGATAATCTGGATGCCTTTCATTTGAGCTATAACGGACCAGATAAGAAGGTACAATGCGCTTCCTGCGGGTTGATTGAGGATGAAACGACCTTTGTGAAATTCGCCGAGCATAACCCAAGAGAGTAGATAGTAAAAAGCACGCCAATGGAACTTCCATTGTGCGTGCTTCTTGTTTAATAGAAAAACGGGAAAAACAGCCTTCCGATATGAAAAAATGGGAAGCGCCGTCGTCTGAATCTGCGGAATCGCCTTGGATAACCATAACCGCCGCCAAAAGGGTATCCGCCGTATCCGCCGTACCCTCCATAGCCTCCAAAGCCACTGTATCCGAATTGCCTCTGCTCCATCTCTTCCATTTCATCTCCGACTGGTACAAGCAAATAGACATGATCTTCATCAGTTCCATCAATGATCCCATCCACAAGCGAACCATCAGATAGTTGAATTTGGACGAAATAGTAGTGATTAGTTTGGCACATTTCTTTGACCTCAGATGGATTTTGTCTATCCATATCTGCCTGTTCTGGATATCCGTGATAATAGTTATACATTATTCTATCCAACCTCCTCCCAAAGGCAGGATATTCAAATAGCCCACTATCTGTGAAAGTTTTTCTTATACTTTAATCCTTTAACAAAGTTAAACTTTCTTAAAGTACAAAAAAAGACGATATCTGTAATTCAGATACCGTCTTTCTACATTATTATTGTTCCATAGTATCAGTGAGAACCGTCTTACCGTCCTGCTGAATAACTTTTCCTTCTTTCATTAATTTGCCCAGGGCTCGTTTGAAAGCAGCTTTACTGATACGAAATGTCTTTCTTATTTCGTCCGGATCACTCTTATCATGAAATGGTATGCTGCCACCACGTTCGATTAAATATTCCATTATAACCTCAGCATCTTCTGTCATTCCTTCTTGCTTAAGCGGACGTAATGAAACGTTGATAGACCCATCCTCTTTTACATCAATTACTCTTCCGGTTACCGTCTCACCAACACGGGGTTCTTCTTTTCGTTCTGAAGGGTGGATAAATCCACGGTAGCCCTCTTCTGTCAAAAGGAAAGAACCAGCTTTAGTGGAACGGTAGATTCTGCCCGTAATATCGCTTTTCAATAATGATTCTGGAGCGGGCTCTAAGTCTTCTTGGACTGCTCCTTCCGTTATCGGTTTCGCCAGCAGGCGTCCTTTCTTATCTAATTCCAAACTGACAAACAGCCAATCTCCTGGCTTGGGCCATACACTTTCTAATAGAGGCAGATCATCTGAAGATACAAGGATTTCTTTTTCAATGCCAATATCAACGAACACGCCCAGATTTTTGACTACTTCCACGACTTCAACCCAGCCGTATGTCTCGAGGTCCACTTCAGGGGTACTCATCGTCGCTAACGTGTTTCCCCTCTTATCCTGGTAAAGAAACACTTCTATTTCCTTATCCAATTCAATATCATCACGTGCCTGCTCGTCCGGAAGCATAACTTCCTGATTACCATCTGAAAGCACGAATCCTTCTGTTTTTTTCTTTCGTACATTCATCTTTTGTACCATTCCGATTTTTAAATTACTCATTTCAATATTTCTTCCCTTTCCTCACCTATAGTGATTTTCATTATAGCTTAATGGAATGCCTGAAGAAACTTTTATACTTACCCTTCTACCCAATTGAATGTAGTATTACTCTTCATTTTTATTGTCGGTCTTTCGCGTAAATCATCGATTAAATGAAATAAAGCCCTGTCTTTTTGCTTTGCCTCAATCATACAGTCCACTTGTGATATCGTTCCCTCCACTTTTTTAATAAAATCAAGAAACATTTCAGGTTCGATATAATCCGCATGGCTTTTGAAATTTTCTTCACTTTTAGGACTCGAAATATGCATTTTAAGCGGCAAAGTGGATGATTTCCATGTATTAACGACACGACTCCACTCGTTAACCCAGTTTTCATCGCTATGGTTTGCCAGGTGGTGATGGAGATCGAATACCAGTGGGATATTGAGTTTTTCGCACACATAGAGACAGTCCTCTAATGTAAATGATTTATCATCATTTTCAATCATAATCATCTTTTGCAGACTGGAAGGAACGAGAGCCCAGTTTTCAATGAAACTTTCCAGTGCCTGCTCTTTATCCTGGTATTGTCCGCCTAAATGCAGTACACATCGGTGAGTCGGATCAATCCCCATGGCATGAAGGAGCATAAAATGGTACTTTAAAACAATCATTGCCCTTTGAAAAACTTCTTTATCCGGTGTATTGATCACTACAAAATGATCGGGGTGGAAATCAATGCGCATCTCATTCGCTTTAGCATAATCGCCAATCGCTTTCAGTTCCTCTTTCAGGGCTGAAATATACCGCCATTCTCGTAAATCTTCATGGGTTGCCAGCGGAATGAGTCTCGAACTCATACGGAAGAATTTGATGCCCTGTGCTTGATTATGCTTTAACAGCCGTAATGTATTATGTAAGTTAGAGCGGGCAATTGATTCTAATTTTCTTATCGCTGCCTCCCTATTCGAAAGCGCCTGAAAACGAGTATACGTCATCGTTTGGGATGGCGAGGCATTTTCAAGCGTTTTACTCATCGCTACATATCCAAGTCGGAATATTGTCATAACGTCCACCTTATCCTTGTAAATAAGGTTAGTTTGTTCTTTCTTTTCAATAGTTATGTAACATGGAAATAAAATAAGAGGGAGGTTCCCCTCCCTCTCTACTGTTTAAAGCTTAAACAATTTCACGGTCCCAGTGACGGTGCTCAGCGATTGCCGCTACAAACTCTTTTACAAAAGACTTCAAGTCATCATTGGTAACGACACCTAAACCGTCAGCGATTTCTGCTTTTTTCAACAAATCGACACCCTCATGCGTGGCGCCAATCGGTTTATAATGGGCAAATGCTTCTTTCAGGAAGTATAAAGCATCTTGTTGGAACTTCTTATCTGCTGAAGTACTTCCTACTGCATATAGTGCATCAAACAAGACAGATTCTCCCGTTAAGAACGTATGATCTGCTTCCAGTTCTTCCCCATCCGTTCCTTTTACAGTGCCAAGTTTGTCACTGATGATTTCCGGTTCTACCTCAGCTTTTTTAAGTGCCTCGATTACGGAAGTCACCTCTGAGCCGTTGAAACCTTCTGCCACAATCACACCAACTTTACGGGTATGTGGCAATTTATTGGTATTTTCCTGGCTCAAAGCTGGGGATGACTTCGTTACATTGGATCCTCCCTCTTCCGGCACTTTGACACCAACATTCTGTGCTACTTCTCTAGCCAGTTCCAGGCTGACATTAGCAAACATGTCTACTACCTGCTGCTGGACAGATTCACTGGAAAGCTTACCAAGCTCAAAACTGAAGGCTTCTTTGATATGCTCTTTTTCCGGATCGCTCATACTATTCCAGAATAAAGTCGCCTGTGAGAAGTGATCTTTGAAACTGTCACTACGTTTACGAACTTTCTTTCCTTCCACTTTTTCCTGATAATGTTCAAAACCGCCTTCTTCCGGAGCGGCAGTTTCTGGTGTATTATCAGCCATGGAATTCTTATGATAAGCAACTGGCCCTTTATTGATCGTCATACGTCCATAGCCATCGCGCTGGTTATTATGGAAAGGGCATACGGGACGGTTGATCGGCAGCTCATGGAAATTAGGGCCGCCCAGGCGAATCAACTGTGTATCCGTATAAGAGAACAATCGGCCTTGCAGTAACGGATCATTCGTAAAGTCAATTCCCGGAACTACATGGCCTGGATGGAAAGCAACCTGCTCCGTTTCAGCGAACACGTTATCGACATTTCGATTCAGCGTCATTTTACCGATTTTCTTAACTGGCACATCTTCCTCCGGCCAGATTTTTGTAGGGTCCAGAATGTCAAAATCAAATTTAAACTCATCTTCTTCTTTAATAATCTGTACACCCAGTTCAAATTCAGGATAATCTCCGTTCTCAATTGAATCATAAAGATCCCCACGGTGGAAATCAGGGTCTTTACCGGATATTTTTTGAGCTTCATCCCATACGAGCGAATGAGTACCTAAGACTGGCTTCCAATGCCATTTAATGAAATGAGCTTCACCTTTATCATTAACAAAGCGGAAGGTATGGACACCGAATCCTTCCATCATACGGAAACTTCGTGGTATAGCTCGATCAGACATCGCCCACATGACCATATGGGCAGATTCCTGGTTATTGGCAATAAAGTCCCAGAATGTATCGTGGGCGGTAGCTCCCTGCGGCATTTCATTATGTGGTTCTGGTTTCAAGGCATGCACTAAATCAGGGAATTTAATAGCATCCTGTATGAAGAAAACAGGAATGTTGTTACCGACTAAATCGAAGTTCCCTTCCTCCGTATAAAATTTAGTAGCAAAACCACGAGCGTCCCGGACAGTCTCGGCTGAACCTTTGGAACCTTGGACCGTTGAAAAACGGACAAACACAGGGGTTTTCTTAAAAGGGTCCTGTAAGAAATCAGCTTTCGTAAATTCCTTCATAGATTCATAAGGCTGGAATTCACCATGTGCAGCAAATCCCCGGGCATGAACAATACGTTCAGGTATACGTTCATGGTCGAAGTGGGTCATTTTTTCACGGAAGTGGAAGTCTTCCATTAAGGTTGGTCCACGTTCACCGGCTTTTAAAGAAAATTCATCCTCCGATACTTTCGTTCCTTGATTAGTGGTCATCTGTTTATCTCTATCGTCGGTACGGAACTGCTCGAGTTGTTCATCTTTACGATTATCTTTACTCATGTATAAATTTCCTCCTTTTTTTGGTATGTAACTACTTTCCGTTAATCTTCTACCCTTGTAATTTTGTTGTAAAACATTTGTCGACAAAAAAAGAGTACTCGATGCTGAGTACTCGAATGAATAATTATAAAAGTGATTCGGCGCCATCAATATACATCTCTGTGCCTGTAATATGACTAGATTGGTTGGAAGCTAAAAAGTAAACCAGATCAGCCACCTGCTCTGGCGTTCCTGGTGCGTGTTCAAGCGGCTGGCTGCCCTCTGGATATTCCACTGGAATTTGGACTTTTTCCAGGCTTTTTGTTTTCTCAGTATTTTGGCCAATATTAGTATCAATAGCACCAGGACAGATAGCATTCACGCGGATATGATAGCGGGCAAGTTCCAGTGCAGCCATTTTCATAAAAGCTACTTGTCCTGCTTTTGATGTGCTGTAAGCTGACATGCCTATACCAGAAAAGGTCCGATTTCCATTGATAGAACTGGTAATGATGATGCTTCCCCCTGACTCTTTCATGTAGGGAATGCTATGCTTAACAAATAGGAACGTGCTTTTTAAATTGGTATGGATCGTCTGTTCCCAATCCTCCGTCTTCATATCTTCAATCGGTGCAAAAGTGCCATTGATGCCAGCATTATCAAACACGACATCGATGCTGCCCCATTGCTCATTTATATGGGCAAGTCCTTCCTTCACCCTGGTCTCATCGGATACATCAATATCATACACATGTGCTTGCCCGCCATCCTCTAAAATTTCTTCTTGAACGGCTTTTGCTCGATTTTCTTTCAAATCCATTAAAGCGACTGCGTAACCTTCTTTTGCCAGCCTGATGGCTGCTGCCTTTCCTATCCCGGATCCTGCACCCGTTACTACGGCTGTTTTGGAAGACCCACCTTTCATTATCATCACCCTCCTGTAAGTTTAGTTATTTAACGTTTACTTTGTTCAGCGGTTGAGTTGCCGGCCCTTCAATTACTTCTCCCTGCACGGTGAACCTGGAACCATGACATGGGCAGTCCCAGGAACGCTCTGCATTATTCCAGGCAAGCTCACAGCCCATGTGGGTGCAGGCAGTATCTACCACGCTTACGTTCCCGTCCTCATCTTTGTAGGCCCCCGCAGTCTTTCCCACAACTTTTATAATGGCACCCTGGTCCGGTTCCAGGTCTTTAATATCCTTTTTACGCTTTGTCGGTAATTTTCCTTTAACAAACTCTTTAGCCACATCGGCATTTTCTTTTGTGAAACTCTTCACACCACTGCTCTTTTTAAATCTTGATGGAGAATATAAGTCTTCAAATGGATTTTTCCTTCCGGTTATCATGTCATGGATAACATCAGCAGCAATTGTTCCTTGGGTCATTCCCCATTTGGCAAAACCTGTGGCGACGTAAATGTTTGGTTGATTAGAAGTGATTTTCCCAATATAAGGCACCATATCCAGGGTGCTCATATCCTGGGAGGACCAGCGGTATGGTACATCATGGACCGTATAATGTTCTTCTGCAAATTCCGCAAGGTTTTTGTAATGTTGAAACGTATCTTCGCTTTGCCCGCTTGTATGTCCTTCACCACCGACAAGCAATACCTTTTCCCCAGTCGTATCCAACGCATTACGTATGGATCGTTTTGGCTCTTCCACATTCAAGTACATACCTTCCGGGATAGGCTGCTCTGTCTTAACAGCCAGGGAATAAGAACGTTCGACATGGAGTCTGGAAAAGTAAAGACCGTCCATGTCCTTGAAAGGAAAATGAGAGGCAATTACCACATGATTGGAAGTAATAGAATGACCGTCCTTCGTAACTACCTTTGGCTTGTCTCCTTTTTCGATATCAACTGCCCTGGTATTTTCATAAATATTGGCCTGGTTCTTCTTTAGAAACTCTATCAAAGGGAGTAAATACTTTACAGGATGGAACTGAGCCTGTTTATTCATCCTGATAGCGGATGTCACAGGGAATGGTAAATCAACCTTGTCTGTCATCTCCCCGTCAATATCCAGTATTTCATACAGCTCTGCTTCTTTTTCGATCATTTTCTTCGCTTTTTCTGTTTCTCCGTATACAAAAGCTTCCTGGTATGAAAAGTTACATGCTATTTCAAGTTCTTCGATGTTTTGCTCTATCGCCTGAATAGCAGCCTGATTAGCCTGATAATATAACTTAGCATTTTCCTGGCCAATTGTTTTTTCCAGCTGCTGATAGATCAAACCATGCTGAGCAGAAATTTTCGCTGTTGTATAACCGGTTGTCCCTTCCAATATCCTGCCGGCTTCTATCAACGTCACCTGATAGCCTGACTTGACGAGCCGGTAAGCAGTAGTGATACCGGCAATACCGGAACCTACCACCGTGATATCAGAAGCTATATTTTCAGAAAGTGCAGGAAATGTCTCTATCTCCAGCTCTCTCCATAAAGAAGATGGCTGCTTTGGAATAAGATGTTCACCCATGAACGGTACGCCCTCCTTAATGCTTGATATAGGTACATACCCATATGGTGGAATTTCATGCATCTTCAAAATGTTATATCTGCAATCAATTGATAGGACCTGAGTTTAGCATCAAAATCGTAGATATTTGTAATGATCAAAAACTCATCTGTTTGATATAACTCCTTTAGTTTAAGCAATTCTTCCTTCACTTTTGCTTGAGAACCTACAATCATGCGTTTCCGGTTTTTCCTGATTTTTTCTATTTCTTTTATTGTAAACGTATGGTTCTTTACTTCTTCTACCGACGGTACGCGTGTATCCAGCCCTTTCTCTACTTGCAGCAGCCACATATCCTGACTCAGAGCCAGTTGTTCAGCTTCTTCATCCGTGTCGGCACATACAACAAACACACAAACATTTACCTGGGGAAAACTTTTATTGTACACAGCTTTAAAATGCGTTCTGTAAGTATTAATCGCTTCTTCCCCATTAGCAGGGTCAATGAAATGGCCAAAAGTGAAACCAGTCCCGTTGTTAGCGGCATGCCGAGCCCCGCGGGAAGATAAACCAAGTACCCACACATCCGGGTTACTGTTCGTATCAGGAGTCGCCCTAACACCAAAGGAAGGGTGTTCTTTCGGTATATCCCCAAAAAGAAACTGCTGCAGTTCCTGTACCTGCCTGGGAAAAGCACTTAAGGTTTTATTAATACCATCTGTAAGAGCCAGGCGTGTTTTTTGTGACCCGCCCGGTGACCTTCCAAGCCCTAAATCTATCCGGTTTGGGAAAAGTGCTTCCAGCATCTTAAAGTTTTCTGCTACTTTTAGCGGGCTGTACTGCGGAAGTAAGACACCACCTGAGCCTATACGTATCCGGCTGGTGGCAGCACCTATTCTGGTTATCATTATTTCAGGGGAAGAACATGCCAATCCATTCGTATTATGATGTTCTGCCATCCAATAACGGTGATACCCCAGCTTTTCTGCTTGTTGAGCAAGCAATAAACTATTATTCAGCGTTTCGGTTGCTGTATTCCCTTTGGATATTGGTGACTGATCTAAAACGCTTAGTTGCATAAAGCGGACGCTCCCTTTATCTTGTCTTGAACTTGTTACTTATAAATTTCTTTCATTATTTTATTAAGTATGTCTAACTGCTCTTCAAATAATAACCGGTAACGTTTTTTCAACACATCGAATTCTTCTTTCCCCTTATCTGTGAGGGAATACCAATATACCTTCTGCCTCTTCCGGTCATGAGATTTATAGTCTTCTCTTCTGGACAATAATCCCTCTTCTGTCATGTCGTGCAATGTATCCAGTAATGTTGAGGGTGCTGGTATCCAGTTTGTTGTCAGTTTTTGAAATTCTTTTTTAAATTGTTCGCTGATCATCGGAGGATGTACTTGTAGGAGATGCATGATATAAAACTTAGTAAACTGAGCAGCACTCATATTCAACGCGAACTTTTTTGGATTATTCTTGTGAGACATTCCAACACCACTCCTGTTCTTTTATAAGTAAATGTTTCCTAAATTACTAGATTTATCTTCTATTTTACAATACAATTGTGTTTGTCTGTCGAATGAGGCGCGTTTCCCTGTTCAAAAAATCTTCATTTATGAGCTTCGGCGTGTATCCTCTAAAAAAGTTCTATTTTTTAAGCGTTTAGATAGACTTATGAAATAGCTTTTTGTAAGCTTGTTGCTGATAATGGTTTCTTGTTATCTTTCGGAGTTGCTACTAAGTTTCAAGTAGAATGTTTTACTTACTTAAAAAAGAGGGTTTTTGCTTTAAAAAAAGAGACCGGGAAAGTTTCCCGGGCCCTAGGATTTCTTATAGCTTTTCTTCAAACCATCTCATCAGATGCTGCAACCGCTCCAAACGAAGCGAGGGTTTGCCTGTTCGTGATAAGTTGTGATCGGCATCTGGTATACGTACAAATTCCGTATCCTTCTCCTGCCGCTTCAAAGCGATGAAAAGCTGCTCCGATTGTTCAATTGGACAACGCAGATCGTTTTCACTATGGATGATCAATAATGGCGTTTCCATATTATCCACATAGGCCAATGGGGAATGCTTCCACAACTTTTCGAAGTCATGAAGATCCGCTTGTATCTGCCATTCACTGAAGTAATAACCAATGTCACTGACACCGTAGAAGCTGATCCAATTGGAGATACAACGTTGTGTCACAGCCGCTTTAAAGCGATCCGTGTGACCCACGATCCAGTTGGTCATGAATCCTCCATAACTTCCTCCTGTCAACCCAAGCCGCTCCTCATCAATAAAATCATACGCCTCGAGTAAATAGTCGAGACCATTCATGACATCTACATAGTCATTGCCGCCATAATCGCCCCGCACGGCATTGACAAATTCCTGATGATAGCTATGTGAACCACGCGGGTTGACATAAGCTACTACATAGCCTTGAGCAGCAAGCAGTTGCATTTCGTGGAAGAACGTATTGCCATACATAGCATGAGGACCACCATGGACCTGATATATCAATGGATATTTTTCACCTTCAACGAAATCGACCGGTTTCATCACCCATCCGTGGACATCCCAGCTGTCTACACTTCTAAAAATAAATTCCTCCGGTTCAGAGAGTTTTGTGCTACGAAGCCATTCCCCATTAAAATCCGTCACTTTTCTACTTGTTTGTTGATCAGCATCGAATAAATAAAGTTCTCCTGGGTCCATCGTAGTGGAAACCACTGCAGCTACTTCTCCTGTTTTCACATCGACATCAAATCCATAGATATGTTGCTTTTCATTCCAAACCCGCTTCAGTTTCCCCCACGTATTCCCTTCATATAACACCACATTGCCGTATTCGCTTACAGAGAAATAAAACGATTCATCATCCAGCCAGACGATTCCAGGCAGCTGTGCCCCCTGCTGAATATCCCCTGCGGTGAAGTCACCTACAGGAAGGTCCAACTGATCGGTCACATTAGTGGTTTCTCCACTATCCCGATCCAGGATATATATATCAGGATGAGAGGCATTCTTATAAACCAGGCCATGAAAGATGAATGCAAGTTTGCTGCCATCCGGTGACCACTTTGCATCAGAGACAAAACCTTTTTCTGTGTCAACAGTTGTACGCTCTCTACTTTCCACATCATATAAAAACAAATCAGCACTGAATGAAAAATCCCTGTTTTCCGCTTCATCTCCGGAAAAAACGAGTGTCTTTCCGTCTGGTGACCAGGATAGCAATCCATAGCTATGGCCTTTCTCTGTTAACTGGATAATCTCTCCGCTGGTTACATCCACGATACCGATTTGTTGCTCCTGGTCTTCAACAAAGCCAACACCATCAGCTTTATATTTCATCTTTGTAATGACTCGGACTTTATCTTTCTTATCATCCTTTTTTTCTTCCTTCTTCTCCTCATCAAAAGCCTCGTCTACATTCAACGGAGCCTGAAAAGCGATCCGCTTACCATCTGGCGACCATTCAAAATCATTGACACCGTTCGGACAAGTGGTGATTTGCTGTGCTTCTCCTCCTAGTAAGGGAAGCACGTAAAGCTGGCTCTTTTCTTCCCTCGTTGATAAAAACGCAAGCTTATTGCCATCAGGGGACCATTTCGGCTGAAAATTTTTAGATTCCCCATAGGTCCATTGGTTCAACTCTGCTGTCGTTTTATCAAAATAAAACAAATTAGATATGTATTTATCTTCCTCTTTATCGATATGGGTTTTTACGAATACAACCCCTTTCCCGTCGGGCGACCATTTAGGGTTGGTGACCGATTGAATGTTGAAAATATCATCTTTGGTGACAGGTCTTTTATCTTCAGACATATTACTCCTCCTTTTGACGTCGTACTTAATTTCTATATTTGAAATAATTCTTCCTTCTTATTATTACAATTTTTTTCATATTATTGGCATGTTAGCGGTTTTCTCCTATATTATTACACGATTCGACAATAAAAACCCCGTGGATGTCGTTAAAAACGTACCACGGGGTGAGACATGCTATCCTTCTATTGTAAAACCAATTTTTCCAAAGTTTTTCGTATCTCGCAGATACTCGAATGCTTCCTTATATTGAGACAGCTTGAATACACGATCGAGCTCAGGTTTAATATCGTTCGCAACGATGAATTCCAACATTTCCTTGAATTCTTCCCCGCTACCCATGGTAGAACCTAGCAAATTGTACTGCCCATAGAAGAATTTGCGGATATCAATTTCCACTTCATCTTCTGTAGTAGCACCAAAGGTAACGATTGTACCACCCTTCCGGACGACTCCAAGAGATTTGTTGAAGGTAGCCCGACCGATACTTTCGACTACAAGGTCCACTTTTTCATTCTGTAACTCTTCATTCCAATCAGACTGGGTGTTGATCGCACGGTCTGCTCCCAGCTTCTTAGCTGCTTCTAATTTTTCTTCACTTCTTGAAGTCACGATCACACGTGCTCCAAGAGCTTTAGCGAATTTCAATGCAAACGTGAGCACACCGCTTCCGATACCAGGAAGCAGAACGGTGTCACCCTTTTTCACTTTTCCCCTTGTGAAAATTACTCGGTAGGCAGTCAGAGCAGCAAGTGGTAAAACGCCAGCTTCTTCCCATGATAGATGGGCCGGTTTAGCTTCTACATGGTCGCCTGGTACAACAACATATTCGCCAAACGTTCCATGATCAGGGAAGCCCATAATTTCAAACCCTTCCGGCGGTGCATCACTGTTTTCTCTCCAGCCTAAACCGGGATTGATGACAACCTCATCGCCTGCCTGGACGTTTGTCACTCCTTCTCCGACTTCCGTAACAACTCCAGCACCATCAGATCCTAAAACCAGTGCCGGTTGATCAGCCTTATGGCGAGAAGTGACAGCAATATCTCTGCGGTTCATGCCCGCTGCCTTCAATTTCACTTTCACCGTTCCAGGAGTTGTTTCCAATTCATAAATATCGCGGTAAGATAAACCACCAAGTCCTTCTTTCCCTTCGTGTACGATCGCTTTCATAACTCCGATTCCTCCTTTAAATTTTGCTGTATATAATCAGCGAATACTTGCAGCTTTTCCATATCCGAAACATCCTCTTCGAATAATGGCACTTTAATCAGTTTCTGCTTTGGAAAAGTCTTTTCAATTTGCTTGAGGTAATTCAGTTCCTGTTTTCTTCGCTTGGCTAAAAAAGTACCATCAGCATGTTCAGGCAGCACTTTATTGACGACCAGCGTCCTTACATGCAGGTGGTATTTATCCAACTGTTTGATGGCCTGCTCGGTTTCTAAAATCGGGAGCCGTTCCGGGTTGAGGACAAACAGGAACCCTGTTTTACTGCCGTCCAAAATGATTTCCCGAACGGCAGCGAATTTATTCTTCCTTTTCTGCAATATTTCATATATTGGGTCTTCAACCGGCTCGCCGTCATTCAATAACTGGGTGTAATTATCATTGATTTTCTGTCTCCGTTCCAGCATGCCATCGATCCAGACACTCATTAATTCAGGTAATGTCAAGAGACGGATCGTATGGCCGGTAGGAGCTGTATCGAAGATGATTTTGTCAAAATCTCCTGATTCCTCCAGAATGATAGAAATCAACCGGTCAAACAAAGCTGCTTCATCGGCACCTGGAGAAGCACTTGCCATATCGATTTGACGGTGCACTTCTTCTACCATCCGGGATTTGACAAGACCCTGCAGATTATCCTTCACCCCTTCAATATAACGTTTCGACTCCCGTTCCGGATCCACTTCGATCCCCCAGAGGTTTTCAGCAAGTTTCGTCTTTTCGTGTTTGACTTTTTTATGGAAGATATCCCCTAAATTATGAGCAGGATCAGTGGAGACAATTAATGTGCTGTGTCCCGAATCAGCCAGCGCAAGCGCAAAAGCGGCGGATGTCGTAGACTTACCCACCCCTCCTTTACCGCCTACAAACAGAATTTTTTTATCATGTAGATTACTCATTAGCCAATAACCCCTTCACTCCATATTTAACAGCAGCGAATACCGTCGAGAGGAGATTTTTCCATCCCCATTCGAAGGTGCCAGTCATGAAACTTTTCGATGATATAAGGATAAAGTTCCAGTGTATAATAAAAGGCAGGATTCGGTATGCCAAGCATATCTGAATAGACCAGTAATAAAAATAAGTCATCTTCATCACGCAATTCCCTAGCCACTTCATTTTTGTGCGGTAGACTTAAAACTTCATCATAAAGTTCGAAGAGACGTTTAAGCGAAAACTTTTTATCCGTCATCTTGCCGCCTCCTAGGTATATAGTATTTCTTTAATCAGTTTATCATAATTGTTGAGATCTTTAAGGTATCGGCCATTGATGAATACGGCATTGAATTTAATATGAAGGAAAAAATGGTTGAATCCTTCCCAGGAAGTGATATTTCCTGCTTTTATATGTTTGATGAAATAAGCAGCAATCGATATCAGGTTTCTTGGATCTAAAAAACTGATATCCACCTTATCCCCATAATCTATCATGGTCTGACGATAGATTTCCCCCATATCTTTTCGGTCCTTGTCATGGTGCTTGAATTCTTCAGACATGGTGATGAGCCCGTCATCACTGATGCCGCCACATCATCCCATCCCGATTTCTTTTTCAGCCCGGATAATAATAATATCAACCATTTCTTTCACCTCCTTGAAAGAGAAAAGCCGCACTATTTTCAGCGCGGCTTATCGGTTTATTAAGCACTTCTTTCGATACTATCCTTTTTATTCATGGCGATTGCAGAGAAAGCGGTGAGCAGAATCCACAAGGTGAATATGAGGATAATCGCACCAAAGCTGAATAACAGCCAATCACTAGTCTCTGTCCATGGCGCCCATTGTGTAAACACCTGGGAGATCATCGCCCATAAAGTCATAAACATGACGAAAGCCATCGGAATGATTGTCGGTAGATAATTTCTGCCATTACGTTTCAGCCAGATGGAAACCAGCAATAGACTGATTCCTGCAAGCAATTGGTTCGAAGTACCGAATAACGGCCATAACAGGTAACCACCAGAACCGAAACCTTTTGGTCCTTGAGGAATCAACGTAAGTGCGGCACTGGATACCACAGCAATTGTTGTAGCAACATGTGTTTTGGTAATAGGTTTGACATTATATTCTGTACCAAGTTCAGCAATGATATAGCGCATCAAACGTACAGATGAGTCAAGTGTTGTTGCAGCGAAGCTTACGACGATAACAGATACGATAGTAGCAGCCACTGACGCAGGAATTCCTAATCCTGTTGCCAATTGAGCAGCACCCTGGATAAAGACTCCTAACCCTGCACCACTTGCTGCCGTGAAACCACTATAGGTAGCTGTGAATTCTCCTGCTGTCGGGAAAAATGTAACTACTGCAATAATGGCAATCAAAGCAAGTGCACCTTCACCGACAGAACCTAAATATCCTACGAAGCGGGCATCCGTTTCTTTATTCAACTGTTTCGAAGAAGTACCGGATGATACCAGCCCATGAAACCCTGAAATGGCCCCACATGCAATCGTGATGAATAATAACGGGAACCAGGATACATCATTGGCTTGACCATTCGTAACTGGTGCAGTGATCTCCGGATTGGTAAACAACAACCCTAAATAAAGAATTCCCAGGCCGACGATCAACTGATGAGAATTGATATAATCACGCGGTTGAAGCAGTTTCCATACTGGTAATGTGGATGCAATGTAGACGTAAACCATTAACACGATGATCCATACCAGAAATGCTGCAGAAGTGGCACTCATGCCAAATAAAGCTGTTGCGCCTTCACCTCCGAAATACTTCACCATATCTATTTGCAGTGCCGGCACGTAACTAGCGACGATTGCCGCCAGATACATGACTCCTAAAGCCACTATTGAAGGTAGAAGCATGCTTCCTTTTCTCTTGTATACACTGTAGCCGATCCAGATAGCTAAAGGAATTTGGATAAACACAGATAACACACTTGCCGGGAAGGAAATGAACAAGTTTGCGATAACCCAGGCAAATACCGCATTTACCATAAGTACTAACAATAGAATAATGAATAAAAACAATATTTTCGCCCGTTGGCCGATAAGCTTGTTTGCCAGTGTGCCTACGGACTGTCCTTTGTTTCTAACAGATAACACCAATGTTCCAAAATCATGGACCCCGGCAGCAAATACCGTACCGAGAAGCACCCATAATATTGCAGGGAGCCAGCCCCAGTAAACTGCGATAGCCGGTCCAACAATCGGAGCAGCTCCGGCGACAGATGTAAAGTGATGTCCCCATAAAACGAATTTGTTGGTCGGTACAAAATCTACACCATCTTTATACTGATGGGCAGGTGTTGTAAAATTCGGATCCAACCGGTAAATCTTTTCGGCGATGAACTTGGAATAATATCTATAACCAAGAAAGAAAACGAGACCGCCGATTAGCGCTAACCAAATACCACTCATATAACCCCTCCTCCATTTCATATAGTAAGCTATTTGTATTCGCTTACATACAATACAATTATACTATTATAGGAATCAATCTATCAATAAAGTTGACTGACTTGTCTAAAAATTCCTTTTATTAAAGTGAATCTGTCATTTTTATGATAAAAAAAGCTGCCTCAAAAGAGGCAGCTTTCTCAATCTATTAATCTAAGATAGTAACTTCTACGTTTTTGACACCCCATGCAAGAGCATCAGAACGATTTGGGATGAATACGTCAATCTTATTCCCTTGGATAGCTCCGCCGATATCTCCGGCTACAGCTCGTCCATAACCTTCTACATATACTTCAGAACCTAGTGGAATGACATCAGGATCTACAGCGATAACTTTTTTGTCCGGGTTAGCGTTCAGGTCGATGCCTGTTGCTGTCACACCGGAGCAGCCTGTGCAGTTAGCTGTATAAGCAGTTGCGCTGACATTTATAGTTTGGCCTTCTACTGAGTTAGATGCTTGCTCTGTTTCTGTTGTTGTTTCTTTTGTTTCAGTGTTGCTTGTCTGTTCAACAGCACCTTTTAAGCTCAGTTGATCGCCAGGATAGATTAGATTAGTAGATATTTGGTTCCATTCTTTAAGTTCATTAACAGATACGCCATGATCTTGTGAAATTCCCCAAAGTGTGTCACCGGATTTAACAGTATAATAGTCGGCGCTTGAAACGGCCGGAGTAGCTCCTTCGTTAGAAACTGTCAATTTATCATTAGGATAGATTAGATTGGAGTCAAGGTTGTTCCAATCTTTCAATGAATTTACGGTCACGTTATACTCTTGGGAGATTCCCCAAAGCGTGTCGCCTTTGTTCACCACATATTCCCCATCGTGTGCCTGTGCTTGTACTGCTAGACCACCAGAGATTGTGGTTACGGCTGCTAATGATACTACTGTTTTCTTCACAGGAAAACCTCCTTAGAAAATTGGATTAATTTGCTTACAAACCCTAATTTAACATATAAGGGAAAAATGTGAAGAACAAAACAGTAACAATTATATTTCAGTAATAACATTAATATATCAATAAGATTACAATGGAAAATAATACAAAATAATAGTGTTATCACAATATGTAATAACACTATTATATAAATTCAATATTCTATTATTGTAAAGCTTTTAATTTTTGTTCTACTTTCGGATCCTGGATATATTCATCATAACTCATTTCTTCGTCTACAATCCCGTTCGGGGTCAATTCAATGATGCGATTTGCGATCGTTTCGATGAATTGGTGGTCATGAGAAGAAAATAAGATAGATCCCTTAAACTTGATTAACCCATTATTCAATGCCGTAATGGATTCTAAATCCAAGTGGTTGGTTGGTTCATCAAGAATCAAGACATTAGCCCCGCTCAGCATCATTTTAGACAGCATACATCTTACTTTTTCTCCACCGGAAAGAACACTCGCTTTTTTCAATGCTTCTTCCCCAGAGAATAACATCCGTCCAAGGAAGCCGCGCAGGAAAGTTTCCGTTTCATCTTCACGGGAATATTGACGCAGCCACTCGACCAGTGTTAAATCGCACCCTTCAAAGTATTTAGAGTTATCTTTTGGAAAGTAACTTTGAGAAGTTGTAATTCCCCACTTATAAGTGCCTTCGTCAGGCTCCATATCACCAGATAAAATCTGAAATAATGTCGTCTTAGCGATTTCATTCTCACCAACAAACGCGACCTTGTCATCTTTATTCAAGGTAAAACTGACATTATTCAATACTTTCTCACCATCAATAGTCTTGGATATTCCGTCAACCACTAATAGATCATTTCCGATTTCTCTGTCAGCATTGAATGCAATATAAGGATATTTGCGGGATGATGGCTGGATATCATCCAGTGTAATTTTCTCAAGCAGCTTTTTCCTGGAAGTCGCCTGTTTGGATTTCGAAGCATTGGCGCTGAATCTGGCGATGAACTCTTTTAATTCATTGATCTTTTCTTCTTTTTTCTTGTTTTGTTCGGCAGCCATTTTTTGTGCTAACTGGCTGGATTCATACCAAAAATCATAGTTACCGACATAAACCTGAATCTTACCGAAGTCTAAATCGGCAATATGGGTACAGACGTTGTTCAGGAAGTGACGGTCATGGGATACGACGATGACTGTATTCTCAAAATTGATCAGGAAGTCTTCGAGCCATTGGATTGCTTTGATATCCAAGTGGTTGGTCGGCTCATCCAAAAGCAGTACATCAGGATTGCCGAAGAGTGCTTGCGCCAATAGTACTTTCACTTTTTCTGAACCACTGAGGTCTTTTAACAGTTTTCCGTGTAATTCTTCACCGATTCCTAATCCTTTCAATAGACGGGCAGCATCTGATTCTGCTTCCCACCCATTCATTTCTGCAAATTCCCCTTCAAGCTCAGCAGCCTTGATTCCATCTTCATCAGAGAAATCAGGCTTCATATAGATAGCGTTTTTCTCTTCCATCACTTCATAGAGTCGTGCGTGACCCATGATGACAACTTGTAAAACCTCATACTCATCGTACTCAAAATGGTTCTGTTTCAATACGGCCATACGCTGTCCTGGTTTCATCGAGACGTCTCCAGTCTGCGCTTCGATTTCTCCGCTCAAGATCTTTAAGAATGTGGACTTCCCGGCTCCGTTGGCGCCGATAAGTCCGTAGCAATTACCAGGGGTGAACTTTATATTTACGTCTTCAAAAAGCTTTTGATCACCAAATCGAAGACTAACATTGTGTACATTGATCATTCATAAATCCTCCATATTTCAAAATTTATATCAGAAGAATTATATCATTGTTAAGCGTAAGATGATATATTTCCACCATTAATTCTCCTCTATGCTTATCTAATTATTTGATAAGCAAGGTTTCAAGTCTAATATGCCTGTATGGAGAGAAGACAACTTTTGTCGATTCTACAATCCGGAGCTCCCAGTTCCCAACAGGTTGACCATTCAACTATTCATAAAAAAAGCCACGCTTATTTCTTAGCGTGACCTTCCGAATTTTATTTATAATAAATACTGTTATTATCTACCACTTGAAGAACCTTCGTAGAGATGCTCATATCACTTTTGCATATCGGACAAGTCGGTGTTTCTTCAATTTTAAAATTATCCCTCATCCAACAATTACAGTCCTCTGAGTCACACACCCAAATCTTAGTCTCTTCTTTAATGATTTCCTCTTGATTCTTTTTACCGAATGCCATTGTATGCCTACCTCCTTTGAAAAATGGGAACCTATGTAAAAGAGACTGACTTTCTTAAAGCCAGTCCCTTTCTTTTCATATGTTTGTGCTACTATTATAGTTTAACTACATTTGCAGCTTGTGGTCCGCGGTTGCCTTCAGTGATTTCGAATTCAACTGCCTGGCCTTCTTCAAGTGTCTTGAAGCCTTCGCCTTCGATTGCACTGAAATGTACGAATACGTCGTCTTCACCTTGCACTTCGATGAAACCGAAGCCTTTTTCTGCGTTAAACCATTTTACTGTACCATTTTTCATTCTTTGGTCCTCCATTGTTTCATAAAAATTAATATGGACTTCATAAAAAATCACATATTATAAAAAGTATCAGATGAAACATCGATCACTCTTTATAATAGGTGATTTTTGTCTTTCATACTTTTCTAACTTTCCATATTTAAAGTATTAAAATTATATTTTTATGTTACTATAATTTGCTTGATAAGTCAAGATGAAGGCCCAAATCACCTCCGCTTTTTCCAGTTTATGCAATCTGCTTCCTTTTTATTCAAAAAAATCACATCGGTTTTATAATACCGCATGCAAGTCGTTTGCCAGCGTCGCCCGCAGGCTGCGTTTGATAGTCATCCGGACTTTCATGAATAATCACCGTTTTATTAAGGATATCGTCTATTGTAAACCGATTGGTAAAGAACATCATTTGTGCAAAGCCATCATTAGAAAACAGGACAGGAAAATCTCCGGCATGATTGCCATGCGGCTGATTGTCTGGGTTCCAATGCCCGCCTGCCGCTTCAAAAGGACTTTTTTGATCACCTACTTCACAGGATCCATTTTCATGGATATGAAATCCATGCGGGCCGATTTGTTTCTTTCCATTTCCACCTGGCTGATACTTTGGCAGTCCTTGGAATTGGACAAACACCTCTACTCCATACGGTAATTCATAAAAGTTAACATCGCCTTTCAGCTCTTTAGCCAATGGTCCACCTTCAAGTTTGGCATGAGCGCGCTTACCAGGCTGCTGCTGCCGGTATGGGACAGGATAGTAATACGTGTAATAAGGATACTGATAATAATACATATGGAAACCACCTCTCCTCTGCTTTCCTCTAATCACCTTATTCGCAGGAATGCCAAATTATGTATCTGAATGCATGGCATCTTTGTTTACAAGCCATTAGGGCTATGCTACACTCCTCTTATGCTTCATCATGTTCATCAAAGGAGAGATAAAATGAATAAAAAGTTACTGACGATCATGTTCGGGATCGTATTGGTTCTTGGACTCGCGGCATGCAGCGGCGGAGACAAAGAATCCGGCCAAGGCGAAAGCAAGGAAGGCAAAGATGGTAAAACAGAGGAAAAACAAGAGAAAAACGCCGAAGAAAGCAGCAGCGATATTCCAGACCCAGTAGCCGTCGTCAATGGTGAAGAGATTTCAAAAGACAGATTCACCCAACAATACGAGGCAATGAAACAACAATATGAACAAATGGGTATGAATGTAGACGAAAATAAAGAACAGCTACAAAAAAGCATCGTTAACTCTTTAGTGGATTCTGAACTTCTCGTACAATATGCAAAAAAATCCGGTATTAAAGTCGACGATAAAAAGGTCGAAAAGAAATACGAAGAAATAGAGAAACAAATTGAATCCGAGGAACAAATGCAGGAATTCTTAAAAATGAACAATATGTCTTCTAAAGATGAGTTGAAACCAAGAATCAGAGAAAGTCTTCAAGTTGAAAAATATGTAGAAGAAAATACAGAGCAAGCAGAAGTAACCGAAAAAGAATTGAAAGCTGAATACGATAAAATGGTCAAGCAAATGGAACAGCAAGCAGAACAATCAGGCAAGGAACAAGAGATTCCTAAGTATGAAGATGTTAAACCACAAGTAGAACAACAGTTAAAGAAATCAAAAGAACAAGAACAAATCACCAAACTAGTAGAAAAACTACGTGATGACAGTAAAGTAAAAATCAATATTTAATTACAAAAGACGCCTGAAGCACTTTCAGGCGTCTTTTTTGTGTTGACTAGGAAATTATAAAATTTAATGATTGTGGATACCATTTTGCAGTGGGCTACATCTAGCTCCAGCGCCTACCCCCTCGAGGTCTTAAGTCAATCCTCTCTGTGACAAAGAACGTCACGGCGAGGCTTGTCTTAAGCTTGTCGGGGGTGAGCAAGGCGCTTGCGCTTTTGTTCTGTTTAATAGAGTTTATTTAGCTGTTCTTTTTTATTTCTTAAGCCTTCGATATCCAGTGGATGCTCGAGGTTGTAATTCAACCCGTCATAGTAGTCACTAATTTCATTGTTCTTATCTTGTTTAAGTGCTGTGACGATTTCTTCCCACTGAGGAAGATACAGTCCATGCAACTCCCGTTCAGCGTCTTCCAATTGACTCTTGATAACAGGGTCAACCGCTTCTTTGAAAGCTTCTTTCATCAGCTCTTTCTCATTCTGTTCAAAAAATTTCTTCGTCCCTTTGAAACTTTGCAATAACCTGGCCGTTTCATTGCTATCAAGATTGACAATGAAATTGAACGTAGGATGCTGAAGCTCCTGCGTTTCTGGTTCACTCAGCTCAAAGCTTTTTCTTATTTCTTGCAAACGACGTTGCAAATCCTGGTTTAATTGCATCAATGAATCATTTAAAAATCCCTCTATTCTCAGGGAGACAGCTCGCAGTTCCTGATTCAGTTCATAACTGACTTCCTGGAACAATGATTCTGCTGCCATTTCCAATTGCATTTTCGCTTCTTTACCGCTCCCTTTAATCGTAGCAGGATTAAAATGATGCTTGAAATAATCATTGAAGTTCAAGAGCATGCGTTGATGGATATAATACACTTGTTTTTCTGTTTTTTGCTCTATCCTAGTATGATATGGCGCATAATTGAAGCTGCTAAGGACTTCCAGCATTTCTGTCTTATCCTGGTTATTCACTTCAATCTTCTGCTTACGAGCCGATTGATCAAGACTTGCATCAGCTATGATCGTGTCCATCCTGCTTTTTGCACGGGTGAAATCATGCTCGATAGACCGAATCAAAACCTCAGGCAGGTCCCTGTCAATAAAGGTGTAGAAACGTTTTTCAAAGTTCGCAAATCCTTCCCTTGCCTTTTTAACAAGGGCATCCTTGTCCTCCCCCTCCCTTAACGCAAATAGACTGGAGACAGGGAAGAGTTGTGGTTTCCTTATTTGAAAACGCAGCAGCTGCTCTTCCATATAAGTGAGCACACTATCGAGTTCCTCTTCAGAATGAGCAAGGTCTGCTGCATTGATAAGGAAAAACATCTTATCCATACTAAAGGCATCCTTGACTCTTCCAAGCTGAGTCAGGAAGCTTTCATCCGCTTTGGAGAAAGGATGGTTATAATAGGTGATGAATAATATCGCATCCGCGTTACGGATATATTCGAAAGCAACATCTGTATGTCTGGCATTGACGGAGTCCGCTCCAGGTGTATCCACTAATGTGATTCCTTTTTGAGTGAGAGGACAATCATAATGGACTTGCATCCATTCCACAAAGCAAGATTTCTTTTCATCTGCTACATAACCCGGAAATTCTTCTAATCCGATAGTCAACTGTTTACCGATTTTATCCTCAGCTGCTTTATATCCCTCTAACACCGCATATACAAAAGAGCGTTGTTTATGCTCCAATGGCTGGAAATCCTTTTCTTCCAGAGCAGCAAACTTATTCACTAAGGCTGGTAATTTGTTTTCTTCTATTCCAAGAATGCTGGCAAAGGCCTGCAGGTCTTCTGCCATTTGCGATTCTGTTTTCATTTTGACTAAAATGCTTCCATGAGGATGTTGCTCACTTGGAGGAGCAATTTTGTTAATCGTCGCTGTCGTAGGATTTGGTGATACCGGCAATAGCTTTTCTTTCATCAAGGCATTAGCAAAAGAAGACTTACCGGCACTGAAGGCACCGAATAAAGCGACTGTGAATTCCTGATCTTTCAGACGTTTTCGCTTATCTGTCAACTGGGCTGCTAACTCTTGAAAACCTGGAGTATCCTCGATCGTATCCACGACCTGGGCGATCGTTTTTAGTGTTGCATCCTTATCAATAGTAACCTGTTGCCCCTCATCCGTTGTCTGCGGTACAACTTCATCCTGTTCAGGAGTTTCTTTTGGTTGTTTGCTGGTTAGGAAGGTTTCCTGTACCTCAACATTCGTTTCCCTCTCTTTCAGCCTTCCCTGGATCCGATGCAACAGTCCGTCATCCGAAGAATCATTTTGGAAAGCTGTCCATAACTGGGCGCGGTAATTTTCAATCTCTTTCTCTAAGTCCTCGATTGCATCACGATATTGCTGAATTTGATCCAGTAATTGACGTTCATCCTCAAATGATGCCATTTTTGTATTTGCGTCTTCATTTATTCCTTTTTTAATGGTTTCCCATAATTCTTTGACATAAGACTTATAGACACGCTTGACATCATCAGCAACTTTATCGGTATATACCAACACATACTGGCCAGTCACTTTGGCTCCTGGTTCAATCAGTTCTTCCAACCGCTGTTCCGGATAGTGGACATCCATTTTCTGTATCTTATCTGTCACTTGGGAATAAGCGACAGGGTAAGCTTCTACAACTTCCAACAGCCGATCCCGCAACGGCCATTTCAAGTTTTTTTCTACGACCTTCATCAAATGGCTATAAAAAGCTTGTTTCCGTTGGTCGCGCTCCTCTTCCGTCTTTTTCTTTGTAAACATTAAACCAACTTTGAAACCTGGCTGCATCGCTTCTAAATACCGCTCGGCATCTTCTCTTAATGTTGTCGGCATCAAATAAGCATTTTTAAAAAGGGAAAGTACTCGTTCCTGATAAAAAGATTCCGCTTGATCTTCCCTTGTCGATAACTCTTGAAGTTCTGCTTCCACACCTTCACTGTGTTCCTGATCGTCCATCGCTGCCTTTAACTCTTCGATACGATCGGATAAGTCAGCCTTTTCATCTTCGTTTTCCTCAGCAAGCTGATCGACGCTTTCTTCGATGATTAAGGAAGCGTTACGGAAAATACTTTCTGCCCGCTCCCCTTCTTCCAGCTGGTAGATATCTTGAAGGTGTGTTTTTAACTGCGGCAGTTCATTAATCGATAAGTCGGGCTTCATCAAAGATGTGTAGAATATTTTCTCAGGGCTCAAGTTCCAGTCTTCAAGCGCCTGGCTGACACTGGTTTTAAAGTCCTGGAATGATAATTCCTCATCCTGATGTTTATCGACCTGATTAATGATGATGGAAAACGGAAGTCTGTTCTTTTGCATTTCCTGCAAAAATGACAGGTTCACTTCTGATTGCACATGATTGTAATCCATGACATAGTACATGTAATCCATTAAATGAAGAGAAGACTCAGTTATGACCCTGTCTGCATCATTGGTAGAATCAACGCCCGGGGTATCAATGAGGGTGACATGCTCAGGAAGATTTGTATCACGCTGACTAATTTCTAATGAAACGATTTCATCACCGTCTTTACAAAGCGCTTGAATCGTTTTCATGTCAGACTTTCCGGGATAATGGACCGGGCGCTCTTTCCGGTAAAAAACACGCGTGTAATCGTCACCTGAATGAAGTTTGACAACATTGGCACTGGTTGGTATCGGACTGGAAGGGAGAATATCATCTTCTAACAGTGTATTGATCATTGTCGATTTTCCAGCAGAAAAATGTCCTGCAAAACCAATCATCAACTGTTTCTTTTCCCATTTACCGATCAAATCCAATACCTTTTCCGCATGCTTATCTTTATCCTGACGATTTAATTCATGATATAAACCACTCAATCGTAGTGCTTCTTTCGTAAGCTGACTGTCTTTCGTAGTTACATTCATGGCTGGGACTCCTTTATATCTGGCAGATACTCTGTTATTTTGTCGTTATTCTTGTTATATATTGTAGCAGGAGCAAGGCTCTATGAATAGTGTTACCTACATCTTAGCTGGCGCCTGTATCCCGAGTAATCTCAATCCTTCATTCAATACCGACTGTACCCCAAAAACGACTGGTAAGTATTCTTGATGATCGATGACTTTCACTTTCCCATAAAGTCTATTGAATGCTTGAGCCAGCTTCAGTAAATAATCCGCCATAATGGAAGGGGCTTTTTCATGATATGCTTTCTCAACAATAGCCGGGAATGCTGCTAGCTGTTTAAGTACTTTCCAGCTTTCATCATCCTCCAGCCCCTGGACCAAAAGTGTGGGGTTCTCTTTTACTTTCTCCAATATCGAACAAGCACGTACATGAGAGTATTGGAGATAAGGCCCAGTTTCCCCCTCAAAGCTGGTCATCTGCTCAAGGGAAAATTCTACATCATGGAGACGATGATTCTTCAGATCATGAAAAATGACAGCTCCCGCTCCGATTTGCTGTCTAATCGCTTCCTTGTCTTTCAAAGCTGGGTTTTTCGCATCCATTTGTTCAGTAACAAGCAGCTCTATTTCATCCAATACCTCTTGAAGCAGGATCACTTTCCCTTTCCTTGTCGACATTTTCTTGCCATCTTTCAAAATCATTCCAAAAGGGACATGGACGATGTCCTCCGCCCATTCGTATCCCATTTTAGCCAATACAGCTTTAAGTTGCTGAAAGTGAATGGTCTGTTCACGTCCGACCACGTATAGCGAAGCATCAAAATCGTAGGTTTCTTTCCGGTAAATAGCTGCCGCTAAATCTCTTGTCGCATAAAGGGAAGAACCATCTGATTTTTGAATCAAACAAGGAGGCAGATCATATTCATCCAGTTGGACAACCATGGCTCCTTCAGACTCTTCCAATAAGTTCTTCTCCTGCAACAGTTTAATCACCCGCGCCATCTTATCATTGTAAAACGCTTCTCCGTGATAACTATCAAAATCTACGTGTAATCGATTGTAAATCGTCTTGAAATCTTTTAATGACTCATCCCGAAACCATAACCATAAATCTAACGCTTTGGGATCACCCGTTTCTAATTTCTTGAACCAGGCTCTCCCTTCTTCGTCTAACTCCGGGTGTTTCGCTGCCTCATCATGAAATTGGACATAAAGACGAAATAATTCCTGAATGGGGTTCTGTTTTACTGTCTGCTCATCCCCCCATTCCGAATAGGCATACAGCAGCTTCCCGAACTGGGTTCCCCAATCTCCAATATGATTGATTCTGGTCACCTGATTTCCCAGCTTTTCAGCAAGAAGCCCGATTGAGTTGCCGATAACCGTCGAGCGGAGGTGCCCCATCGCAAAAGGTTTCGCTATATTAGGAGAGGAAAGATCAATGGTAATATGCCCATTCTTTTGCTGGTTTCCATAATCAGCTCCTGAAGCAATCATATTTTCCAGTATGTCCCTGCTTGCCATGACCCGGTTTAGCTTTACATTCACATACCCGCCGGCTGACTCGATTTGAGCGAACAGTGGATGCGAAAGCTTTTCAGCAAGCCCTTGTGCTATTTTCTGGGGAGGTGATTGGTACACTTTTGCTAACGTAAAACAAGGAAAAGAAAGGTCACCGTGCGTGTCTAATTTAGGAACCTCTATCAGTGCTTCTATTTCCTGATAAGATAAATCTCTGTTCAATTCTCCCTCTAATACAGTTGCCAGTGTCTTTTTTCCATACATGTGAATTCCCCCTTAAATAAAAATAAGACTCCCGTCTCTAACGTATAGAGACGGGAGTCTTCCCGCGGTACCACTCTTGTTAAGGGGAAAAATCAATATTCCCCTCCAGCTTGACGCTTTAACGCAGCGACACGATCAACTCTACTGTCATTCAAGTCAATATCTCGGAAGTCCGGTTCATCATCTGCTTTCAACCAGGCTCCCACCGTTCCTGGTTCGCTTTGTGTCTACAGCTGATTACTCTCTTCGTCATCGATTTCAAATATTTAGCAATGATTATACCTTAACTGAAAATTACTGCAAGCCTTTTATTTTTGTTCACTTGTACTCTTCTTAACGTAATTCCTGAAGCCATCAACCTGGAACTCTTCGACAAATAACTTTTCCAGATAGTTCATATAATCATCCGAAAGGCAGGATGCGGCGCCACGATGAATTTCCTCTGCATAGTGGAAAGGAGGAGAAAGATCGGACTTCTTATCAAGCACATAAAATGTCAACACATCCTTCAACTGCTTACCATCTTGTTTGATATCAACTACGGTAGGACGATAGTGACCCGCTTCGACCCCTTCACGTTTGAACAAATACTCTACGGCATCCAGCGGCGTCCTGTATAAGACTCCCTCAACATGGTTATCTGCTTCCATGATATCCGCTCTCCCGCCATCATGTACATGGTGGGAGAAAAGAAGGCGGTAACCCTCCAAGACCCCGCGCCCAAGTTTTTGATGGAAATAATGATCGACCCCTGCCAGTTTGAACCGCTCAGCATCCATACATGATCCATATGCAAAGTAAGTGACTTCATCTTTTTTTAATAATTCGTGGACCTTCCAATCGCCATACAAGATTTCGGTTTCAGCCATTTCTTTTCTTTTAGGCGATAAATAATAAACATAAGCCTGATAGTTGCCCAGATCTGTCTCTACTTCTTTTATCTTTCTATCATATAAATTATCCTCGCCGTCTTCCTGGAAGCCTTCGAGTTCATCTACGATTGCGAGGGTTGCTTCATCCACTTGATACAATTCCCCAAAAACAACCGCATCTTCCTCCAATAACACCGGATAATAACTTGGCCCTTCATACAATCTCCCGGTAGTACTTGCTTGTTCTGACACGAGTTCTGCATGGTTTAGATGAAAATGGTTCGGCTGATGTTTGCGTAAGGTACCATAAACGAATAAATGATAGAGCATTATGCTTTCCTCCTTTTCTGCAAATCTCTATAGCTTAATAGACTATATGCTGATGTTGTATCCCTGACACCTCGTAGTACTGCCTGCTCTACAACTTTTGCTGCGAGCAATCCAATGGTATTGACATCCGCTTCTACCTCACCGGTAGCCATCAAAAATAGGCTGTCCCCATCGATCAAGGTATGAGAAGGGCGCATCGTCCTGGCAAAACCATCATGGGCAATAGAAGCGATCTTATTTGCCTGAGCTTTTGATAACTTGGCATTTGTCATGATGACACCAATCGAAGTATTGCCGGAAAATCGATTGGGATCCGCTGTTTTTATTTGTTTTATTAATATATTTTCAGTAGAGAGCAATTCTAAACTCTCTTTTTCATACACCCCAGCTATCAGCTTACCGGTTTCAGGATCCATGATATCCCCAAAGCTGTTGACGGCGACTAATGCCCCGATTTGTATGTCTGCAGCTTGTAAAGCATAGCTTCCTATACCGCCTTTCATCGCCTGCTCGGGTCCTAAAACCTTTCCGATCGAGGCACCTGTACCTGCACCGAAATTGCCCGTTTTTATTTCATGGGAATCATAAGCATCCACGCACGCCTCATACCCCATAAGCTGATCGGGTCGCCTTTTGCTGTCACCGACTTGAAGATCGTAAAGAATTGCACCAGGAACAATCGGGACTCTTCCTGCTCCGGTATCAAATCCGATTCTTTTCTCCTCAAAAAAATCCATAATTCCCGAACCGGCCGCCAATCCGAATGCACTTCCTCCTGCTAAAAAAATGGCGTGGACGCTTTCAACCAGGTTCTCCGACCGCAACAGATCTGTTTCCCTTGTTCCTGGTGCGCCACCTCGCACATCTACCCCTCCGACCGCTCCTTTCTCACAAATTACAACCGAACATCCAGTTGCTGCTTTATGATCAGAAGCATGTCCGACTCGAAAACCATCTATGGAAGAAATATCGATCTCCCTCATGTTAACTGCCACCTCTCCTTGTCTCTTAGCATATTTTCAGATTACCGGAACAAACTATGTAAATAAACTATTTTGATGTTGGAGGAAACCACATGGATCATTTGATCGATCCCCATGAAGTTAAAGGCGGCGATGACGTCTATGTCATTTTGGGGAGCATACATAATCCTGCGCCTTGTGATATTAAGCCAGCAAAAATTATACAGTCTCCAGAAAACCCCCACATAAAATCTGTCTGCTTACAGAATAAATATTGTAGGATAGAAGACAACCATGTATTATTTAAGACTGAACAAGATGCCAGGAACTATTACGAAGAATTATTTGACTAGGCAGTTGTTTAGAGATTTTGAAAAGGTTATGGTATAAATGATAAAAAAAGTTGAATTTAGGGGGTAAAATATGGCTTTTGCACATATCATTGTACATGGGAGAGTACAAGGCGTAGGATTCAGATTTTCCGCGCAGCAACTAGCAACGGAACATAATATCAAAGGCTGGGTAAAAAATAATTCCGATGGCTCGGTAGAAATGGAAGCAGAAGGGGACAAACAGGACCTTGATGCTTTTGTCGAAGACATCCAAAAGGGACCCAGCCCTTATGCAAAAGTAGATCATATCGACATTACAACAGAGAATAATGAAAAAGGATATAAAAAATTCCAAATAAAAGAATAGCCGCTGCGTGTGCAGCGGCTATTCTTTTGCTTTATTACTTTTTAGCCTGAGATGGGCGTACAATCACTTCATTGACATTGACATAATCAGGCTGTGACACAGCGTAGGTAACAGCCCGTGCTATATCACCTGGTTCCAATGGAGTCATTTTTCGATTCTTGAAATTTTCAATGACTTCTTCATCCGTAATATGCTCGGTCAACTCTGTGGAAACAGCGCCTGGGGAAATATTCGTCACCCTGACCCCGGTTTTTGATAACTCTTTTTCCATTCCCATCGACAAGGCTCTGACCGCATATTTTGTTGCACTGTAGACAGAGCTGGAAGGAAATACTTCGTGTCCTGCTACTGAAGAAACATTGATGATATGCCCGCTTTCCTGTTCTAACATCGTAGGCAGTGCAGCGTGGACACCGAACAGCACCCCTTTTATATTGACATCGACCATTTTTTCCCACTCATCTACATGATCATTTTTTAAAAATGAAAGCAGCATGACACCGGCGTTATTAACGAAGACATCGACACTCCCGAATGCATCCTTGGCTTCAGCAACCAGTTGTTCAACTTCTTCGCGGTTTGTCACATCCGTTTCTACTGCTTTGATATGGACAGAATGTTTTTGCTGAATCTTTAAGGCGATTTCCTCTAAGCGTTCTTTTCTCCTGGCTGCCAGCACGATATTCGCTCCTGCTTCCGCCAGATGCATGGCGATTGCCTCTCCGATTCCACTGCTTGCACCAGTTATTATTGCGGTTTTATTTTTGATACCTGTCATGATAAGTTCCTCCTTTATTACAATACATCTACATATACGCATACCCTCATCTGGACTCTGGTATTCATAAAAACAAATACCATCTCAGATCATGCTTATCTTATTCAACATTAACGCCCTAATAATAAAGACGCGTTTGGTGATAAACGCGCCTGATTGTTGAAAATGATTAAACTGTTGTTTTTCCGTTAATAGATAGTAAAGCATTCCTGAAGACTATAAAGCTTATAAGCCATCTTTTAATATTCTCTCTTACTTATATCTGTTTAATATTTCTTCTGGAATATGACAATAATCATCTGGACACCTGGCTAACCTATCTTGATGCTCTTCTGCACTTTTAACATAGTTGGCAAGAGGTAATACTTCAACAACTATACGGTCATAATCATCTCTCTCACTAAGAAACACCTTCGCCTCTTTCAAGTGATCAGGATTTTCACTATATACTCCTGTTCTGTATTTCTCGCCAACATCCTGTCCCTGTTTATTCAAACTGTATGGATCAATGATTTCAAAGAAATACCCCATTAATTCTCTGATTGTTACAACCGCCGGATCAAATTCTGTTTTTACACATTCCGCATAGCCATCATAATCACCCTCAAGTGTATGACTGGTTCCATTAGCCCTTCCCGCTTCTGTAAACTTAACTCCAGGTAAAGTTTTTATAAAAGCTTGTACTCCCCATAAACATCCACCTGCAAAGTATACTACTTCCATATTGACTCTCCTCTCTGTGTAACTTATGTTCCGGTTCATTCATATTCATTAGTAATATATAGCTTAATAGCAATTTAATTTTTAACGAGTATTTTTTGTAACCTAAACTTACGCATTAACCTACATTATGTAATACAATAACGTTTACTCAAGTATAAGAACAAATTCTTCTACTTCTTCGCCACGCGCATTGGAAAACCCACTGTCTTCACCAGAGATAGTAAAACTACATTTCTCCAATACCTTGAGTGACCTAATGTTGTCCTTGGCAACACGAGCATAAAGCGGACGAATGGTAACGTGTTTTAAAAATTCCCTTAAAGCAATGGTAGCTATTCCTCTTCCCCAATATTCTTTTCCTATCCAGTAGCTGACCCCTGGTACGCCGAACTGCTCGAAACACAGAATGTTTCCAGCAACATTATTTTGAACAGTGATCGTTCTCTTGATGATGTCTTTATCTGCCAGAATTTTATTCCAGTGAGTTAAGAAGCTGTTCCAATCCCCCGGGTCCTTACTCGTAAATGCCGCCATATGATTTGCATCCTGATCCTGCTGGTGTTTGAAGAAAACCGGAAGATCGTCTTCAATTACGTTTCGAAGCATGATATTGCTCACCAAAATTTCCCCTTTGTATTTTACTAGTTTTAATAAACATATTTCACGTTAAGAGAAGACTGGAACAAAAGATAATACATCAAATAAACATGGTTCCAGCTTTCCCCCTAAAATGTAACAATCACCCACCTTACCAGGAAGACTCGATATCATGTACAAGTTCAGGCAGGTCACCATGAAATAAATGCCCGTAGTACTTGAAGGTCCTAGTCTTCGCGTGTGGAAGCTTATAGGCATAGTGTTCAAAATGACTAAAAGGGACCACTTTATCATTACGGCTATGATAAAGATAGATTTGTGAGATTTGAGGAAGTGTTGAAGCAAAATCATCAGAGAGTTCAAATTCTTTAGATGGCCACTCTTTATCCAAGCCCCAGTAGGGCGTTCCCATCACAATTAAGCCAGAGATGGATAAGTCACAATATTCTTCTGAGAGATATTTTAATAGGACAGAGCCACCAAGTGAATGGCCGATCAGAATTACATTACCCTTCAATTCAGAAAGTTTCTCTTTCAGTACGTCCTTCCACAGAGCATAACTCGGGTTTTCAGGATCTGGCATGGCAGGAGAGAAAAAGTGGTAATCCGCACTAATAGATTTTTGTAAGTAGGCGATTATGTGACTACTTCCTTGCTTCCCTTCCTGAGGACCTGCACTGTGAATAAACAACACTTGCTTTTTCAAATATTAACCTCCTTACTGAGGGAGAAATAGGAAGATGAAAGTGATTATGCAATATTTAACTTTTGTTCTTGTTTGATTAACGATTTCCCCTCAACATTTATTTGCTCGCAAGCTCTAAAATAATCTCTTATGGACACGTTTCCCCTAGCACTTCAAGTCTAGGGTATGAAGCAGGAGGTAGAACATTTACAATTACACCTACATAATCTATTCTATGAATCTACCTACCTCATACCTCCTATATAACTAAGTGTTACATATATGTCTCCTAAAAATTTCTTCTGGATTGCTTAAAACCTTTTCTTTTTTATTTCACAACCTGGCAGTATAAATGAAGACTTAATTTCAATATAATTTAACAAGAATCAGAATTTACCTGTTGAATTATTTTTGGTATTTCATTTAATTCATCAATAACATAGTCTGCTTCTACTGCATTCCATTGACGATCTCTTTTCCAAATACCTATCATTCCAACATCTTGCGCTGCCTTCACATCTTTCTCAGGATGATCCCCGATAAACACACATTCCTCCGGATAAACCTTAAGCCTTTCCGATGCTCTTTTAAAAATGATTGGATTGGGCTTTTTAACTCCTTCCCAATCCGATATAAGAATGGTATTTATGTAACCTTCAATTTCCAAAGCCTTTACGTTATCCATTTGAAACTGACCTTTTCCATTGGTTATGATACCAATAAGAAAGTTATCTTGTTTCAATTTCTCCAGCGTTTTCAAGAGTTTAGGGAACGGTACGCAAGTTTCTTTAAAGTAAGTTAAATAGTCCTCCAGTAGTTCCTCCCACGTGATTCCCTGAATAGAAAATTCATTTATTAATTGTTTGTACACCTTATCTTTCCACACATATCCACGACTATCTAGTTCAATGAACCTTCGCATGTACTCCTCTTTCGCGATATGATATAGAGACTCCTTCAATCGCTCATATTGTTCGGCTATAAAAACCTTTACTGATTCATCCCGGTTCAATAAAGTTCCATCGAAATCAAAAATAATTGCTTTAATAATATTAACTCCCTCTAATGGCTTTATTTCAATAATTTATATATACGTATACTTATAGAATAAAAGCCCCCGTTTGTTTACTTACAGTTCCACCTGATTGTGTAAAATGTTAAATGTGCCTGATTAATTTATAGATGAGTTAAAATATTGACTAGTTTCCCGAACGGATCTCTAACATAAAAACGCCGAACCCCCCACCGTTCTGTAGTTGGTCCATATACAATTGGAACTCCACTATCTTTTATACGAGTAAGAACTTCGTCCAGGTTATCAACTTCAATTGACAAATCAGGTACTGGTGTGCCAGATCCTCCCTCAGATAAAAAACTGATTTGCGTGGCCATTTTCTCATTAGATCCATAGGTTGCAATAAATCCAAGGTCCATTAATTGATCAAGTCCTAGTATTTTCTCGTAAAAGTGTTTTGCTTTGGAAGTGTCCTGCGTTTCAATATTTGCAACAATTCGCTTGACTTTCATTTCTACACCTCCATGGTATTTTGAAGTTTTAGTTTTCAAGTTACTCCACAAACTTGCCCTTATATAGAATAACTTCAGGATTACTGCTCCAGAAACCTTCATAAACTTTAGCGAAAAAGATACAAGTTGATCCATTCGACAAAAGAGCTTTTTAAAAACTTAAAACAGAACAAATATAAAAAAGCTGCGTTAGGACAACGCAGCTTTTTTATAATGTTATGAATCAATTACTTATCGAAGAATTTACGATTGATTTCGATGTATTCTTTTTCTTCTTCTGGTACTTCATCTTCCATGTAGATTGCTTCAACCGGGCAGACCGCCTCGCAAGCTCCACAATCGATACAGATACCTGGATCGATATAAAACATATCTTCTCCTTCGTCTATACAATCGACTGGACATACATCTACGCATTCAGCCGCTTTTTCATCCTTACATGGTGATGTAATGACAAATGCCAAGTGAATCTCCTCCTTTTATGTTGGTAAGTTCTATTTTAATTACATGTGTGATGTACATCACTCCATATAATATCTATTTGATACCATCATATTTAATTCCTGCTTATTTATGAGAAAAAATCGCTATTCTGTACTTTGAGGATGAGGGAGGTAGTCTTCCCATATCCGTTCTATTGTATAGTCCCCACCTTGCTTTTGTACAAGGAAAACATCGGGGTTACTGATGGCTTTCCAATGTTCGAACCCGATTTCCACATCGAATGTCTGTAACAGGAGCGCCAACAGATTTCCATGTGTGACTAAAGCTACGGCATCATGTTCTTCATCTTGCTCAATTTCCTGAAGCAACTGCTGGACCCTTGTTTTTGCTTCATTCGAAGACTCACCGCCGGGCATTTTAAAATCAAGATCTTTAAAAGTCTTTTCTAAATAATCCATGAAATCATCTAACGGTTCTTTACTTAAAATTCGTTCCTGGAGACGGTCATCAATTTCAATGGTCAGTCCTTTATTGGCAGCATAGGGCCTGATGGTTTCTACCGCTCGAAAGTATGGACTGGAGATCACTCGCTGGATCTCGGCTTTCTCTAGGAAATTAGCAAGCATTTGTGACTGCCTGATTCCTGACTTCGTTAAGGGAGAATCATGATGTTGTCCTTCCGTGGCACTATGCCGGATAAGAAATAACTTTTTCACCTCTGACCATCTCCTCATTTTACAGGTTATCTTTATTATGGAGGATAGAGACTATATTGACAAGGCGGCTTGCTATCCTTCTTGTTTTTGAAAGACACACCTTCCACGATGCCACGTTTCCTCGACCTCTATATCTTTCACTTCGCTATCTCCCACTGTTAACGGATTCTTATTTAGCAGGACAAAATCCGCCTGGAATCCTTCTTTTATTTTTCCCTTGGCGTGTTCCTGGTATTCAAGCTCTGCCGGAGTAACGGAAAAACTATGAAAGCTGTCGGATAGGCTTAACTTTTCCTGAGGCATCCAGCCTCCCTCAGGATTGCCATCTAAATCAGTCCGTGTCACAGCAGCATATACACTTTCTAAAGGATTTATGGTCCCAATCGGTAAATCGGAGCTTAATGTAATTGGGATGTGACTTTTGATCAGGCTATTGAAGGCATCACAGTAAGGGAGTAAATCTTCCGGCGTCCATTTGTCCTTATCCATCCACTCTTCCATTAGAAAAGAAGGCTGTGTTTCAATATAAGGCTTAATCTTTTTCATACGCTCGATCAAATCAGGGGCTTTACATTGGGCATGAATAATGCGATGGCGAAGCACTTTCGTTTTTGCTTCGGGCATTTCTAAAGCGGTGACTGCTTGTTCTACCGCACGGTCCCCGATGGCATGCATGGCGACCTGCATATTATTTTCGGCTGCAGTCTTGATCATACTATTCAATTGTTCCTGGCTGTAAATCAATACTCCATCTGTATCGGGTTTGTCAGGGTAAGGATTGCGCATAGCAGAGGTATGCAGGCGTTGCGTGCCGTCTAAAAAGATCTTGATCGCTCCTACTTTCACTTGTTCTGTCCCATCTCCGGTACGCATCGTATTTTCTTTTATAAATTCATCAAGAT
The DNA here is from genome assembly GCF_043497085.1 of Halobacillus sp. B23F22_5. Lineage (NCBI taxonomy): Bacteria > Bacillati > Bacillota > Bacilli > Caryophanales > Bacillaceae > Halobacillus > Halobacillus sp. B23F22_5. The sequence continues at coordinate 2,943 of NZ_JBIEKI010000004.1, read as the reverse complement.
CGTTTTTGTCGAAGATATAGTGATGCAAATGGACATCAATAGGTAATTCCCCTTCTGATTCCAGTTCCGTGTAGGCTTGCCACAACTTTTCATAGGAACCAATAAAATTCAAGTCATCGGTGTGCAATGAGGTGATGCCATATTTTGATATGTGCGGAAAGGCTTTCTTCAATGCTTTTTTGGCATCCTCGACAGAACGACCCCAGAAGTGGCGTTTGATGTAATGGACAGCCGTATCCTTGAAACGGCCATTCCAGTTCCCATGTTCATCTGTTTCCTTGAAAATATCAGGTTCTTTCTTAAAATCTTCTTCTTCTTTTAATAGTTCTAAAGCTTTTCGGCTGATGACGCATTCATGACCATCCTGATGCATGAAATACATGTATTTTCCAGGAAAGATCTCTTCCAGATCATCTGCTGTCAGCAGCTTTTCAATATCTTCAAATGATCCATCATCAAACCCTTTTCCAAATATCCAATCATACTCTTCCATTTCTTTATAGTGGTTCTGGACAGCCTCTTTCATTTCCTGCCAGCTGGCGACTTCGGTCAAATCCAGTTCTTTTTTCAGGAGCCCATAGCGAAGTAAATGCATGTGGCTGTCATTAAAACCGGCTGTCACTACACGACCTTTGCCATCATGAACATCCTCCTGATCCCCCTGATAACGACCGTGTGCTAGGGAGATAATTGTTCCGTCCTCAATTTCCATATGGTATATCTCTTCGTCATTACTATAAGGTCGATAAATTTGAATATTATCAACGATCATCTTCTCATCCTTCCCTTTTTGCTATCCCGTTAAAATTACCCATAACCACAGCCTATAAAACATTACACACTTAAGTAAGAAATGTTACTAAATGAAACCATAGACTCATACATATAGGTGTAAAGGAGGGATACAAATGGGTGTGAAATTAATTAAGCTTTCGACTTTATATTTTTTGCTGGGGGCAGCACTTGGTTATGGTATGTCGATTTCCCATGATTATGCGCTTGCGCCTGTTCATGTCCACATCAATTTACTTGGCTGGACAGCGTTGACATTAGCTGGAATTGTATATTATTTATTTCCTTCAGCAGAGTCTTCCAGGCTAGGTAAATGGCACTTCTGGCTTCATAATATCGGCTTGCCGATTATGATGGGGTCACTCGCACTCATGATTGTCACACAGAATGAAGCATTAGGAACAGGTACTGCTATAGGAGCAAGCCTGGTGATGATCAGTGTGGTATTATTCACGATTAATGTCTGGAAAAATGTCAAACCAAAAAGCTAGACAGCACATGCTGTCTAGCTTTTTTATAAATTTAATTTAGCTTTGTTTGTTGAGTGCTTACTTAGTTGATTTCCTTGAAATAATCTTTGTAGAAGCCACCGATTCTTCCGGAATTATCAAGAATGAAATAAAATTCTTCCGTTTCATTTTTTACATCGTAGACTTTACCTGGTGTAAGTACTTTATCTACCACAAATTTTTCAGCATCATTATGCACACATTCAATTTGTTTAATCGTTTTGCTTGTTTCCCAGTTTTTATGGATCATGTTACCCCATCCTTTTTCCAGTTTATTTGTCTATGATATCGTTTTAGGTCGTCACGCTCAACTATTATTCGTTGCATACTGAAAAGGAATTTCATTTTCATATTTGATTCCTGTCCAGTCGACGGAGCATGTAATGCCAAGGACTGTCACTCCGTGAACCGCCGCTTGTTTCAAAGCCACACTGAAGGCTGGGTCAATATCATCCGCTGTTGTAATTGCAGTTACGTCATTCCGCTGAGCGACAAATAATATGGCAGTGTCCACTTCTCCCTCCTGCTGTATCTGCGTCAGTTCTTCCACATGTTTTTTTCCCCGTTTGGTGACAGCATCAGGAAACTTTCCTACATTATCTTCTCTCATGGTGACACTTTTAACCTCCAGTATCATCTTCCTGTTTCTGTTTTCAAGCAGGAAATCGAACCGTGAAGGTCCCATTGTATATTCTCTTTTTAGAAACTTATAATTTTTCAAGGAAGGAATCACTGAATTTTGTAACGCTTTTTCGACTAATTGATTGGCAAGCTGTGTGTTTAAAGAAACCATAGTATTCGTTATTTTATCTTCTATCATTACTGCCGACCAGGCTGTTTTTCTGTTCGGATCATCGTGATATCTCACAATAATGGCCGCTCCCTGTAATAATAAGCCAGTTAACCTGCCCGGATCAGGAAGATGCACACGAATGGTATGATCATTATCTTTTAACCGACAGTGTAAAATGAAACGATTAGGCCGTTCAAGGAAAACCGCTTCAAACAATCTATCCTGTTCAAACAGAACAAATGCTGGTTGCATGACATCAGCCACCTTTCTGCGTAACCGAGTAGGCGTCGCCATTACTGACCACGCCTCTCACAGAGCACACACGTGCGGACCTTCGCATGCGGCTCTTCCCATATATCTCTTTTAGAGATAACGTTCATCGTAAACAGATAAAAGACTCACCAGTCCAAGTTCTGAAAAGAACTTGTTATCTAGTGCTGCATGTACCATGGGACTCTTGGAACTTCGCCATGCAAACATGCGAATACCACGTAAACTTTCTTCCCTCCATCCCTTTCTTCTCAAAAGGCGATGGAGGTTCTTTACTTTACGCCAGCTTCTTAATTGAACCATTCTCAGCCTTCTTCTTATCCAACTATCCCACTCATCGAATTTGGTTTTCACATTCCCATATCGGAAGTAGTTTGCCCACCCTCGAAGATAGGGGTTTAGCTTTTCTTGGATAAGCGTCTGGATATCAACTGTCTGATTTCTTCGAGTAATCTCTTTCACTCTTTTCTTGAACTTTGCTTCTTTCTTTGGGTCTATTCTTCGAATATCTCCAATGAATTCATACCCTAGAAATGTGAATGGCTCTTTTTTCGCATCTACTACCTTGGTTTTTTCTTG